>JANPCR010000044.1:0-7051 GCA_031431035.1 Rhodoferax sp.
GGCGTGATGAAGGTGCTGGTCAAAAATGCGGACGGTAGCAGCACCGAAGCTGTAAGCCGCATGCTGGACTGCCCGCTGTGCGCTACGGCTACGGTTAGCGCGCCACCCCCCACAGCACAGACGGTCGCCTTGCCGATGCAACCGCTTGGGCATGCGCTGCAACCTATTCCCGCTGCCCACATTGCAGCGCGCACCAGCGCCCCGCCTCCCGCGCGCGGGCCGCCCGCTTTCTCCTGAAACTTTAGATTCGCGGCGCGAACAGGGCGCTTGGGCGGGATTGCTTGCACAAGCGTTTTGGCGAGCCATTTCAGCGCTACCTCGGTCCAGGGCTTGAAGGCCACGGCGGCCTTGCTTAAAAAGGTTGAACCAGCGCCATCGGCTCATTTGCATTGAACTCATCAATCCTTAACTTTTTAATAATCCATTTGAAAGAAAAACCATGAACTTGAAAACTCTAACTTCCATTGCAGCCTGGGCTGTTTTTGCCAGCGCCAGCTTGTGTGCCCAAACCGTTGAGGTCAAAAACGCCTGGGCTCGCAGCACCGTGCCGGGCCAAAAGGGCACCGGCGCCTTCATGACCTTGACGTCCAAAGACACGTTGACGCTGGTCGGTGCTTCGTCACCGGCGGCTGGCGTCACAGAAATCCACGAAATGAAAATGGAAGGTGACGTGATGAAAATGCGCGCCTTGCCAAAAGGCCTTGACCTGCCCGCTGGCAAAGTCGTCGAACTCAAGCCAGGGGGTTACCACGTCATGTTGATGGACTTGAAGGGCCCTTTGGCCAAGGAGACGACGCTGCCCCTGACCCTTTTGTTCAAGGATGCCAAGGGCGTTGAAAGCCGCATAGAGCTGAAACTGCCGGTGTCAACAGCAGCCCCTGGTGGCAAAGCCGGTACCGACGCGGGCATGGAAGGCCACAAACACTGAGGTTTGTCGCGTGGCGGCCATCGCCATTCGGGTCACATTGGGGTAAGCTGTTGGAAGTTCACCGCAGGCAAACCACAAGGAGACACTATGAGCGACGCACCTGACTCTGGTTTCGGCAAATTCGTGCCCGGCTTCGATTTTTTGCAAAACCTTGCTAAAAATGCAGCGGCTGGCGCATCCAACAATATTCCCCAGATGCCCAATTTGGCCAACTGGGTCGCGCCTTCGTTGAATGTTGAAGAACTCGACAAACGCATTGAGGAGCTTAAAACGGTGCACTTTTGGCTGGATCAAAACTCCAAGGCTTTGGGTGCCACGATCCAGGCGCTGGAGGTTCAAAAAATGACCTTGGCGACGTTGAAGGGCTTGAATTTCAATTTGGGCGACGTTGCCAATGCGTTCAAGCTCAAGGCGGCAGACTCCGTGGTGTCTGGCATGAAATCTGTGGGCGAAAAGGCGGCCAGCACGGCTAAAACCATTTCCAATGTGACGGCAGGTGTGGGCAATGCCGTGACCGGCAGATCACCGTCTAAGCCCGGCAAGCCCAGCCCAGGGATTGCGGGGTTGGTCGACCCGATGCAGCTGTGGGGTTCACTCACCCAGCAGTTTCAGCAAATTGCGGCGGGCGCCATGAAGGATGCCACCAAAAAAACGGCGATTGATGCGACCAAAAATATGGCCGCTGGCCTGGCGAAAGAGGCCATGAAGGCGACCAAAAAAGTAGCTTCGAACGCCATTGCCCCGCGTGCAGCCGCCCGCAAAGTGGCAAGCAAAACAGTGCGTCGCAAAAGTTGACGATTGAAGCCCTTGTTGAGGCGAGTGCCACCATGCTGAAGTTGCGCCTTGAGGCTGCCGCATCCTTTGGGCCGCGGGGGCGGCCATGAAACTGTTTCCCTATGGTCATGCTACCCACCCGCAGTGGCTGTTTGCCTGCGGCTTGGTTCTGGCCCAGCTCCGTGCGCAAATGGCGTCGCCTGACTATGCGTCTGCCCCGACCTTGGCGCTTCTCTACATCACGGACCACTATGCCAGTGCAGCCAAAGAAATTTTGGATCACCTGAGCGCTGAACTGCCCGAAGTGACAGACTGGTCTGGCACTGTGGGCGTTGGCATTGCCGCTAACAACGTAGAGTATTTCGACGAAGCCGCACTGACCGTGATGTTGTGTGATTTGCCCTCAGACCAGTACCGCGTTTTTTCGGGTGTGTCGCCGCTGGGTCTGGGTTTTGAAGTCCACACCGCCTTGGTGCATGCCGATGGCAGCACGCCCGACTTGACCGAATTGATTGAAGAAATGGCGTCGCGCGCAGGCTCCGGCTACCTGTTTGGTGGCTTGTCGTCCAGCCGCGCCGAGTCGGTGCAATTTGCGGTGGCCGGCAACGGCAATATCACCGGGCATGGCGCTGCGGGGGGTGTGTTTTCTGGCGGGCTGAGTGGTGTCGCGTTTGGTGAAGGCGTAGGCTTGGTGTCCCGAGTGACGCAAGGCGTTCAACCTGTGTCTAAAACCCGCACGGTCACTGAGTTTGACAACAACTTGGTGATTCAGTTGGACGGCGAACCCGCGCTGGACGTGATGCTGCGGGACTTGAACGTGTCTCTGAATCAACCGAAAGAAGCGTTGACTGCGGTGCGCGCCACCTTGGTCGGCCTGATTGACCAAGACGACGCGGTCGGTCGAAACGGCGTCAACCTGCGCGGCGATTTTGGCAGCGACGTGATTGTCAGGCACATCATTGGGCTTGACCCCGCCAGGCGCGGGGTGGCGGTGGCTGACCGGCTGGAGGCTGGCATGCAATTGGCGTTTTGCCAGCGCAATGTTCAGGCCGCTAGAACCGACTTGACCCGCATTTGCGCTGAAATACGCGAAGAGCTTGAGCCAGAAGAACTGCCCCTGCAAACAGCCACTGCGCTGGCCCAATCAGAGGCGGAGTCCGCCCCGCACCCGGATCGCCGCATTGCCGGAGCGGTTTACGTCAGTTGCTCGGGCCGGGGTGGCCCGCATTTTGGTGGCCCGAGTGCCGAGTTGCAAATCGTACGGCGTGCGCTGGGTGATGTGCCTTTGGTGGGGTTTTTTGCAGGCGGCGAAATTGCGCGGCATCATTTGTATGGCTACACCGGGGTATTGACCGTGTTCACCGGGGTTGAGGCAGACCGTTAACTTTTTTTGGCTTCCAGACAAGGTGCGTGGGACATGCAGTTCGTCGATGCTTTTTCAATCAGTTATGCGCAAGCAAGAGAAAAATTCCTTCAGGGTGCCAGCGATGTTGGCTTGCCCGTTCAAAGCTACCCGCATCCGCTGGCAGGGTGCGATGGCGAATTGCTGGCTCTGGACGCAGTGCTGGATGGCACGCCCAATGCCCGTCAATTGATGATTGTCAGCAGCGGTTGCCACGGCGTGGAAGGTTATTGCGGCTCGGGCGTTCAAGTCTTCGCGTTGAATGACCCGGTTTTTCGCAGCCAATGCGCCAATGCTGGCATCGCAGTTCTGTATTTGCACGCCATCAACCCCTACGGGTTCTCGCACACGCGCAGGGTCACCCACGAAAACGTGGACTTGAATCGCAATTTTCAAGATTTTTCAAAACCACTGCCGCAAAACCCGGCCTACCAAAAACTGCATTCGCTGTTGCTACCCACCAGCTGGCCACCGGGGTTTGGCAATACTGCGGCCATCGGCTGGCACATCCTCACCCAAGGCATGAAGTCGGCGCAGGCTGCGGTGTCTGGCGGGCAATACGAGGTGCTGGATGGCCTTTTCTTTGGCGGCGTTGGCCCGTCATGGAGTAACCTGACCTTGCGCCAAATTTTGCGCGACTATGGCGGCAAGGCCACAGAAATTGCCTGGATCGACCTCCACAGCGGCCTGGGGCCGTCTGGCCATGGCGAACGCACGTTTGCCATGAAACGCGGCGACGAGGAAGGCCAGCGCCGCGCCAGTCACTGGTGGAGTGGGGCGGGGGCCACGCCGCTGAAGTCGTTGGACGACGGGTCATCCGTTTCGTCGGCCCTGACGGGCTTGATGTGGAGTGCAATTTATGATGAATGTCCCCAGGCGGAGGTGACGGCCATGGCCATGGAATTCGGCACGGCACCTGTCATGCAGGTGCTCACAGCACTGCGTGGCGACCAATGGTTGACCAATCACCCCAACGCGCCACCCAGGCTTGCGGTCGCCATCAAGAAGGCTTTGCGCGATGCGTTTTACGTAGACACGCCCGAGTGGAAGGAAAAAATCATCAAGCAAGGCATGCAAGCTATGGCCCAGGCTTTTGGCAACCGGGCGATGGTTTGAAAATCAACCCAGACCCAAAAAATCGGGCGCGTCAAACCCCGCGCGCACGGTCTGCCTTGAACTGAGCGCGGTAGGCACCAAACGTGCCCGCGTCCAGCGCGTCGCGCACTTCGCGCATGAGGTTCAGGTAGTAGTGCAGGTTGTGCACGCTGGCCAGCATAGGCCCCAGCATTTCGCCACAGCGGTCCAGGTGGTGTTGGTAGGCTCTTGAAAAACCCTCGGCGCCTCCTTCTGCATAGGCGACTTTGGCAGTGCCCGCGCAGGCGTAGCAGGTGCAGGTTGCGTCAAGCGGCTGAGGGTCTGCTTTGTGGCGTGCGTTGCGAATTTTCAGATCGCCAAACCGGGTGAACAAGGTGCCGTTGCGGGCGTTGCGGGTCGGCATCACGCAGTCAAACATGTCAACGCCTTGGGCCACCCCTTCAATTAAATCTTCGGGTGTGCCCACGCCCATCAGGTAGCGTGGCTTGTGAGCGGGCAGGCGGTGCGGGGTGTGCGCCATGATGCGCAGCATTTCGTCTTTGGGTTCGCCCACGCTCACGCCACCGATGGCGTAACCGGGGAAGTCCAGGTCAACCAGCTGTTCCAGGGACTCTTGGCGCAGATTCTCAAACATGCCGCCTTGCACAATGCCAAACAGCGCGTTGGGGTTTTGCAAGCGGGTGAACTCGTCTTTGCAGCGCAAAGCCCACCGCAGGCTGAGCTCCATCGAGCTTCGAGCCTCGGCCTCGGTGGTGAGTTGCCCTTTGTTTTTACCGCCAATCGACAGGTAGGGTGTGCATTCGTCAAACTGCATGACGATATCGCTGTTCAGCGTCGTCTGAATTTGCATCGAGATTTCTGGCGTTAAAAACAATTTGTCGCCATTGACCGGGCTGGAGAATTTGACGCCTTCTTCCGAAATTTTGCGCATCTCGCCCAGGCTCCACACCTGAAAACCGCCGCTGTCAGTCAAGATCGGTTTGTCCCATTTCTCAAACTGGTGCAAGCCGCCAAAGCTGGCCATCACGTCCAGGCCAGGACGCATCCACAGATGGAATGTGTTACCCAAAATGATTTGCGCGCCCATGTCGTGCAGGCTATGCGGCGCAACGCCTTTGACCGTGCCGTAAGTGCCAACTGGCATGAAGATGGGGGTTTCAACCACGCCATGGTTCAGCGTCAGGCGGCCACGGCGGGCGTGGCTGCCCGGCAGGTTGGCCGACGCCGCGTCGGTTTTGAGAAGTTCAAATTTCAGCATTCTTAATTTTTAGATCTGATTGGTTTGCACCATGGCCCGTTACGCCTGCACTTTCGGAAAATACTTCACCCCTGGCAAGCCTTCAAAGTGGGCATCTTGCGTCCACAGAATGGCGTCGTGGGTCTGTGCAGTGGCGTAGATCAGGCTGTCTGCCAGCGGCAGGTTGAGGGCCACGGCATGGCGGACTATGGCAAGGTCGATCTCAACCACATGGCCCCGGCACATCAAAGACTCTGAAAATGCAGCGATGGTTGTGTCGAGTTCGCGCCGAATTTTCTTGGTGACTTCGTAAATGGTGACGATGGGCACTATCAAATTTTCTGACGTTTCTGCCACCAACGCGAACAAGTCGGCACGCGGAGTGTCACGGAAATACTCAATCCAGCACGACGAATCGAGCACGATCAAGGCGACCGCTGGCTTGGCCGGAATCTGCTTCGCGACCATCAAAAGCGATCAGGCTCGTTTGGAATTTCGCTGTTGGTCAAGCCTCGGGCGATTCCCCGGTAAGCGCTGGCGGGTTTGTAGGGCACCAAATGGGCCATCCCGTCAATTTCAATCCAGGTCAGTTTGGCACCTGGTTTGAGGTTGAGGCTTTCCCGCATCGACGCGGGCACTACCACCTGGTATTTGCTTGACAGCGTGACAGTGTGGTTTGATGTTTTCATATCGATGAGTATATCGCTTTACCGCAATAGCGTCGATAAAAAAGGCCCGCTGGGGGCCTTCTCAATGGGTGCCGAAGACCCTACTTCATGCTGTCAATGCCTGCCTTGGCCACCACACCGTCTTGCTCGGCGCTGCCACCTGAGACGCCGATGGCACCGATGATTTTGCCGTCGGCCATCAAGGGCACGCCGCCCTCAACGGCGTTGGCACCGCGCAGCGTCAAAATGCGCAAGCCCGCGCCGCCCGCTGCCAGCGCGTCTTGAAAGACTTTGGTGGGGCGGCGGTACATGGCGGCTGACACTGCTTTGTCTTGCGACACGCCGATGCTGCCAGTTTGTGTGTTGTCCATGCGTTCAAACGCAACCAGCTGGCCCGCGTTGTCCACCACGGTAATGGCCATGGGCAAGTTGAGCTTGCGAGATTCGGCCACCGCGCCAGCAATGGCTTTGCGCGCTTGCTCATGCGAAACATTTGCGCCGTATTGCGGCACCTGCGCGTGGGCTGCGCCGGTCAAGGTCAGCAAGGCGGTTGCGGCAAACACAGAAAGAATTGATCGTGGGGTCATAAAAGTCTCCGTTCAGGGGTTTTAGGGGCTGATTTCAGGGGCGAATTTCAAAGGTCGATGGCAAACTTTAAAGAGCGACCGTTGGGGGGCTCGCACTTTGAGCAGGAACCCGAGGCCGCAGGCGATTAGAGCAGGGCACGTTGACCTTGGCAACCGCATGGATGCTATGTTGGATATAGCAATCTATCTATATTTTTCGTGAGCTAGAGGCCAATTTAGTTCTTGGATTCCAGTACGAAGTGCAACAGCGTCTAGTTTAAGGGTTGGAGTTCGAGGGCGTAGAACACCTCATGGGGGGTTCGATATCCCAGGCATTTTCTGGGCCGATGATTGAGTTGGTACACGGCATCATTGACATCG
>JANPCR010000045.1:0-2521 GCA_031431035.1 Rhodoferax sp.
GCCTACTTCACGAGCGATTTAGCAGTGGCGTAACTACAAATCGTACTCAATCGTGACGGGCGCGTGGTCAGAGAACTTTTGCTCTTTGTAAATCGCTTCACGGCGGGCAAAAGCGGCCAGGGCGGGGGTCGCCAGGTGGTAATCCAGCCGCCAGCCCACATTGTTGGCATAGGCTTGGCCGCGCGCGCTCCACCAGGTGTAGGCTGTGTCGGTCGCATCGGGTTGAAGCTTGCGGTACACGTCCACCAGGCCCGCGTCATCGATCAATTGGGTCATCCAGGCGCGTTCTTCGGGCGTGAAGCCTGAATTTTTCTGGTTGCTTTTCCAGTTTTTCAGGTCAATTTGCTTGTGCGCAATGTTGACGTCGCCACACAAAATGAACTCGCGGTTGGCCTTCAGGGCCTGCAAATGCGGGTAAAACTCAGCCAAAAATCTGAATTTGGCCTGCTGGCGGTCTTCGCCCGACGAGCCGCTGGGGAAGTAGGCGCTGATGATCGACAGCTTGCCCCGTGCCGTGTCAAACCGGGCTTCGACATAGCGGCCCTCGGCGTCAAATTCGGTCGATCCGTAACCCACCATCACATCGCTCGGTTCGTGGCGGCTGTAGATGGCCACGCCCGAATAGCCCTTTTTTTGCGCGTAGTGAAAATACCCCTGCATGCCTGCCAGTTTTTCAAACTTGCCCACCACGTCGGCATGCTGGGCCTTGACTTCCTGGACGCAAATACAATCAGGCTGGTGGACATGCAGCCAGTTTTCCAGCCCTTTGCTGGTGGCCGAGCGAATGCCGTTGAGATTAAGGCTGGTTAATTTGAACAAGTTGCTCTCCGTGTCATTCGATAGTGGACGTGCCGCGTTATAGGGTCAAGCCATAAGTTTAGGCCCTGATCAAAAAAAGTGGCCCCTTAGTGCTTCGAGTTTTTATAAGATGGTAGGACGTGCAGATCAATTCGACTCCAAATTTAGCTCAGGAATTCGTTCAGTTTTCATTGGACTGCGGCGTGCTGCGCTTTGGTAAGTTCAAAACCAAAGCGGGCCGGATGAGCCCCTATTTTTTCAACGCGGGTTTGTTTGACGACGGTGCCAAGCTGGGCCGCTTGGCGGCTTTTTATGCCCAACGCTTGGTGCAAAGCGACATCGAATTCGACATGGTGTTTGGCCCCGCCTACAAAGGCATTCCATTGGGCGCAGCCTTGGCGGTAGAACTGGCCCGACTGGGTCGCAACGTGCCATTTGCCTACAACCGCAAAGAAGCCAAAGACCATGGCGAAGGCGGCACCTTGGTCGGCGCACCCTTGAAGGGTCGCGTTTTGATTGTGGACGACGTCATGTCGGCAGGCACCGCCGTGCGGGAATCTATCGCCATCATCAAGGCAGCGGGTGCCAAAGCGCACGCCGTGGTGATCGCCCTGGATCGGCAAGAAAAGGCCACTGAAAATGGTGCTGACGTGGATTACAGCGCCGTGCAGTACGTTCGCGACCAACTCGGCCTGAAGGTTTGCGCGATTGCCAAGCTGACAGACTTGATGCACTATCTGCAAGAGAACAGCGCGGGCACGTTGGCCGCAGACCACCAGCGTGTGCTGGCTTATCGGCAACGTTATGGAGTCACTGAAAACTCATGATGACCAATAGAAGCGCCCTGCGCGCATCTTGCAAGGCTTGGATTTTTGCATTGACCGGGGTGGTGGCCGTTCTGACCTCCATGGGCGCGGTTGCCCAAACGCCTGTGAATGGCATCTACACCTGCGTGGATTCCAAAGGCAGAAAGCTCACCTCTGACCGCCCGATTGCAGAGTGCGCAGACCGTGAGCAAAAGGTCTTGAGCTCCAGCGGCACAGTGAAGGGCAAACTTGGCCCCACACTGTCTGCCCAAGAGCGGGCCGACCTGGAAGATCAAGAAAAAGTCGTGGCGCAAGAAGCCGCCCGCAAAAACGAAGAAAAACGCCGTGATCGCGCGCTGTTGTCGCGCTACCCGACCAAAGCGGTGCATGACACCGAACGGGCAGAGGCGCTGAAACAGATTAGCGTGGTCAAAGGTGCCGCCGCCCACCGGGTTGAAGAATTGAAGCGCCAAGCCAAAGTGCTGGACGAGGAGATGGAGTTTTACAAAAAAGACCCCACCAAAGCGCCCCAGCGCCTGCGCAGACAGGTCGATGAAAGCCTGGAGAGCATGGCCGTGCAGGCCCGATTCATCGTGGATCAAGACGCTGAAATCAAACGCGTCAACGCCCGGTTTGACGAAGAATTGCAGCGCCTCAAATCACTGTGGCTGCTGCGCTCACAACCAACATCAGGTGCAGGCAAAACGGCAAAGACGCCCTGATCCGCAACTCGGCCAGACTAGGCCACATCTTGACATCAACTAGGCCAAGGCTAGGCCAAGTTTGGGCCTACTCCAATGCCTTGCGCAACAGATCATTCACCTGCTGAGGGTTGGCTTTGCCGCTGCTGGCCTTCATGATTTGACCAACCAAGGCGTTCAGCGCTTTGGCATTGCCTGATTTAAATTCAGCAACGT
>JANPCR010000046.1:0-8869 GCA_031431035.1 Rhodoferax sp.
GTGATTGGCGGCGCGGTGGGGCGCACTTGGGGTCTGTGTTGTGAGCTGCAACAGCTGTGGGTTGCCCCCGAACATCGCCGCCAAGGTATCGGCGCTGACTTGGTCAAAGCCTTCGAAGGCCATGCCAAAGCCCGAGGTTGCGACACTTTTTACCTGGAGACTTTCAGCTTTCAAGCGCCCGCGCTTTACCGGTCGCTCGGGTACCGGGTGAAAGCCGAAATCGCAGGGTTTGGGCCGGGAATTGTCAAATTCCTGATGGTTCGCCCCTAAGTACAATCACCCCCAACTCCCCACACTCTGCGGCAACCCGCAACCGAATGGCTTAATTTGCCAAGTTGACACGGGGAGAGTTTGATTTTGAAGGATTTTTCATGAGTTTGAAATGTGGCATTGTGGGTTTGCCCAATGTGGGCAAGTCCACCCTGTTCAATGCCCTGACCAAGGCTGGCATTGCCGCCGAAAACTACCCGTTTTGCACCATTGAGCCCAATGTCGGCATTGTGGAGCTGCCCGACGCGCGTTTGCAGCAGTTGGCGGCCATCATCAGCCCCGAGCGCATCGTGCCTGCGATTGTCGAATTTGTGGACATTGCCGGGCTGGTGGCGGGTGCGTCCACGGGCGAGGGACTGGGCAACAAGTTTTTGGCCCACATCCGCGAAACCGACGCCACCATCAACGTGGTGCGCTGTTTTGAAGACGACAACGTGATTCACGTGGCGGGCAAAGTCGACCCGATTTCAGACATTGAAGTGATTCAGACCGAGCTGTGCCTGGCCGACATGACCGCGGTTGAAAAAGCCCTGCACCGCGTGACCAAAACCGCCCGTTCGGGCGACAAAGAATCCATCAAGCTGGTGGCCATTCTTGAAAAATGCCAAGCCGCCCTGAATGAAGCCAAACCCGTTCGCACGCTGGACTTTAGCAAAGAAGAACTGCCGTTGTTGCAGCAATTCTTCTTAATTACCGCTAAACCTGCCATGTTTGTCGCTAACGTTGCCGAAGATGGTTTTGAGAACAACCCGTATCTAGATCGCTTAAAAGCCTTTGCCGCCGCGCAAAACGCGCCAGTGGTGGCCATTTCAGCCAAAATGGAAGCCGAAATGGCGGAAATGAGCGACGACGATCGCCAGATGTTTTTGGAAGAACTGGGCCAAACCGAACCCGGCTTGAACCGCCTGATTCGCGCGGCGTTCAAGCTCTTAGGGCTGCAAACGTACTTTACCGCTGGCGTCAAAGAAGTGCGCGCCTGGACGATTCATGTCGGCGACACCGGGCCGCAGGCGGCTGGCGTGATTCACACCGATTTTGAAAAAGGCTACATCCGCGCGCAGACCATTGCGTTTGACGATTTCATCGCGTTTAAAGGTGAACAGGGCGCGAAAGACGCCGGAAAAATGCGCTCTGAAGGCAAAGAATACGTTGTGAAAGATGGCGACGTGATGAACTTCTTGTTCAGTTCTTGAGGCGCCAAAACCCAACTGGATCGACGAAATTGACCGCTTTTTGGCAAAAAAGAACCTGCAGGTTCTTTTTTATCGAAAATGCCGCAAAATGCCCGTTTTAGGCATTAAATAGGCCTCTAGCTCTCTAATAATATAGATAGTTTGCTATTTTTTATATAGCAATTGATCCGCCTCACTCACTCAAGAATCTGGTGAGTCGGCTCCGCAAAACCCTGCTCTTGCGCAAACCAGGTCAAAACCGGCACAGTACCGGGCAAAACTGGCACCACCGTGACCGGGAGCGACTGCCAGGCGAACTGCTGGCCTTCGAGCATTTGCAGATCGCCCGTCCAGGCGAACACTTTGCAAAAATTGAGCCGCACCAAGGCGTGGGGGTAATCAATCAGCTCCTGCTTCCAGGGCTGGCTGGCTGCAATCGTGATGCCCAGCTCTTCGTGCAGTTCGCGCGCCAAGGCTTGGTGAACCGTTTCACCGGCTTCCAATTTGCCGCCTGGGAACTCCCAATAGCCCGCGTACGGCTTGCCCGCAGGGCGCGATGTGAGCAGAAACTCACCGTTTGAGCCAATCAATACGCCAACGGCGACTTCGGTGATGGGTCGATCAACAGGGCCGACGCGGGGCAAGGCCGCATCAGCAACCAAGGTTTGGGGGGATGGGGAAGACGAAGGGTCGGGGGCCGGGGTCATGGGGCCGCAGTCATGGGGCCGCAAAATGCCGCCCGGCGTAGTCTCTGGCAAATTGCCAGGCCACGCGGCCACTGCGCGATCCGCGTTCCAGTGCCCAAACCAGGGCTTCCGCGCGGGCAGCGGCAATGGCAGGAGCGTCAACACCATACGAATCCAGCCACTGCGCGACGATGGTCAGGTACTCGGCCTGCGTGAACGGGTAGAAGCTGACCCACAGGCCAAAGCGCTCGGACAGCGAAATTTTTTCTTCAATCACCTCGCCCGGGTGCACTTCGCCGTCATCGGTGTGGGTGTAGGTAAGGTTCTCTGCCATGTACTCTGGCAGCAAGTGGCGGCGGTTGCTGGTGGCGTAAATCAGCACGTTGAGCGAGGTGGCGGCAATGGAGCCATCCAATATCGACTTCAGCGCTTTGTAACCGGGCTCGCCTTCTTCAAAGCTCAGGTCGTCGCAAAACACGATGAATTTCTCGGGTCGGTTGGCCACCACGTCCACGATGTCGGGCAGATCCACCAAATCGGCTTTGTCGATTTCAATCAGCCGCAAGCCGCGGGCTGAATACTCGTTCAAACAGGCCTTGATGAGGGACGACTTGCCCGTGCCGCGTGCGCCGGTCAGCAGCACATTGTTGGCGGGCTTTCCCTCGACAAACTGCAAGGTGTTGCGCTGAATTTTGTCCTTTTGCGGGTCGATCTCTTTCAAATCAGACAAGCGCATGGCACCGACCTGGCGCACGGGCTCCAGGCTGCCGTGGCCCGAGCTGCGTTTGCGGTAGCGGTAGGCGTGCGAGGCGCTCCAGTCGGGTGCAGTCAGGGGCTGCGGCAGCACGGACTCGATGCGCGCCATCAGCTGCTCGGCCCGCACCAACAGATGCTCAAAATTCGGGTTCACGAGCGGTAATCGGCGTTGATGGTGACATAATCGTGGCTGAAGTCGCAGGTCCACACCGTGTCAGACGCGCTGCCTCGGCCCAAACCGACTTTGACGGTGATCTCGCTTTGCTTCATCACGCGCTGGCCGTCTTCTTCGCGGTAACGCGGGTTGCGGCCGCCTTGCACGGCGACGTGAACATCGTCCAAAAACAGGTCAATGCCGTTTTGGTCTAGGTCGTCAATGCCCGCGTAACCCACGGCGGCCAAAATGCGGCCCAAATTGGGGTCGCTGGCAAAAAACGCGGTTTTAACCAGCGGCGAATGGGCGATGGCGTAGGCCACCTTGCGGCATTCAGCTTGCGTTTTGCCACCATCGACCTGCACGGTGATGAATTTGGTGGCGCCTTCGCCATCGCGAACAATGGCCTGCGCCAGTTGCTTGGCCACCGTCATCATGGCGGCTTTGAGGGCGCGGCCATCGACGCTGTCGAGCGATTCAATCGGCGTGTGGCGGGCTTTGTTGGTGGCTATGACCACGAACGAGTCGTTGGTGGAGGTGTCGCCATCGACCGTGACGCGGTTGAACGAGCCTTCGGCAAGCTCCAGGGCCAATTGGTGCATCAACTTTTGGCTGATGCAAGCGTCGGTTGCCATGAACCCCAGCATGGTCGCCATGTTGGGGCGAATCATGCCCGCGCCTTTGCTGATGCCAGTGATGCTGACCAAAACCCCACCCAGCCTGACTTGCGCGCCAAAGGCTTTGGGCACGGTGTCGGTAGTCATGATGCCTTGGGCGGCGCGCAGCCAGTTGTCAGGCTTGGCATCGGCAATGGCAGCGGGCAAGCCGGCTTCAATGCGGTCAACAGGCAGTGGCTCCATGATGACACCGGTCGAAAACGGCAGCACCGAATCGGCGGACACGCCCAACAGATTGGCCACCGCAGCGCAAGTCTTGCGTGCACGCGCCAAGCCGTCTGCGCCCGTGCCTGCGTTGGCGTTGCCGGTGTTGATCACCATGGCGCGAATGCTGCTGTTGGCGGCCGCACTTTTGTCCAGGTTTTCGCGACAAATCTGCACAGGCGCAGCACAAAAGCGGTTTTGCGTGAAAACGCCCGACACCGAGGCGTTTGAGTCAATCAGCACCACGCTCAAGTCTTTGCGGCCGGGCTTGCGCACGCCCGCTTCTGTCACGCCAATGCGAACGCCATCAATGGCAAACAGGTTTAAAGGGTCAGGCAAAGGCAAATTGACTGGCATGGCGAGACCTTTTAAGCTAATTTACCGTGGCACAGTTTGTATTTTTTGCCACTGCCGCAAGGGCAAGGGTCGTTGCGGCCCACGCGGGGCAGACCATCACCTGGCGTGGCAGAGCGTTTGCGCACGGTTTCTTCGTCCAGCACCACTTCGGCTTCACCGGTTTCGGTGGGCGCGGTGTAGGTCACGTTGGCAATGTTTTCAGCCCGGTTTTCCATTTCAACCGCAGCTTGGTCCAGCTGTTCGCCCGTTTGCACCTTGACGGTCATCAAAATCTTGGTGATCTCGTTTTTGACCGAATCCAACAGTTGGCCAAACAGTTCAAACGCCTCGCGCTTGTACTCTTGCTTGGGCTGCTTTTGGGCGTAGCCGCGCAGGTGAATGCCCTGGCGCAAGTAGTCCAACGCGCTCAGGTGCTCACGCCAATGGGTGTCGATGCTTTGCAGCAGCACCATGCGCTCAAACTGCACAAAGTTGGCAGCGCCAATTTGGTCAACTTTGGCGTTGAAGGCGTCATTGGCGTGCTTTTTAACCAGCTCCAGTATGTCGTCATCAGAAATCGCACTGGAAGACTGCACCCGGCTTTGCACCGCGCAGTCAAGCTGCCAGTCGTCCTGCAAAACCTTGTCCAGGCCGGCAACGTCCCACTGCTCTTCAACCGACTCCTCAGGCACGTACTGGCGCACCAGGTCGTTAAAGCAGCCTTCGCGCAATGACGCAATTTGGGCCGTCAGGTCCGTCGCATCCAGAATTTCGTTGCGCTGCTGGTAAATGACTTTGCGCTGGTCGTTGGAGACATCGTCGTACTCGAGCAACTGCTTGCGCATGTCAAAGTTGCGGGCCTCCACCTTGCGCTGGGCGCTTTCAATGCTGCGGGTCACCATGCCCGCCTCAATTGCCTCGCCATCGGGCATTTTCAGGCGGTCCATGATGGCTTTGACGCGTTCACCGGCAAAAATGCGCATCAAAGAATCGTCAAGACTCAAGTAGAAGCGCGACGAACCTGGGTCGCCCTGGCGGCCAGAACGGCCCCGCAATTGGTTATCGATTCGGCGGGACTCATGGCGCTCGGTAGCGATGATGCGCAGCCCACCCGTAGCCTTCACTTGCTCGTGGTCTTGCGACCATTGGCTGCGGGCTTGCGCAATCTTGACCTGCTTGGCTGCATCGTCCAGGGCCTCATCTGCTTCGACCTCGCTGATGGCCTTTTCCATGTTGCCACCCAGCACAATGTCAGTGCCGCGGCCTGCCATGTTGGTGGCGATGGTGATCATCTTGGCGCGGCCTGCTTGCGCCACGATGTCGGCCTCGCGGGCGTGCTGCTTGGCATTCAAAACCTGGTGCGGTAGCTTTTCGGCTTCCAGCAGTTTGGCAATGATTTCGGAGTTTTCAATCGACGTGGTGCCCACCAAAACCGGTTGCCCCCGGTCGTAGCATTCGCGAATGTCTTTGATGGCGGCTTCGTACTTTTCACGCGTGGTTTTGTAAACCCGGTCCAGCTGGTCTTCGCGTTTGTTGGGGCGGTTGTGCGGCATGACCACCGTCTCAAGCCCGTAAATTTCTTGAAATTCATAGGCTTCGGTGTCGGCCGTGCCGGTCATGCCCGCCAGCTTGCCATACAGCCTGAAATAGTTTTGGAATGTGATGGACGCCAGCGTCTGGTTTTCAGGCTGAATGTTCACACCCTCCTTGGCTTCAACCGCCTGGTGCAGACCGTCGCTCCAGCGCCGCCCCGACATCAAGCGCCCGGTGAATTCATCCACAATCACGATTTCACCCTGCTGCACCACGTAGTGCTGGTCACGGTGGTAAAGGTGGTTGGCCCGAAGCGCCGCGTACAAATGGTGCATCAGCGTGATGTTGGCGGGGTCGTACAGGGTTGCGCCTTCGGGAATCAGGTTCAGGCCAAACAAAATACGCTCGGCGCTTTCGTGCCCTTGTTCAGTCAAAAAGACCTGGTGGCTTTTTTCGTCCAGCGTGAAGTCGCCCGGCTTGGTCACGCCCTCGCCCGTGCGCGCATCGGCTTCGCCTTCTTGCAAAGTCAACATCGGCACGACTTTGTTGATGGCCAAATACAGGCTGGTGTGATCTTCGGCCTGGCCGCTGATGATCAAAGGCGTGCGCGCCTCGTCAATCAAAATCGAGTCGACCTCGTCCACAATGGCATAGTTCAAGCCGCGCTGAACCCGGTCAGCCACCTCGTAGACCATGTTGTCGCGCAGGTAATCAAAGCCATACTCGTTGTTGGTGCCATACGTGATGTCGGCGCGGTAAGCGGCCTGCTTTTCATCGCGTGGCATTTGCGGCAAGTTAATGCCCACCGACATGCCCAAAAAGTTGTACAGGCGACCCATCCACTGGGCGTCGCGATTGGCCAGGTAATCATTTACCGTGACCACGTGCACGCCTTTGCCAGACAAGGCGTTCAGGTACACCGGCAAGGTGGCCGTCAGGGTTTTGCCCTCGCCCGTGCCCATTTCAGAAATTTTGCCGTTGTGCAGCGACATGCCACCTAACAACTGCACATCGAAATGGCGCATTTTCATGACGCGTTTGGAGCCTTCACGCACCACGGCAAAAGCCTCTGGCAGCAAAGCGTCCAAGGCTTCGCCATTGGTCACCCGGTCGCGGAACTCCTGGGTTTTGGCCTTCAGTTGCTCATCGCTCAACTTCTCAAGACTGGCCTCCATGCCGTTGATACGGGCAACCACACTGCGGTATTGCTTGAGAAGGCGGTCATTGCGACTGCCGAATATTTTTGTTAAAAAGTTGGTGGCCATGAATGCAGAACCGCTAGCGCCAACCCACCTGGGTCGGCCTAACCGCGCAATCCTTTATTGATTGAGTCAAAGTGAAATGGGGTCAACAGTGTGAAACTCAAGCGAACCTGCCAATGCCCTGAAAAAGCATTGACCGAAGGCACGCGAGGCCCATCACTGATTTACCCAACCCTTGATTTTACATTTGAACCAAGCAGCGGCTGGCAAGCCGTCTGCCGAGGCGATTTACGCTTGAAATTACTGCGCTTGGGTCGCCGGTTTAGCGACGGATTTGGCGGCAGATTTGGCAGTTTCAACCGCCTTGCCACCGGTCTTGGCCAATTGCTGGGCCGGTAGATTGCTGCCGGCGGTCAAGAATTTTTGCGGATCTTGCGGAATGCCTTGAACCAGCACCTCAAAGTGCAAATGGGCTCCTGTTGAGCGCCCGGTAGAACCCACGGCGGCAATTTTTTGCCCGCGCTTCACCAAGTCGCCCTTTTTGACATTCACCACCGAGGCATGAGCATACCGGGTCACCAGGTCGTTGCCGTGGTCAATTTCAACCAGGTTCCCGTACCCGGCGTGGTATTCACTGGTCACCACAACGCCGCCCGCCGCTGCCAGAATGGGCACGCCTGTGTCTGCCTGAAAATCCAGCCCAGTGTGCAAGGCGGAGCCGCCTGTGAAGGGGTCTATTCGCCAGCCAAAAGCTGAGCCCAGCACACCCTCAGACACAGGCTGCTGGGTTGGCACCATCATGTTTCGGATTTTTTGCTCAAACAGCCTAGATTCCAAAACCGTGAGCAAATCGGTGCGCTGCTCAGTCAGGCGATCCAGGTCTTTCAAGGTGTTTTGCAGCTCTTCCATGGACAACGGACGCTCCCCCACTAAAATGCCACCCCGCCCTTGCACTTTTTTAAGGTCGGCAGGGTTCACACCCGCCAGGCCAGACACACGCTCGCCCAATGACTCCAGTTGCGCCATTTTGGCCTGCATTTCACCCAATTTTTGCGCCATCACATCCAGGTTTTGGCGCATAAATCGGTCGCGCTGCTCGAATTCGTCTTTGACCAACAATTTGACAAACGCGCCAACCACGGGCCACCCTTCACGCGCGCCTTTCAGAAACACCCAGTGGTACAGACCCGCCGCCACCACGGTCAGCATGAACGACAAAACGAACCCGGCAAAAACCAATCGTCTGCCAGACAAATGAATGGCTCGGCTCTTGGCAAGCCACGCATCCGTGATAATCAATTGCATACCTTTTACTCTCCAGGAAGGTCATTCATGACACAAAGGGTTCGCAGCTTTACCCTTTTGCAGGCTACCCAAGAAGCCCCCATGTTTGCCAAATTAACCGGGCTGACTACGGAATCCCTCGCGCGCTTGAAGGCGGTTGAATCGATTATTCCCATAGCCTTGCGCTCTTCGATCAAGGCCGGGCCGATTGACGGCACAAGCTGGTGCCTGATTTTGAACAACAACGCCACAGCCGCCAAAATTCGCCAGTTGCTGCCCGCCATCCAAGCCCATCTGCGCAGCAAGGGGTGGGAGGTTAACTCAATTCGGCTGAAGGTACAAATTTGAATGTGACAAGTTGGCTGCGACAAAATGAGTGAGAGAAATCGAATATCACTGTTTGAGTGCGACGCGCCCACAAAAAAGCCACCCTGAGGTGGCTTTTTGTACTCAAAATCAATGATTTAGAAATTTTTACTGGCGGAGCGGACGGGACTCGAACCCGCGACCCCCGGCGTGACAGGCCGGTATTCTAACCAACTGAACTACCGCTCCTGGTAGCTGATGTTTACTCTTTCGAGCCAAGTCATTTGCA
>JANPCR010000047.1:0-2121 GCA_031431035.1 Rhodoferax sp.
CTTTGAAGTTATGAGCGCGTCAAGTGCCTCTGACCCGTCAAAAATAACGAGAGACCCCGATGCAAGTTGCACAAAACACCCAGACTGGCGCGCAAACAGTGGGCTGGCAAGCTCCATCCAATAATGAGGCGCTCAACCCACCAAAGTCGTCGACTGATCAAGCCGATCCGAAACGCGCTGAACATGTCGTAAGGTCGTCATTGGCAAGTGGGTCTGCCCTAGCAGCATTGGCGGCTTGCGGCGACTGATGCCGCAGGCAATGTTGCAGGCGGGCCGAGCACGGGAGCCGTCAGCGCGTCACCCACCACCGTCACGTTGACTCCCGCGGGCGCAGAACCCGCCCAGCCCGCCGTAGCCGCCCGCCCCAGCGCGCTCAATGCGGCACGGTTTTTAACCCAGGCCAGTTTTGGTGCCAAATCGGTGGAAGAAGTGGAGGCTTTGCGCGTTGAAGGTTTGGCGCACTGGCTGTGGGCGCAATTTGCCGCCCCCACGCATTTGCACACCAGCTACCTCGACACCCAAAAGAGCCGCGAAAAAGAGGGCAAAGCCACTGAGGAGATGAGCTACGAGGCGGTGTGGCAGCAATGGCTCAAAGGGCCAGACCAGTTGCGTGGGCGCATGGCGTTTGCTTTAGGGCAAATCATGGTGATATCGAACATCGCACCCGATATTCGGCCCTATGCCATGTCCTCCTACATGGATTTGCTCAACCGCAACGCCTTTGGCAACTTTCGCACCTTGCTGGGCGAGGTCACCTTGCACCCAGCCATGGGCTACTACCTCAACATGATTGAAAGCGAGAAAGACGACGCGGCCAAAGGCATTCACCCCAACGAAAACTACGCGCGTGAAGTGTTGCAACTCTTTTCCATCGGCCTGGTTGAATTGAACCAGGACGGCTCGCAAAAACTGGGCAGCAACGGCAAACCGATTGCGACCTTTGGCGAGGCCGAGGTCAAAGGCTTTGCCAAAGCCTTCTCGGGTTGGACATTCGCTTCGCAAAATCCAGCCAAACCCGATGATTTTCACGATGCCGATGAAAACCTTGACTCGAACTGGACCACGCCCATGCGCGCCTTTGCCAGCGCCCATTCGACTGAGGCCAAAAAGCTGCTGGGCAGCGTGACCCTGGCAGCCGGCCAAAGCCCTGAAAAAGACCTGAACGACGCGCTGGACAATATTTTCAACCATGCCAATGTCGGCCCGTTCATTGGCCGTCAGCTCATTCAGCGCCTGGTCACCAGCAACCCTTGCCCCGCCTACATTCAGCGCGTGGCGACTGTGTTTGCCAACAATGGCGCAGGCCTGCGGGGAGACCTGAAAGCCGTGGTGCAGGCGGTGTTGCTCGACCCAGAAGCCCGCGCCGACCCTGCGCTACAGGCCGCCAACTTTGGCAAACAGCGGGAGCCTGTCATTCGCTTTGCCACTTTTTTGCGCGCTTTGGGGGCCGCCAGTTCAAACGGCATCAACAGCATTCATTACTTGGATGGGGCGGATCAAGCGCTGGGGCAAAGCCCGCTGCTGGCACCGTCGGTTTTTAACTTCTATTCGCCCAACTTTCGCCAGCCGGGGGCAGTTGCCAAAGCGGGTTTGGTGTCGCCTGAATTTCAAATCACCACGGAAACCTCAGTGGTCGGGTCGCTCAACTTTTTCTCCAGCTTTTTCAACGATGAGGGCTACGGCAACGGGGCCAGCCGTCTGAAGATTGACCTGACGGCTTGGCAAACCCTGGCCGCCACGCCCGCGGCCTTGGTGGATCGGCTGGATGCCGTGCTGTTTGCCCACCAGATGGGCGCCACAACCCGCACCAGATTGCTGCAACTGGTGACAGCGTTGCCGGGTGGGTCGGCTGATCAGCGCAAAGACCGCGTGAAAGCGGCGCTGATTGTCACGGCCATGTCGCCAGATTTTGTGATTCAGAAATGAGCCCAACCATGACCTCAAATTCATTTCAACGCCGTCAATTCCTCAAAATAGTCGGCGCCGCTGGCACCGCCGGGCTGGGCTTGGGCACCCTGGCCAGTTTGAACGCCGCCGCTGCAGACGCTCCGGCCGATTACAAAGCCCTGGTCTGCCTGTTCATGTTTGGTGGCAACGACGGCAACAACCTGCTGGTGCCGC
>JANPCR010000048.1:0-16595 GCA_031431035.1 Rhodoferax sp.
TTGTGACCGGCCAAATTTGCGGCTTTGGGGCTGACAGCTATCTTCTGGCCTTGCGTGCGGGTGTGAACGCTGCAAAGGCCCGAAAAAAATGATCAACGGCCACACCGAAATCATTGCCCACATCGGCTTTCCAACCCACAGTTTCAAAGCACCCATGATTTACAACCCCTGGTTTGAAAAAGCCGGGGTCAATGCGGTCGTCGTTCCCATGGGCTGTCAGGCGGCGCATTTTGCTGAATTTTTACCCGCGATTTTCAAGCTGGCCAATATTCGCGGTGCCTTGATCACCATGCCGCACAAGGTCAGCACCATCGACATGCTGGACGAGGTGCTGCCCACCGCCGCGATTGCAGGCGCTTGCAATGCCGTGCGTTTGGGCCCCAACGGTCAATTGCAGGGCGATATGTTTGACGGCGAAGGCTTCGTGCGCGGCGTGCTGCGCAAAGGCGTGGTCTTGAAGGGTGCCAGCAGCTTGGTTGTGGGCAATGGCGGCGTGGGTTCGGCCATTGCCGCGTCATTGGCGGCAGCCGGGGTGGAGCGCTTGGGGCTGTTTGACGTGAACGCCGCTTCTGCCCAGGGCTTGGCTGACCGTCTGCGGCAGCATTACCCGCATTTGCAGGTGAACGTGGGCTCCAACGACCCGGCAGGTTACGACCTGGTGGTCAACGGCACGCCCATGGGCATGGACCTGGGTGACGCCATGCCGATGGACGTGTCCCGCATTGCCCCCAGCACCTTTGTGGGCGAAGTCGTCATGAAGTCTGACATGACTGCCTTTTTGGCCGCCGCCCAAGCCCGTGGCTGTGCCGTGCAAATTGGCACCGACATGCTGTTTGAGCAAATTCCGGCCTACCTCGAATTTTTTGGTTTTCCCAGCACCACGCCTGAAGCGTTGCGGTCGGTTGCCACACTGCCGGGTTGATTGGCGGCGCCTGAATGCAAGGCCATTGATTGATTTGGCCTTCAGCCGCAAAATCAAAGTCTATGAAGCTGATTGTCAAATTGTTTGCTGCCCGTTCGCTTGCCATTCTTGGCGCTTGTGTGATGGGCTTGCTCACCTTGACGATGTCAGCGCTGTCGCCGCCTGCGCTCGGCGCCGCGCCCGACGTGCTGGTGCACGAGGGCGTGGTGGCCGCGCCGGTCGCATTAGTCTGGGCGGCCTTCACTACCCGCGAAGGCCAAGAATCCTGGATGGTGGCGCACTCGGACATTGAACTCAAAGTTGGTGGGCGCATGCGCACCCATTACGACCCCAAGGGCGTGCTGGGCGACGCCAAAACCATCGAAAACACGGTGCTTTCGTTTGACGCCCCCCGCATGATGTCAATTCAGGTCAGCAAAGTGCCTGAAGGATTTCCGTTCTCGGTTGAGATCAAAGCCATGTGGACGGTGATCTACTTCACGCCGTCCGGCCCCGACGCCACCGTGGTGCGCATCGTCAGCCAGGGTTTTGCTCACGACGAAAAGTCGCAAAAAATGCGCGCTTACTTTGATGGCGGCAACGCCTACACGCTTAAAAAATTGCAGCAGCGGTTCAGTGATTCCAAATGGGCCCCCAAGTTGCCACCTTGAGGGCTGCATCGGTTTCAAAGCGCTTCAGGCGCTATTAAAACGTCATCGAGACGCAACTAGGGTTAAATCAAGGCAGCGACACAATCCATTTCACCACCGCAGCCACGTCGGCTTTGGGCAAGTAGGCCATCGGCGGCATGGGGATGGCCCCCCACACGCCCGTGCCGCCTTTTTCCACCTTGCCTTGCAGCAACTCAGCTGCATTGGCTTGCCCCCGGTATTTGGCCGCTATCGCAGCAAACGACGGCCCCACCAGCTTTTTGTCGACGGCGTGGCAATTTAGACAGGTGCTTTTTTCTGCCAGCGCCAAATCGGCATGGGCCAGCAAGGATGCTGATAGCAAGCCCAGGCCGAGCAAAACGCCTCGAAAACCTGGCCCCATCACTTCACCGTCACCGTGATTGTTTTGCTCATGGCTTCACCATACGACTGGTGTGCGCCATTGGCAAACTGGGCCGTCAGGCGGTACACGCCGGGTGCCAGTTTGACTTCAGCCTCGGTCTGGCCTTTGCCAAAGTGCAGGTGCTGCTCTGAAAAAGGCACCGACTCGCCTTTGGCAATCGGGGCTTGGTTGATCAGCAAATGGTGGTGTCCGCTGTTGGGCAAAATGTCGCCCGCAGCAGCCACAGCCATGCCTTTCACGCCAAAACGCACTTTGAAAGTGGTGCCCACGGTGGCACCGTTGGCGGGCTCCAGCAGGTCAACGGCCTGCGCAGGCGCGCCCATTGAGGCGCAGCCCACAGTACCCACCACGACAGCGGCTGCGACCACGAACAAAGACAAACGACGGGAAAAATTGCGATTCATGAGGATTGATCCAGTAAAAAAGAGAGATAAAAGGAGAAAAATCAGACAAAAAGAAGGCTGCACATGCCCAATCTGGCCAAGCCGTCAAAACAGGCTGCCAAAACGCCGTGCCTAGGATGCCAGCTCAAACTGCCAGCCCGAGCGCGCCAGTTCAAGCGCGGACGCTAATTGATAAGGCGAGGTTTGAAAACCTAAGCCGACGCGAATGTCGGCGGTCCGCGCAAAGGCGGCGGGGCGTTTTGCCAGTTGCGTTCAACCTGGGTGCCCAGTACCTGAACAAATTGCCAAGAGGCAACCGTGCTGGGGGTGGCAAAACTCAATTGAACCGGGTGGCTGGGGGGCAAATAGAGCGCGGCAAAAGCGGCGTTGCCGCAGTGCTTCATCAGGGTGGGTTTGTCGGCTTCAGCGGCCAGTTGATCGGCTTTGTCCGCCGGCACCGAGACTTTCAGCATGCCCATGCTGGTGCAAACGGTGATGTCAATGGTCAAATTCAAGCTGGCGGCCACGACCACCTTCACCGCATTGCCAAACGCCAACCAGATGGCTGCTGTGAACGCCAAGCTGAAAAGAATTTTGTGAAGGGTGCGGCTCATGGGTTGTGGATTGCTTCGGGGCGACTATAGGGAGCTGTGAAGATCGGGTCAATGGGGCAAACCACAGTGCAAAACAAGGCGAGCTGCTGACTTTTGACGCCCTGAATTCAAGGCAAAAACTGCCACGCAAGGCCAAAAGAGACTTGAGTGACCAAGTTAAATGCTATTATATATATAGCAAACTACGTATATTATTCGGGAGCTAGAGGCCTATTTTGTTCATAATTTGACAAAACTCACTTAAAATACCTATTTTTACCACAAATGTGGTAAAAATAGGTATTTTTGGCCCAATCGCCCGATCAACCTGCATAATCGTGCCACCTATGGACAAACTCAAAGCCATTGAATCCTTCGTGTCCGTCGCCACGCGTGGCAGCCTCACCGCCGCTGCCAACGCAGAAGGGGTGGCCCCTGCCATCATGGGGCGCAGGCTGGACGCGCTGGAAGAGCACCTGGGCGTGAAGCTGCTGGTGCGTACCACGCGGCGCATCTCATTGACGCACGAGGGCAGCGCTTATTTAGAAGACTGCCAGCGCTTACTCGCCGATTTTGCCAATGCAGAAGCCAGTGTCAGCGCAGGCGGCGCGCGCGCCAGAGGGCATTTGCGGGTCACAGCACCGGCGGGTTTTGGGCGGCGGCATGTTGCGCCGTTGGTGCCGCGTTTTCGGGAAATGCACCTGGACTTGGCCATTTCATTGAACCTGAGCGACCGCGTGGTGGACATCGCCGCCGAGGGTTTTGACTGCGCTGTGCGCGTGGGCGACTTGCCAGATTCGTCCTTGGTCAGTGTGCGTTTGGCGGAAAACCGGCGCATTTGCGTGGCTACGCCGAAGTACCTGCAACAGCATGGCAAGCCGCTGCATCCCAATGATTTGACGCGGTTTGACTGTTTGACGCTGTCCAGCGATGCCTCGCAAACGCGCGGTTGGGCGTTCACCCGCCACCCTGGCCGTGCAGACGAAGTCATTCACCTCAAACCCGGCGGCCCGCTGGATTGTTCTGATGGCCAAGTGCTGCACGACTGGTGTTTGGGCAGTTTTGGCATTGCCTGGCGCAGCACCTGGGAGGTTGAGGCAGAAATCGCCGCAGGCAAGCTGGTGGCCGTACTTGAGGAGTTTGCCGCCCCGCCCAATGGCATTTACGTGCTGTTCGCGCAGGCCAAACACCTTCCGCTGCGGGTGCGCCTGTGGATCGATTTTTTGAAGGCCAACTACAGCCAACCCGGTTTCTGGCGATCCAGCCCGGTGGCCCCGTAAAATCTGGGCATGTTGACTGCAAAAATTGAACTGATGGACGCCCTGTGCGGCGTTTTAGAAACCTACCTGCCCGGCGATCCTGCGGGTGCCCGGGCCAAAGCCGTGTTCGAGTCGCCCAAAGTCGCCGCCCACGGCGATTTGGCCACCACGGTTGCCATGCAACTGGCCAAGCCGCTCAAGCAAAACCCCCGCCAGTTGGCCGAAACGCTGAGCACTGCCCTGATGGCAACCCCCGCTTTCACCCGCTGGGTCGACGCGATCGACATTGCTGGCCCCGGGTTTTTGAACATCAAACTCAAAGCCGCTGCCAAACAGCAAATCGTCCAAGACGTGCTGTTAAAAACGGAAGCCTTTGGCAGCCAACCCGCGATTGGCAAGCGCTTCATGGTCGAGTTCGTGTCCGCCAACCCCACCGGCCCGTTGCATGTGGGCCACGGCCGTCAGGCCGCCTTAGGCGACGCCATTTGCAATTTGTTTCAAACCCAGGGGTGGGACGTTTACCGCGAGTTTTATTACAACGACGCAGGTGTGCAAATTGGCACCTTGGCCGCCAGCACCCAACTGCGCGCCCAGGGCTTTAAACCGGGAGACGTCCAGTGGCCCAGTGGTGAGAACGCCAACGCCTACAACGGTGAGTACATTGGCGACATTGCCCAGGACTTTTTGGCCCAAAAAACCGTCAAGTCCGATGACCGCGAATTCACCGCCAACGGCGAGCTGAACGACCTGGACAACATTCGCCAATTTGCCGTGGCCTACCTGCGCCATGAGCAAGACCTGGACTTGAAAGCCTTTGCGGTTCAGTTTGACAACTACTATTTAGAGTCCAGCCTGTACACCAGCAACCGCGTGGCAGACACGGTGCAAAAGCTCATAGACGCTGGCAAAACGTATGAGAAAGACGGTGCCTTGTGGCTCAAGTCAACCGACTACGGCGACGACAAAGACCGCGTGATGCGCAAGCAAGATGGCTCGTACACCTACTTTGTGCCCGACGTGGCCTACCACATCAGCAAATTTGAGCGTGGGTTTGACAAGGTTCTGAATATTCAGGGCACCGACCACCACGGCACCATTGCCCGCGTGCGCGCGGGGCTTCAGGCCGCAGATGTCGGCATTCCCCAGGGCTTTCCTGACTATTTGCTGCACACCATGGTGCGGGTCGTGCGCGGGGGCGAAGAGATCAAAATTTCCAAACGTGCGGGCAGTTACGTGACCTTGCGCGATTTGATCGAATGGACCAGCAAAGACGCCGTGCGTTTCTTTTTGCTCAGCCGCAAAGCTGACACCGAATACGTGTTTGACATTGACCTGGCCCTGTCCAAAAACAACGACAACCCGGTCTATTACGTGCAATACGCCCATGCCCGCATTTGCTCGGTGCTGACGGCCTGGGGCGGCGACGTGGCCACCCTGAAAAACGCCGACTTGTCGCCGCTGCAGAGCCCGCCTGCCTTTGCGTTGATGCTGCTGTTGGCCAAATACCCCGACATGCTGACGGCTGCTGCCCTTGATTTTTCACCCCACGACGTCACCTTTTACCTGCGCGAACTGAGTGCCGCTTACCACAGCTACTACGATGTGGAGCGTATTTTGGTCGACGACGAGGCCGTCAAAACAGCGCGTTTGGCCCTGGTGGCCGCCACGGCGCAGGTACTGCACAATGGCTTGGCCATTTTGGGAGTAAGTTCGCCGCAAAAAATGTAGTGGCAAACTTCGAGTCGTCTGCCAAATATCTACCGTAACTGTCCAAAAACAAAATTGACGACCTTCGTCCGGTTCAAAACCAGTCTCACTCCGCTATGAAATTCAGCAACATGATCCGGCAAGCCCTGCCTAAGCCTTCGAGTCGGCCTACAAATCGGCCCGCGTTTCAATTGGGCGGTACGATTTTGGGTTTCATCATGGGGGTGGTCTTTGGCTTGGCCGCAGCCTTGGCCGTGGCCGTTTACGTGGCCAAAGTGCCCAGCCCGTTCGTCAACAAAGGCCAGTCCCGCAGTGCCGAACAAGACGCAACCGAGGCTA
Organism: Rhodoferax sp.; assembly: GCA_031431035.1. Lineage (GTDB taxonomy): Bacteria > Pseudomonadota > Gammaproteobacteria > Burkholderiales > Burkholderiaceae_C > JANYCG01. Next base: position 6,257 of record JANPCR010000048.1, read on the forward strand.
AAAAGAACAAAGACTGGGATCCGAACGCGCCGCTTTACGGCAAAAACCCGGCAAAGCCAGCACCTGCGGCCTCGCAAGCTTCGGCACCCGCCTCAGATGCCGCCGCTGCCAGTACCCAACCAGTGGCTCCAGCCGTGGCGGGCGGGCCAGGTACGGCGGTCAAGCCTGAGCCCAAGCCAGACGCGGGCAAAACAGACAATTCCAAGGCCAATCCGCCTGCCGCATCGCCCGCGCCTTCACCGCCTGCCGCGACCAACCCTATGTCCGGCGCCGACCCCTTGGGCGATTTAGCGCGCTCGCGGTCATCCAATTCGGTGGCTGAACCGTTTGTGTATTTCGTGCAGGTTGGGGCGTACCGCAATGCTGAAGACGCTGAAAGCCAGCGTGCCAAGCTGTCGCTGACCGGGGTGGAGGCCAGGGTGACTGAGCGGGAGCAGTCAGGCCGTGCCATTTTCAGGGTGAGGGTCGGGCCGTTTGACAAAAAAGACGACGCCGAGCGAAGCAAAGAAAAGCTGGATGGTGCGGGCCTGGACACGGCGCTGGTGCGGGTGCAGCGGTAGCTGGAAACGCGGGACTGAATTCGAAAATCGGGCCAACTGAACTTATGGTGAGCGGCCAGCTCTTAGTGAAACCGCTCTGTCAACAGAGCAACAACGATTGTCAAGGAGTCAATGCAAATGAAGCGTCGTGATTTTTCTGCCGTTTGCGGCACAGCACTGGCCACCGCCGCGGTTTTTTCGACCTCAGGTACAGCACAAGCCCAGGCTAAAAAGCCCGAAGCAGGCGCGGACTACCTGGTTTTAGACAAACGGGCTGGGGTTGAGGCGCCCACCGGAAAAATCGAAGTGGTCGAGTTCTTTTGGTACAACTGCCCCCATTGCAATTCCTTTGAGCCCACGCTGGAGGCCTGGATCAAGCGCTTGCCCAAAGACGTGGCGGTGCGCCGCGTCCCGGTCGGCTTTCGGGATGACTTTGTTCCCCAGCAACGCCTTTTTTACGCGATTGAAGCCATGGGCTTGACCGACAAGCTGCATACCAAGGTGTTCACCGCGATTCATGGCGAAAAACTGGTGCTGAACAAGTCCGAAGTCATTGCCGACTGGATGGCCAAACAAGGCGTGGACAAAGCCAAGTTTTTGGAGCAATACAACTCGTTCACGGTGTCCACCAAGGCCACCAAAGCGACGCAATTGCAAAACCTGTACAAAGTTGAAGGCGTGCCCGCTCTGGGAATTGCCGGGCGCTTTTACACCGACGCGACTTTGTCTAAAAGCATGGAGCGGGGTTTGCTGGTCACTGACTATTTGCTCGCAGAGGTTCGCGCAGGTCGCTGATTGATTCGCGCTTTGTCAAAAAGCCCGCTTCGAGCGGGCTTTTTTAATGGGCTGGCGAACGGATTGACCGTGATAGTCAAAGTTGAGGCCGCTACAATGGAAAAAACACTTTCCAGCAAGATTCGTGCCTTCATGATCCCCGCTTCCTTTCACGCCCATCGTCGCGTCAATGTTCGTGCTTTGTTACAACTGAGCTTGCTCGCGCTCTTCGGCCTCGGTGCCAGCGGCGTCTGGGCCGAAAAGGCAGACCGCAACAAGCCCATGAACATTGAGGCCGATGCCCTGCGCTATGACGACCTCAAGCAAACCAGCGTCTTCACTGGGCGGGTGGTTTTGACTAAGGGCACGATTGTCATTCGCGGCGGCAAACTCGATGTGCGCCAGGATCCAGACGGCTCCCAGTTCGGTCTGGTGACAGCCGAACCGGGCAAATTGGCTTTTTTCAGGCAAAAACGTGACGGCGTTGACGAGTACATCGAAGGCGAAGGCGAGTTGATTGAGTACAACGGCAAAGCCGACACCATTAAATTCACCAAACGAGCCCAACTGCGCCGCTACAAAGGTTCAGTGCTGAACGACGAGATGACCGGTGAAACCATCGTTTACGACAACACGGTTGATGTTTTCACGGTCGATGGCGGCGCCGCGCGTGGCACACCCGGCGGAACCACCGGCAGTGCGGCTGGGGGCGGGCGCATTCGGGCGATGTTGACGCCGAAATCAGACGTCGAGACGCCAGCGCCACCAACGGCGCCCGCTTCAGCAAACAAAGGTGCCGCGCAGCAAATTCTGCCAATGCTGCGCCCCAGCCCGGCACTCAGTGGCGACAAAAAGTGACCGGTCTCGTGTCTGAAGAGGCTGCCGTGCCCGAATTTGCCGCTGCCCCCAGCGCGCCCTCGATGCCTGCTTCGCTGCGCAGTGACAAAGGCCACTCTGCCGAAGACGGCACAGGGGAAAGTCGGCTTGAAGCACTGAATCTGCAAAAATTTTATGGCAGCCGCAAAGTCGTCAAAGATGTGTCGCTGGAGGTCAGAAAAGGTGAAATCGTGGGCTTGCTGGGTCCCAACGGCGCAGGCAAAACGACCTCGTTTTACATGATCGTGGGTTTGGTGCGTGCCAGTGGCGGCGACATCAAAATTGACGGCAAATCGGTTGAGCACATGCCAATCCACCGGCGGGCCAGGCTGGGTTTGAGTTATTTGCCGCAAGAAGCTTCGATTTTTCGCAAGCTCAACGTCGAAGACAACGTGCGCGCGGTGTTGGAACTGCAGTTTTACACCGACGGCCCCAAGGCGGGCCAGCCCTTGGACAAAGCCGAAATCGAATCTCGGCTAACAGGTTTGCTGCAAGAGCTGCGGGTGGACCATTTGCGCGCCTCGTCGGCGTTGGCGCTGTCGGGCGGTGAACGCCGCCGGGTTGAAATTGCCCGCGCCTTGGCCACACAGCCACGTTTCATTTTGTTGGACGAGCCATTCGCAGGCATTGACCCGATTGCCGTGATCGAAATTCAACGCATCATCGGCTTCTTAAAAAACCGGGGTATTGGGGTCTTGATCACCGACCACAACGTGCGCGAAACCCTGGGCATTTGTGACCACGCCTACATCATCAACGACGGCAACGTGTTGGCCCAAGGCACGCCGTCCGAGATTGTGAATAACGCAGACGTGCGCCGGGTTTACCTCGGTGAGCACTTCCGCATGTAAGGCCGTTTCGCTATGAAGCAAGGCTTGTCCCTACGCGTTTCGCAGCATTTGGCGCTCACGCCGCAGTTGCAGCAGTCGATTCGACTGTTACAACTCTCAACCCTGGAGCTGGGCCAGGAAGTCGACCAAATGCTCGACGACAACCCGTTTTTGGAGCGCACGCAGGACGAAGCGCCGCGCGAGGACTTTGGCTTGGGGCAGGCCGATGCTCGGGTGGCCTTAGATGATCGCGAGGCCGAAAGTTCTTCGCAGCCCAGTAGCGAGTCGGGCGGGGACTACGCGGGCGACTCGGGGCCGGGTGCGCAAAACAGCGATGAAGCCACACCTTTGTCGGCCGAGGACACCCAAAACTGGGAAGGCGACGGCACCGTTGACATGGCCCCCGATGACAGCGAATGGGGTGGCGACGCCAAGGCCCACACCAACAATTTAGGCGGTGACGACGACGTGGACGCCACAGAACTGGCGCGCCAGCAAGAGTCTCTTCAGTCTTTTTTGCACCGGCAGGCTTTGGGTTTGCGACTGGGCGACGGAGAGGGGCTGGCACTTCGGTTTTTGATTGAATCGCTCAATGACGACGGCTACCTTGAAGACAGCATGCAGGCGCTGGCGGAAAGTCTGGCTGGGCCGGACGATCCGGATCAATTGGAAGAGCTGGTGCACCACTTCACCGTGGCCCTGGGTTTATTGCAAAGCCTGGAGCCCGCGGGTGTGGGTGCCAGAGACTTGAGCGAATGCCTGAGCTTGCAATTGCGCGCGATGCAGCGCCTGTTGGACGATCAAAACGAGGTCGGGTTAAACCTGACATCGACAGAGACTCAAGAAAAAATCATCGCGGTGGCGCTTCGAATCTGTGCCCAGCCAATTGACTTTTTGGCCCGACGCGACTTGAAACGCCTGACCCAACTCTGCACCTGCCCCGAAGCCGATGTGCGCGACGCGATAGCGCTGATCGCGCGGCTTGAGCCCAAACCCGGCCGCAAATTTGTGGACGTCGAGCGCAACGTGGTGGTACCAGACGTTTTGGTGCTGAAAGTTGGCGTGGGCGCGGCGGCCAAATTCAAGGTGCAGCTGAACCAAGACGTCATGCCGCGTCTGCGCGTGCACGACATTTATGCCAATGCGCTCAAAGGGCACCGCAGCGGCGGGCGTGAATCGTCCAACCAGGCGGCTTTGCAGCAGCGTCTGCAAGAAGCCCGCTGGTTTATCAAGAACATTCAGCAGCGCTTTGACACTATTTTGCGGGTGAGCTCGGCCATTGTGGACCGCCAAAAAAACTTCTTTGTGCACGGCGCGCTGGCCATGCGCCCGCTGGTGTTGCGTGAGATTGCTGACGAGCTCGGCTTGCATGAATCCACCATCAGCCGCGTGACCACCGCCAAGTTCATGGCCACGCCTTACGGCACGTTTGAACTGAAGTATTTTTTTGGTTCCGGCTTAGGCACCGAATCAGGCGGTAATGCGTCCAGTACCGCGGTGCGGGCGCTGATTCAACAATTTGTAGCGGCCGAGTCTTTGAAAAAGCCTTTGAGCGACAGCCAAATTTCGCTCATGCTCAAAGAACAGGGCATCGACTGCGCGCGGCGCACTGTCGCCAAGTACCGAGAAGCGCTGCGCATTGCGCCGACCAACCTTCGGAAAACACTGTGAACCAGCTTCAGCTTTTTTTACCCTGCGCCGCTGGCGTTGAAGACTACCTGCAGCCAGAGGTTCAGCGCATCACCGGCTTGCCAGATGCCGATGTGTGCAAGCGTCGCGGTGGCGTTGAGGTGACAGCTTCGTGGCGCGATGCGATGCTACTCAACCTGCACAGCCGCCTGGCCCAGCGCGTGCTGGTGCAACTTTCTTACACGGCTTACCGAAACGAGCAAGACCTGTACCGCGCCGCCTCAGAAGTCGCCTGGGAGATTTGGTTCACGCCGCGCCAGACCATCAAGGTGGAGGTGACGGCGCAGCATAGTCCGCTGACCTCATTGAATTTTGCCGGCCTCAAAATCAAAGACGCGGTGTGCGACCGTTTTCGTGCCAAAGCCAATGGCGTGCGCCCTGACGTGGACACCACTTGGCCCGACATTCGCATTTACGCCCACCTGACCACGGACAGCCTATCGCTGTACATCGACACCTCGGGCGAGCCGCTCTTTAAGCGCGGTTGGCGCGAAGACAAAGGCGACGCACCGCTGAAAGAGACCTTGGCCGCCGCGATGATTGCCGCCAGTGGTTGGGCCGATGGGTTGAGCGCCGCGCCAGGTGCCGAGTCAGCGCTTTTGCCTTTGTACGACCCCTGCTGCGGCAGCGGAACCATTGCCATAGAAGCCGCCCAAATCGCCTGCCGCATCGCGCCAGGCTCCAGGCGCAGATTCGCCTTTGAAAAAATGCTGCCGTTTCAAGCCCATGTGTGGGACGCCATTAAAACCACTGCACAAAACGCTGAAATATCAGTGTCCGGCTTGATTTTTGGCAGTGACGTGGCACACCGAATGGTCGATTTTGCCCAGCGCAACGCCGAGCGCGCGGGGGTGGCCGCCTGTGTTGATTTTCGCGGCGGCGACGCCTTGCAGCGCATGCCACCTACGGACATTCCAGGCGTCATGCTGTTGAACCCGCCGTATGGCGAACGCATTGCCGTCGCGGGTCTGGCAGGGGGTGCAGGCAGTGCGGTAGGGGCAGGAGCCGCCAGGGGCGGCCAGGTGCATTCGCCTGACGACGAGGTGGGTCGCTTCGGTGCACGTGAACTGCCCCAAACTGATGACGGCGGCGACTTCTTCCCCCAGCTGGCCAGCCACTGGAAGAAAAATTACAGCGGCTGGACCGCCTGGATGCTGACGCCCGATTTGAAAATGCCCGGCAAAATGCGCCTGAAAGAGTCGCGCAAAGTGCCCATGTGGAATGGTCCGATTGAGTGCCGATTGTTCAAATTTGACATGGTCAAAGGCTCAGCTCGCAAGCCGGAGTCAGCGGTCAAATTGGGGTTAGATCCTGATTACCGGCGTTGATCACGCCAGTGAGCAGCGCGGTAGATCGGGCTCTGACCCCAATTTGGCCGCTGACTCCGGCTTGCGCGCTGAGCCCATCGTCCTGGACACCAACATCGTCCTGGATCTCTTCCTCTTCCAAGACCCCAAAACGAAGGTACTGAAACAAGCCCTCGAATTAGCCACCTGCCAGTGGATATCCACCCAGCCCATGCGCGATGAGCTAGAGCACGTGCTGGCCTACCCCCACATCGCCTCGCGCCTGACTTTTTATCAACTCACTGCGCAATCCATCCTCGCCCAGTTCGATCAATTTGCCAAATTGGAGGCAGTCGCCCCCAAAGCCAATGTCACCTGCAAAGATGCTGATGACCAAAAATTCATTGACCTGGCCGTGGCGCACCAATCCTTGTTGCTAAGCAAAGACAAGGCTGTGCTGTGCATGGCGAAGCGGCTGGCGGCTTTGAATGTTGAAGTCAAAGCTCAGCTCCAAGCACCAATTACCCTGCCGCCCTAGCGGCCTTGGGCCGGTCTTGTTTGAGAAAACTCCCTGCCGTTGCCTGCGGCCAGTACAGCGCATAAATCGGCGATAAACCAGCCAAATCATCTCCCAGCAAGGCCCCCTCTGGCATTTGCGTCAGGATGGCTTGCGCCAGCAGTTGCACTTTTTGATCACTGCCACGGCGCACGATGTGGTCGGCGGTGATTTCGCTGGGGTGACTTAACCCGGCGGCTTGCACCAGCTCTTTTAGCGCGTGCAAGGTCTGCTGGTGAAAGTTGTAAACGCGCTGGGCTTTGTCGGGCACCACCAACGCTTTTTGGCGCACGGGGTCCTGGGTCGTGACGCCGGTAGGGCAGTGGCCCGTGTGGCAGGCTTGGGCTTGCAGGCAGCCCAGCGCAAACATGAAGCCGCGCGCGCTGTTGCACCAGTCGGCACCCAGGGCCATCAAACGAGCAATGTCGAAGGCGCTGATCACTTTGCCCGCACAGCCCACTTTGATTCGATCTCGCAGGCCCGCGCCGCGCAGCGTGTTGTGCACCAGACGCAGGCCCTCTTGCAAGGGCACGCCCACGTGGTCGGTGAACTCCAGTGGCGCTGCGCCCGTGCCGCCCTCTGCCCCGTCGACGACGATAAAGTCTGGTGTGATGCCGGTTTGCAGCATGGCCTTGACGATGGCAAACCACTCCCACGGGTGGCCAATGCACAGCTTAAAACCAGTTGGCTTGCCGCCCGACAGGTCGCGCAGGCGGGCGATGAAATGCATCATTTCAACGGGGTTCGAAAACTCGCTGTGCGACGCGGGTGATAGGCAATCGACCCCTACCGCAATGCCGCGTGCATCGGCAATTTCAATGGTGACCTTGGCACCCGGCAGCATACCGCCATGGCCAGGTTTGGCTCCTTGGCTTAGCTTGATCTCAATCATCTTCACCTGCGGCTCGCGCGCGTTCACGGCAAACTTCTCTGCGTTGAAGCTGCCGTTTTCGTTGCGGCAGCCAAAGTAGCCCGAGGCCACTTCCCAAATCAAATCGCCCCCGTGCACGCGGTGGTATTGCGAGATCGAGCCTTCGCCCGTGTCGTGCGCAAAGCCGCCTTGTTTGGCACCGCTGTTCAGAGCCAGGATGGCGTTGGCGCTCAAGGCCCCAAAGCTCATGGCCGAGATATTGAAAATACTCAGTGCGTAGGGCTGGCTGCAGCCCGGGTTGGGCGCAGTGGCGGTGCCACCCACCCACACCCGAAAGTCATGCGTGCTCAATGTCGACGGGGCCACCGAGTGGTTGATCCATTCATAGCCGACCGCATGCACATCCAACTGCGTGCCAAATGGGCGTTTGTCGGGCTCGCCTTTGGCCCGCTGGTACACCAAGGAGCGCTGCGAGCGCGAAAACGGCATGGCCTCGGTGTCGCTTTCCAAAAAATACTGGCGCATTTCGGGGCGGATAAATTCCAGCATGAAACGCATGTGCCCAATGACCGGGTAGTTGCGCAGCACCGAGCGCTTGGTTTGCACCACGTCGTAAATGCCGACGCCCACCAAAAATAAAAAGATGGTTCCCCAAAAAATGCCCACGCCAAAGCCCACCAAGGTGAACAGACTGAGCAACAGTCCCAGACCTGACAAGGCAAACGCGGTGTAACGAATGGGGAAAACAGAATTGGCAAATTTCAACATGTCGCAAAGTCTCCGGGGCGCGGTTTTTATGCCCCTAGTTTGACACGACACGGTGACACGCGGACTAAACTCAGGCCATGACAAGTAGCCAACCCCCCCAACTGATCACCGACGACTCGGAACCATCCCCATTCGACCTGCTGGACGATATCCTGGACGACATCCGAAAGCGCAAGGACGAAACCCCGCAATGGGAGTTTTGCGATGGCTTCATGGCGGCCTTGATTTGCTGCCGCCGCGTGATCCATGCCAGTGAATATTTACCGGTTTTGCTGGACACCGAGGAGCTCAATGACCAAGGCGCAGGCACTTTTGCCGATGATGAGCAGTTTGGTCGCTTCATGGCCTTGTGGGTGAGCCGCTGGAACGAGATTGCCCAGGCGCTCAACACGCAGGTTGAAACCTTAAGCGACGAACGCGCCTTTCAACCCGAAATCATGGACGTGCGCGGCGCTTTGGCGACCATGTCCCCCGAACAACAAGCCGGCGCGCCCAAGGAAGACCCTCCCGCCTTGGGGCAAGTTTGGGCCCTGGGCTTCATGTTCATGGTCGAGACTTGGCCTGATGAATGGCTGCCGCCGCGTGACAAAAAGGTCGCGAAATGGATTGACGATGCGTTGGACAACATCCTTGCGTTGACCGAAGACGACACCGACCCGCCCACTGCCAACTGCTATGACGAAGACGGGCCGCCCAGCGTTAGCGCTCGGCGCATGACTGAGGTGGGCGACGCGGTTTGGTCGGTTTACGACTTGCGCGCGGTGATGGCAGACCTGGGGCCGCGCGTTGAAACCGTCCATAATCCGTCAAAAATTGGCCGAAACGACCTCTGCCATTGCGGCAGCGGCAAAAAATTCAAAAAATGCCACGGGGCTTGAAGCCAAAGCTTCTTCAATGCTTGCCCTCAATTCACCAACGCAGAACGCTGCCGTCGTGGTTGAAAAACCCCCCTGAATCGGCCGCCGTCAAGCCGCCAATGACCGCCAGCAGGCGGCTGGCTGCGGCAGGTGGCGTCAGCACGTCGAGCCCGGTTTTGGCAAATGGCCCCGACAGCGCCGTGGCCACCGTGCCAGGGTGCAAGGCGACGCAAACGGCCTGCGGTTGGCGGCGGCGCAGCTCGATGGCCGCCGTGTGCACCAGCTGGTTCAAGGCGGCTTTGCTGGCGCGGTAGCTGTACCAGCCGCCCAAACGGTTGTCGCCAATGCTGCCAACTTTGGCCGACAGAGTTGCAAAAATCGCTTTGCCTTGCGGTGCTAACAGCGGCAAAAAGTGTTTCATGACCAGCGCCGGACCAATGGCGTTGATGGCAAAGGCTTCAGCCATTTGGGTGGCGTTGAGCTGCTTCCAGCTTTTTTCGGGCGCATGGCCGTCACCGTGCAGTTTGCCGGTGGCGTCGATCACCAGACGCAGTTCTAGGCCGCGTGACGAGGCGTAGTTTTGCGCAAACTGGGCGGCCTGGGCGATGCTGCTTTCATCCAGCAAATCAAGCGCGGGCTTGCTGGCCCTGGACAAGCCCAGCACTGCCTGAACGGTCTGATGCCCAAGATCGGCCTGAGCCGCCGCCGAATCGCCCTGATCGCCTCGGTCGCCTTGCGTTGCCTCAAGGTGGGCCAGCAGCGCCGCGCCAATGCCGCCGCTGGCACCAATCACAATCGCCAAACTGTTGTGGGAGACAGAAGTGTTTAAGTCAGTCGTGGTCATGTTGAGTTGAGTCATTTGAAAGTATTTCAAATCAAATCGGGCAAGGCTGCTGCCAAAAAGTCAAAAACCGCGCGAATTCGCGGGTTGGTGCGAATTTCGCGGTGTACGGTGATCCACATGGGCAGCTCGGGCAACACCAGCTTGGGCAGCACGCGCAGCACGATGGGGTCGTCCCGCACCACGTAGTCGGCCAAAAACCCAATGCCCAGGCCTGCGCGGACGGCTTGCGAATGCACAATCAAATCGTCGCTGCGCAGCGCAAAAGCCTCGCGGGTGATGGCTTCGTGGTGGGCTTTAAAGCCCTGAACAATGCTGTCCACCTTGTCATACCCCACCAGTTCATGCGCAAATAGCTCGGTCGGGTCGCGTGGCGTGCCCCGGCGGGCCAGGTAGGCGCGCGAGGCATACGCCCCCACACCCACCACACCGAGTTTTTTGGCCACCAGCGT
>JANPCR010000049.1:0-2566 GCA_031431035.1 Rhodoferax sp.
ACCGAGGCAGTTTCGATGGGCGCGACCGACGCTGATGCGGCATCGGCCTGTATTATTCTTGAACAGTTTTTAAGGGGTTTGCGGTGAACATTCAGCAGAATGCTGGCCAATTTTCCGACGGGCCGCCCCTAGGAAAATTAGCCCCCCTGGGGGGCAGCGAAACACACGAAGTGGTGAGCGTGGGGGCGCTGTTGCTCGATGCACAGGCCCTTTACCTTGACTTGCGAAAAGGCATTGAAACTTTGCGCAGTCCCCAAACCCGGCTCGTCGGCATCACCTCCGGCGGCGCTTGGCTTGCGCAGCAGTTGCAAATTGATTTGAAGCTGGAAGGCAAAGCTGGCACCATTTCGTCGGCCATGCACCGGGACGACTTTGCCAAACGGGGTTTGAGCGCAGGCGGTCAAACCAGCCTGCCGTTTGATGTCAACGGTGCCGATATCGTGATTTTGGACGACGTCTTGTACACCGGGCGCACCATTCGGGCAGTCATCAACGAGCTGTTTGACTATGGCCGCCCGGCCAGCGTCAAACTGGCAGTTTTGGTAGACCGAGGGGGCCGTGAGCTGCCCATTGCCCCCGACTTTTGTGCGGCCCGGGTCAGCCTGCCTGCCAATCAATCTTTGGCGCTGGTGCGCGACCCGTCCGGCGCGTTCAGCTTTCAGGTTGAAACCACTTGACCGCACGCTCCATGAACCGTTGGGCGACACACTTTTTGACTTGTTGCAGGGCTTTTTTCAGCAATCCAGACCATGCTCTTTAAACGCAACCCCCAACTCAACTCCAACGGCGAGCTGATTCACCTGCTGTCCATCGAAGGCCTGCCCAAAAGCATGCTAATGCACATTTTGGACACCGCCGCCAACTTTTGCTCAGTGAATGACCGCGAGGACAAAAAAGTGCCTCTGCTGCGTGGCAAAAGCGTGTGCAACTTGTTTTTTGAAAACTCCACCCGCACCCGAACCACCTTTGAAATTGCGGCAACCCGGCTCAGCGCTGATGTGATTAACCTGGACATTGCACGCTCCAGCGCCAGCAAAGGCGAGTCCTTGCTTGACACCATTGCCAACCTGTCGGCCATGGCGGCTGATATTTTTGTAGTGCGCCACAGCGAGTCGGGTGCGCCTTACCTGATTGCCCAGCACGTCGCGCCCCACGTGCACGTGATCAACGCGGGCGATGGCCGCCATGCCCACCCGACCCAGGGTTTGCTGGACATGTTCACCATACGACACTTCAAAAAAGACTTTGCCAACCTCACCGTGGCCATCGTCGGTGACGTGCTGCATTCCCGGGTTGCGCGCTCTGACATTCATGCGCTCACCACCTTGGGCTGTGCCGAAGTCCGCGTGGTCGGCCCCAAAACGCTGGTGCCCAGCGACATGGCGCAAATGGGCGTTCGGGTGTGCCACACGCTGGAAGAAGGCATCAAAGGCTGCGACGTGATCATCATGCTGCGCCTGCAAAACGAACGTATGAGCGGTGCGCTGCTGCCCTCAGCCCAGGAGTTTTTCAAAAGCTACGGCCTGACCCCTGACAAACTGCAATTGGCCAAACCCGACTGCATCGTGATGCACCCCGGCCCCATCAACCGGGGGGTTGAGATTGACTCTGCCGTGGTCGATGGCTCGCAAAGCGTCATCTTGCCGCAAGTCACTTATGGCATTGCCGTGCGCATGGCGGTGATGAGCATCGTCGCGGGGAATGAAGCATGAACATTTTGATCCAAGGCGGCCGTGTCATTGACCCTCAAAGCGGCTTTGACCAAACGGCTGACATTGCCATCAGGGGTTCAGCGATTGCTTCTGTGGGCGCATTGCCTGCCGATTTCAAACCCGACCAAACCCTAAACGCCACAGGCTGCGTGGTAGCCCCTGGCTTGGTCGATTTGGCAGTGCGCCTGCGCGAACCTGGGCACGAGCACGCAGGCATGCTGGCGTCTGAACTGAGCGCGGCCGCCGCTGGCGGTGTGACCAGTGTGATTTGCCCCCCTGACACTGACCCTGTGCTGGACGAACCCGGTTTGGTCGAAATGCTGCGCTACCGCGCGGAAAAATTGCAGACTTCGCGTGTTTTCCCGCTTGGTGCACTCACCCGCAACCTGCAAGGTGAGGTGCTGACCGAAATGCTGGCCCTGACGGACGCTGGCTGCGTGGCCTTCAGCCAGGCCGAAGTGCCGTTGGTCAACACCCAGGTCATGCTGCGCGCCTTGCAGTACGCCAGCACCTTTGGTTGCGCGGTTTGGCTGCGCCCGCAAGACTTGCATTTGGGCCAGGGTGTGGCCGCCAGCGGCCCACTGGCTACCCGCATGGGCTTGAGCGGCGTGCCCGTGGCTGCTGAAACCATTGCTTTGCATACTATTTTTGAACTGGTTCGGGCCACCCAGGCGCGGGTTCACCTGTGCCGCATCAGCAGCGCTGCAGGCGTGCAACTGGTGCGCCAGGCCAAAGCCGACGGCTTGCCCATCACTTGCGATGTCAGCATCAACTCGCTGCACCTGATCGACACCGACATGGGTTACTTTGACAGCCGCATGCGCCTGAACCCACCGCTTCGCCAGCAGCGTGAC
>JANPCR010000050.1:0-23637 GCA_031431035.1 Rhodoferax sp.
GTGTTCATAGAGAAGTTTGTGGTTGAGCCGCGCCACATTGAGATTCAATTGATGGGCGACAGCCAAGGTAATGTCATTTATTTGAACGAGCGTGAGTGTTCCATTCAGCGCCGTCACCAAAAGGTCATTGAAGAGGCGCCTTCCCCTTTCATATCTGATGCCACCCGGAGAGCCATGGGCGAGCAAGCTGTGGCCCTGGCCAAGGCCGTGAACTACCAAAGTGCGGGCACAGTGGAGTTTGTGGTGGGAAAAGACCAAAGTTTCTATTTTTTGGAGATGAACACCCGCCTTCAAGTGGAGCATCCGGTGACCGAGTGCATCACCGGGCTTGATTTAGTGGAGCTGATGATTCGCGTGGCTGCGGGAGAGCCTTTGCCTGTGGCGCAAAAGGATGTTCAGCGCAATGGTTGGGCCATCGAATGCCGAATCAATGCGGAAGATCCGTTTCGCAATTTTTTGCCGTCCACAGGAAGGCTGGTTCGTTTTCAGCCGCCCGGACAGACAATGCACCAGGCCAACACCCAAGACCTGTTCGGCGTGCGGGTCGACACTGGTGTGCAAGATGGTGGCGAGATTCCGATGTTTTACGACTCGATGATTGCCAAACTCATCGTTCATGGCAAAGACCGCCTTGAAGCCATTGCAAAAATGCGCGCTGCACTCAATGCGTTTGTGATTCGCGGTATCTCCAGCAATATTCCCTTCCAATCTGCAATCCTGGCGCACCCCAAGTTTGTCAGTGGTGATTTCAACACGGGCTTCATTGCTGAAAACTACTCGCATGGATTTGCCGCAGAGGACGTGCCGCATGACGACCCCCACGTCCTGAGCGCCATTGCAGCATTTGTGCGCCGCAAGGCCCATGAACGTGCTGCGGGTTTGAGCGGACAGTTACCAGGGTACCAACGAAAGCTTGAAAAGGACTACGTGGTGGTTGCCCTGTCCGCGAGTGGCCAACACACTTACACGCCGGTCCACCTTGAAGAGTTCGCCGGAAAAATCGGTTTTGCCCATATTCACGTGGGTGGCAAGAGTTACGAAATCTACAGTGAGTCTCGGTTGAATGACATCGCCATTCAAGGCACAGTGAATGGTCAGGCCTTCACTGCGCAGGTCGAGCGTGGAACCCGCAAAGACCCCTTGGCACTTCGCGTCCAACACAACGGCACCCAAGTCGAAGCTTTGGTTCTAAGCCCTAGAACTGCCGAATTGCACAAGTTGATGTTGCACAAAGCTGCCCCTGATATGAGCCGATTTGTTTTGTCGCCCATGCCCGGCTTGTTGGTTGATGTGGCAGTGCAGGTAGGTCAGAAGGTGCAAGCTGGCGAACGTGTCGCGGTGATTGAAGCCATGAAGATGGAAAATGTACTGTTTGCGGCGGCTGACGGAATCGTTGGCAAGGTGCTGGCCAGCAAGGGCGAATCGTTGACAGTTGATCAGCCAATTGTTGAGTTCGCTTAGCCTCAAATCATGTTCATTTTTGGATCCACCAAAGTTTAGGAGTTGTCTATGAATATTCAGGCTTTTGAAGCATCTTTGCGTACAGGTGGCTATGATGAAATCACCACGGTCGAAAAGCCCGCTGCCTACCAAATGGGTGATCACAAGCACCCGTTCGATGCCTGCGCATTGATAACCTCGGGTGAGATAACGATTGCAGTAAACGGTATGGCCAGTCGCTACCGTGTGAATGACATCTTTCGCCTGCCGGCTCATACTGTCCACACTGAGGCGGCTGGCCCTGAAGGCGTGGTGTACAGGGTCGGGCGGCGGCACGTGGTCAGCCCATGACCAGACCATTCAAGGTGCTGGGTATCCAGCAGATTGCAATTGGCGGCCTCAGCAAAGATCGCCTTCGGACTCTTTGGATCGACATGCTGGGGCTTGAAGTCACTGGTAATTTTGTAAGTGAAAGCGAAAACGTGGATGAAGACATTTGCGCTATAGGTTCAGGAGCTTTCAAGGTTGAAGTGGATCTGATGCAGCCACTGGACGCCACCAAAAAACCCGCGGTTCATGCCACGCCCTTGAACCACGTAGGCCTTTGGATTGATGACTTGCCCGCAGCAGTCGGGTGGCTCACGGCTCAGGGGGTGCGTTTCGCACCTGGCGGCATTCGGCAAGGCGCAGCCGGCTTCGACATTTGCTTTTTGCACCCCAAGTCAAACGATGACTTCCCAATTTCTGGCGAAGGTGTACTGATTGAGCTGGTACAGGCCCCCATTGCGGTTGTACACGCTTTTTCTGCGTTGGCATCACAGTCCACTGCTTGACTGAGCCGCCTCTGGCTTGATCGGAGTGCTCCGTTTTCTGACTGACCGGTTCGCGACTTCGTTCGGGATTCACCTAAGGGTGTTTGGCGCGTAAGCTCGCTAGACTGTTTTACAACCCAAACCGATGCTGAGGTTCAATTTCGGCCGCAAGGGACAAAGGAGTCTTGTTTGCTGCCCTCCAATATCTCCAATCCGGCCTATTTTCACAAGGTCGTAGATTGTCAGTACGCATGCCCAGCCCACACACCCGTTCCTGAATACATCCGTTTAATCGGCCAAGGGCGCTACAGCGACGCCTACATGGTCAACTGGGTCTCTAATGTTTTTCCGGGCATTTTGGGGCGCACATGCGACCGCCCTTGCGAACCCGCTTGCCGTCGAAGCAGGGTTGAAGAAGGAGAAGATCAGCAGCCAGAACCTGTGGCGATTTGCCGACTCAAGCGCGTTGCTGCCGACATGAAAAGCGATGTGGCGCACCGCATGCCCAAGATAGCTGCAAAAAACGGAAAACGGATCGCCTGCGTGGGTGCGGGGCCTGCGTCGCTCACGGTCGCAAGAGATTTGGCACCATTGGGTTACGACATCACGATTTTTGAAGGCGAGGCCAAGGCGGGTGGTTTCATGTGGTCGCAAATTCCGAGGTTTCGCCTGCCTGAGACTGTCATTGACGAAGAGACAGGCTACATCCTGAACATGGGTGTCCACTTCAAAGGCGGCCAAAAGCTTGATTCCATGAAAGCGCTTTTGGCTCAAAACTATGACGCTGTGTTTGTCGGCTGTGGGGCACCGCGCGGACGCGACCTGCAGTTGCCTGGTCGCCAGGAGATAACGCAGAACATTCACATTGGGATTGACTGGTTGGCCTCGGTGTCATTTGGCCACGTCACCAGCATTGGCAAACGAGTCATCGTTTTGGGCGGCGGAAATACGGCCATGGATTGTTGCCGTTCATCGCGGCGATTGGGTGGCTCTGAAGTCAAGGTGATCGTGCGCAGCGGTTTTGAGGACATGAAAGCGTCGCCTTGGGAGAAGGAGGACGCCCAACATGAGGGCATTCCGATCCTCAACTTTCATGTTCCCAAAACCTTTGAACATGACAAGGGTCAGTTGACTGGTATGACCTTTGAACTGGTGAAGGCGGTTTACAACGATCAAGGCGAACGCAGTTTGGTGCCCACAGGCGAGCCTGATGTTTGGATCGCCTGTGATGCCGTATTGATCGCTGTAGGCCAGGAGAATGCGTTTCCGTGGATCGAGAAAGACAGTGGCATTGCCTTTGACAAATCGGGTTTGCCAGTTCTTGACAAGGCGAGTTTTCAAGCCAGTTTGCCGCACGTTTTTTTTGGTGGTGACTCTGCATTTGGCCCAAAAAACATCATCACGGCTGTGGCCCATGGACATGAAGTCGCCGTGTCCATTGATCGCCTTTTGAATGGCGAAGATGTGACGCGTCGCCCAGACCCCATGACGAACTTGATGTCAGCCAAGATGGGCATTCACGAGTGGGCGTATGACAACGACACATCCAATGACCTTCGGTACAAGGTGCCGTGGGCGAAGGCTGAAATTGCTTTGGCTAGTATCAAGGTGGAGGTCGAGTTAGGTTTTGATGCGGCAACGGCCTTCAAGGAAGCCCAGCGCTGCCTTAACTGTGACGTGCAAACCGTGTTTACCCAGGACACCTGCATTGAGTGCGATGCCTGTGTGGATATTTGCCCGATGGACTGCATCACTTTCACCGCGAACAGTGACGAGGCGGACCTGCGCACCCGACTTACCGCACCCGCTTTGAATTTGACCCAGGATTTGTATGTGTCAGGTGTCATGAAAACGGGGAATGTGATGGTCAAAGACGAAGATGTCTGTCTGCACTGTGGTCTTTGCGCCGAGCGATGTCCTACTGGTGCCTGGGATATGCAGAAATTTCTGTTGAACACGACCCAAGCTGGCGCATCCTGCCGCGACGTCAAAGTTCAGGCAGTGGCTGTGCCGATGGGAGTGCTCGCATGAAGCGAATTGAAGCCGTGAATGACTTTGTGCTCAAGTTTGCCAATGTCAACGGATCGGGTTCTGCCTCGGCCAATGAGTTATTTGCCAAAGCAATTTTGCGGATGGGCGTGCCTGTCAGTCCGCGAAATATTTTTCCTAGCAACATTCAGGGGCTGCCCACTTGGTATGAAGCCCGAGTGAATGAGAGGGGATACCAAGGCAGGCGCGGTGGCATAGACATGATGGTCGCTATGAACCCGCAAACTTGGGACGCTGATGTCGCTGAACTGGAGCCCGGCGGCTACCTTTTTTACGACAGCACTCGGCCCATGCCACCATCGAAATTTCGCACGGATATCAATGTCATTGGCATGCCGTTGACTGAAATTTCGAATGCGGTCTACCCGGATCCAAGGCAGCGTCAACTGTTTAAAAATATCATTTATGTCGGGGCTTTGTCGGTGTTGTTGGGGGTCGAGGCAGAAGTCATTGAGACACTGTTTGCGGAGCAATACAAAGGCAAAGAGAAGCTGTTGGATTCCAATGTCAGAG
The DNA here is from genome assembly GCA_031431035.1 of Rhodoferax sp. Classification (GTDB taxonomy): domain Bacteria; phylum Pseudomonadota; class Gammaproteobacteria; order Burkholderiales; family Burkholderiaceae_C; genus JANYCG01. The sequence continues at coordinate 4,815 of JANPCR010000050.1, forward strand.
CGCTTCACTTGGGACGTGATTTTGCCAAAGAGCACCTAAGCGCCCCTTTGGGAATCAGGGTGCAACGGACAGACAAGGTAGGTGACCAGATTTTTGTGGATGGCAACAGCGCTGCCGCCTTGGGTTGTGTTTTTGGTGGTGCAACCGTGGCGGCTTGGTACCCCATTACCCCTTCAAGTTCGGTGGCTGAGGCATTTCAAAAATATTGCGCTAAGTACCGCGCAGACCCAGCCACGGGTCAAAACAACTACGCCATTGTTCAAGCTGAAGATGAAATTGCATCCATCGGCATGGTGGTGGGTGCCGGATGGAACGGTGCGCGGGCGTTTACCGCGACCTCCGGGCCAGGCGTGTCCCTGATGACCGAATTCATTGGGCTGGCCTATTTTGCTGAGATTCCGGTCACGATCATCAACGTCCAGCGCGGGGGGCCATCAACTGGCATGCCCACCCGCACGCAACAGGCTGACATCACCTCGTGTGCCTACGCATCGCACGGGGACACCAAGCATGTGCTGTTGTTTCCGGAAGATCCTTACGAGTGTTTTGAGCATGCAGCGGCAGCGCTCGACCTGGCGGATCGCCTCCAAACTCCCGTATTTGTCATGACCGACCTGGACATTGGCATGAATCAGCGCTTGAGCAAACCCTTCAATTGGGATGACGCTCGTGAATATGACCGCGGCAAAGTCATGAGCTCTGACGAACTTCAAGCTGGCAAAGACTTTGGACGCTACAAGGACGTTGACGGTGACGGTATTCCTTGGCGCACGCTGCCGGGCACGCACGCCACCAAGGGCAGCTATTTCACGCGAGGGACAACACGCAATGCCTACGCGCAATACTCTGAGAGGGGTGCAGACTACGTGTACAACGTCGAGCGCCTATTGAAAAAGTTTAAAACGGCAGCGTCCTTGGTTCCACAACCCAAATTTCGAAATGCTGTTCACAAAACCCGCTTGGGTGTGGTTTATTTTGGTTCTACCAGCCCAGCAATGCAAGAGGCTTTGGACGTTCTGACAGAGGCGGGCATCCACCTGGATGCCATGCGTTTGTGTGCCTTTCCGTTTCCGCAATCCGTGGGCCAATTCATTGCATCACACGAATTGATTTATGTGGTTGAGCAAAACCGGGACGCCCAGATGCATTCCTTGCTGGTGAATGAACTTGACATTGACCCGGCACGATTAGTTCGCGTGTTGCACTTTGATGGCACGCCCATCACCGCCCGTTTCATCACGGCTGCAATTACGCGCCATGTTCACGCGGCGGCGGTAGAGCCGCATGCCGCGCAGGGTTCGGTCGCCGCCATCAAGGAGGCCGTATGACTTTCCTTGCCAAGCCTCGGTTGCACCACCCTTCATTGGCACCCAACGCCGTGGGCTACACCCGGCGAGACTACGAAGGCAAAGTCTCTACGCTTTGTGCAGGTTGCGGTCATGACTCGATTTCGGCGGCGATCATTCAGGCATGTTATGAGCTGAATATAGAGCCCCACAGGGTTGCCAAGCTGTCTGGAATTGGCTGCAGCTCTAAAACACCCGACTACTTTTTGGGCGCCTCGCACGGGTTCAACACCGTTCACGGACGCATGCCTTCGGTGCTGACCGGTGCCAACTTGGCCAATCGTGATTTGCTTTACCTTGGTATTTCGGGCGATGGCGATTCCGCATCAATTGGACTTGGCCAATTTGCCCATACAATGCGCCGAGGCGTGCGCATGGTCTACATTGTTGAGAACAACGGTGTGTACGGCCTGACCAAGGGGCAGTTTTCTGCAACTGCAGACCAGGGTTCAAAAAGCAAAAAAGGCGTGGTCAACAGCGACAGTCCAGTGGACTTGGTGGGCATGGCTTTGCAGTTGGGAGCGACCTTTGTAGGGCGCAGCTTTTCAGGTGACAAGACGCAATTGGTACCGCTCATCAAGGCTGCCATGGGTCACGGCGGCGCCGCCTTTCTGGATGTCATCAGCCCCTGTGTTGCCTTCAACAACCATGCGGGCAGCACCAAAAGCTACGACTATGTGCGCGATCACAATGAAGCCGTCAGCCGCATTGACTTTATCAGCAGCCGCGATGAAATCACCACCCAGTACGAACCGGGCGCAGTGGTCGATGTCGAGCAGCATGACGGCAAGTTTTTGCGCCTGCGCAAATTGAAGGCTGATTACGACCCGACGGATCGCCTGTCGGCCATGCACCAGGTGGCCACTCACCAAGCTCGCGGGGAAGTGCTGACCGGGCTGCTTTATGTAGATTCGCAAGCGGGCGATTTGCATGCCGCCATGAACACCAGTGCCACGGCCCTGAACGCCTTGGGCTGCGCCAAACTGTGCCCCGGAGCAGCCGCATTGGCCAAGCTCAACGCGTCTTTGCGCTGAGACTTCAGCCGTTCGTGCGGGCCCGTGCCTTATTCAGCGCAGCCTGCAAAACCGAACGCTTTTTCTCCGTTAAAGCCGAGTCTTGAGCGCGGGAATCGCTCGGCAGATTGGTGAGTTTGGCTTCGAGCTCAGTTGCGGTTAGAAGCACCTTGTCAGCTGATTGTGATTGCAAGCGGGTGGTGCGCAATTGATAGCGCAGGTGGGCTTCGTCTGCTTGGGCTTTAGACCAAGCCGCCCATCCCGTAGCGCTGCCCGTCACGTTTTCCAGCTGGATGCAGTCGACTGGGCAGACTGGAATGCACAGTTCGCACCCGGTGCAGTAGGGCTCAATCACCGTGTGCATCAACTTGTTGGTGCCAAGGATGGCATCAGTCGGGCAAACGTCGATGCATAGTGTGCAGCCAATGCACCAGTTTTCATCGATCACCGCCACGGCACGTGACGATTCATTTCCGTTTTTGGGGTTGAGAGCGACGACCACATGCCCCGTGATGGCGGCCAGTCGCTCAATGCCGACTTGGCCGCCGGGTGGACACTGATTGATGGATGCTTCGCCGCCAGCAATGGCCTGCGCATAAGCGGCGCAATCAGGGTAGGCGCAGCGAGTGCACTGAGTTTGCGGCAAAACCGCAAGAATTTTGACCGCTAAGGTGGCACTCACGCCCGCTTCATTTGCCTTTGACAGGCTTTGAAACTGGTTTGACCGCTGCAGTTTTGGGGGCAGTGCGCTGGGTCGCAATGGACTTGGTGATCGGTTTGCCAGCTAGCTTGACAGCGGCGTTGGCCACGGGTTTAGTGGCAGGCTTGGCAACTGGCTTGGCGACTGGTTTCGTGACAGGTTTAGCCACAGCGACCACAACCGGCTTGGCAATTGCCTTGACAGCGATGAGTTTGGCCGATGGTACCTTTTCGGCTACCGACCTAGCGGCTGCTTGCGCAGGCTGGTGCGACAAAATAAAGGCCTTAACTTCCGGGTAAACCACATCGCGCCAGCGGCGGCCCGAAAAAATGCCGTAGTGTCCAGCACCTTTGGCTTCCAGATGCTTTTGGCGGGCTGCGGGTACGCCGCTGCAGATCGCGTGCACGGCTTCGGTCTGACCAGAGCCCGAAATGTCGTCCAGCTCGCCCTCGACCGAGAAAAGCGCCGTGGTTTTGATGTCGGCTGGGTTCACGTGCTCGATTTTGCCGTCGACGCCCCTCACATCCCAAGTACCGTTGACCAAGCTGAACTGCTGAAACACCACCTTGATGGTTTCAAGGTAGTAGTCCGCGTCCATGTCCAGCACGGCGTTGTACTCGTCATAGAACTTGCGATGGGCTTCGGTGCTGGCGTCGTCGCCCTTGATCAAGTCTTTGAAATAGTCGTAATGGCTGTTGGCGTGGTTGCTCGGGTTCATCGCCACAAAGCCCGAATGCTGCAAAAACCCAGGGTACACGCGGCGCCCAGCGCCGGCAAAATTAGTCGGCACGCGGTAAATCACGTTGTTTTCAAACCAGCTGAAGCTTTTCTTCATCGCCAGGTTGTTGACCGCGGTGGGCGACTTGCGGGCGTCGATGGGGCCGCCCATCATGGTCATGCTCAAAGGCGTGGTTTCGCCCCGGCTGGCCATGAGCGATACGGCGGCCAGCACCGGCACAGTCGGCTGGCAAACGCTGACTACGTGGCAGTTGCCGTAAATGCCTTGCAGGTGGCGAATGAACTCCTGCACGTAGTTGACATAGTCGTCCAGGTGAAATTCACCCTCGCTCATAGGAATCAAGCGGGCGTTTTTCCAGTCGGTGATGTAGACCTTGTGGTCCTTCAGCATGGTTTTGACGGTGTCGCGCAATAGCGTGGCGTAATGGCCCGACAAAGGTGCCACGATCAGCACAGGAGGCTGGCCTTTGAGCTTGCCCAGCGTGGTCGGGTCGTCTGTAAAGCGCTTGAAGCGGCGCAGCTCGCAAAACGGCTTGTTGATTTCAATGCGCTCGTGAATGGCGATACCAACCCCATCCACATCCACCGTGCGAATGCCAAATTCTGGCTTTTCGTAGTCTTTGCCTAGGCGGTGCATCAGGTCGTAGCCCGCTGAAATGCGCTGTGCAAACGGGTTTTGCCCCATCACCGACAGCGGGTTGCCGTACGCTTTGGCAGCGGCGTGGGCCATGTCGGCAAACGGCTCCATCAAGGAGCGTTGGGTTTCGTACAGTTGGTAAAGCATGGCGGCGCGCTTTCTAAATATGTTGCAGTGCAATATAACATTTGTTGCTAGATATTTCATGGACTAAGTTCCCCAATCGTCGGTCTTGAGGCAGGTTGTTGAGGATTTCAGCGGTTTCGTGCGGTTTTCGAGCTTTTTGACCATTCAATTGGGTTGGGGTCGAGTGCCAGCCTCCGGGCCACGGGCTCAAGGTTGAAAATACGCCGCTTACCCTGAATTGCCTTCAACAGGCACAGAAAGCAAGTTCAACACTGTTCAAAGCCCTCCCAAGGCGTCCTTCGGGTGACCTGCGACACTGAAACTCAAGGAATTTTGATGATCGACACCGCGCCAGCCAACCGCTTGCTGAGCCTCACTACACTGAAGCCGAGCGCTCGCATGCCCGTGCTGTTTTTGGGCCACGGCAGCCCGATGAATGCGATTGAAGACAACGACTACCGGCGCAGTTGGCAGGCCTTGGGCCCCCAAATCGTTCGGGACTACGGCAAGCCGCAACTGATTTTGTGTATCTCTGCCCATTGGCTCACCACGGGCTGGTGGCTGACGGCGATGGACGCGCCCAAAACGATTCACGACTTTGGCGGTTTTCCGGCGGAGTTGTTTGCCCAAAATTACCCAGTGCCTGGCGCACCGCAAACCGCGCAGGAAATCAGCCAGAAAGTGAACCAACCCGGGCAATCAGCGGCCCTGGGTCTGGATTTGGCTTGGGGCCTAGACCACGGCAGTTGGTCGGTGCTGAAACCGATGTTTCCAGAGGCCGACATTCCGGTGATTCAACTCAGCATGGACTATGCGCAGCCTGCACAAAGTCATTTTGAATTGGGTCGTCAACTGCGCAATTTGCGTGATCACGGTGTGCTGATTGTCGGTAGCGGCAATTTGGTTCACAACCTTCGCACCATGCAATTGGGCACGGCACCCAACCAGGCCTACGACTGGGCAATTGAGTTTGACAAATTTGCAGCCACTTGCATTGATTCGGGCAATCTTGCGGGCTTGCAGGATTTTCAAAAACTCGGTACGGGTGCCAAGCAGGCGCATCCCAGTTTCGAGCACTATTTGCCTGTGTTGTACACGGCTGGGGCGGCTTATGCAGATGACAAGGTCAGAAGCTTCAACACCAACTTTCAGGCGGCATCCATTTCGATGCGCTCTGTGGTTTGGGGCTGAAGTTTTGGGCGTTTCGATGTATGCCGCCGTTGATCAGCTTAAGCGGTCGCCAGCAAGGCCTCTGACACCTGCCAAAGACGGTTCGCAGCATCAGCGTCCATGATGTGCGGCGAGTAGCCTGAGACGCGGTTGGTGGGCAAAGCGGGCAAGCCCTGGTTGCAGTCCTCCAGGTACAAACCGCCGTGGCCGGCCAGTTCAGGCGCAGTCGCCGCCCAAACGCTGGTGGCCGCTCCTTGTTCGGTATTTTTAAAAATGTCCAGGGGCGTGTCGTCGGCTTTAAGCCACCCTAAGGCTCGCATTTCTTCCAAGGGCAAATACTTTTGCAAGCCGGTCATGATGCCGCCGGGGTGAACCGCGTTGGCGGTAACGCCCTGGCTGCCAAAACGCAAGTGCAAGCCCAGCGCCATTAGGGCGTTGGCACTTTTGGCTTGGCCATAAGCCTTCCACTTGTTGTAGTCCCACCGCTCGAAATGGATGTCATCAAAGTCAACCGCCGCAATTTTGTGGCCAGACGAGCTTAAACACACCACCCGGGCATCGCCCCTGGAGTTGGCCCCTGCGCCTGCCGCCTTTGCCTGGGCTGCCATTTGCAGCGCCGGCAGTAGGGCGCTAGTTAATGCGAAGTGGCCCAGGTGGTTGGTGGCAAACTGCGACTCCCAGCCTTGGGGCGTTCGAGTCAAGGGGCAGGCCATGATGGCCGCGTTGTTGATCAAAATGTGCAGGGCTTTGCCACTGGCCGCCCAGTCCGCAGCAAACTGCCGCACAGTCGCCAAATCACTCAAATCCACCCTGGCCACCGTGACCTGAGCCGACGGAAATTCAAGCCTCAGGGCTGCCGCTGCCGACTTGCCTTGCTCCACATTGCGCACCGCCAGCGTCACCTGCGCACCGCTGGCCGCCAAGGCGCGCGACGTCTGCAGGCCCAAACCTGATGCGCCACCCGTCACCACGGCGTTACGGCCCTTCAGAGACACCGCATTTGCAGCTTCAAGCGCCGTAGTTCGCGCTCCAAATTGAGACTGGATCGGGGGCATGGTGGGTGAATTGGGGGTGGTCATTGGCTTAGGGTGGTTGCGCGGTTGAATGATTGCGTAATTGGGCTTTTGAGAGATTGGGCCGTTTTGAGTCAAAAAACCTAAAAAAGAACCTGCAGGTTCTTTTTTCTCAAAATCGAGTCAAAAATGACGTTTTATCAATAAAATAGGCCTCTAGCTCTCGAATAATATACATAGTTTGCTATATATATTATAGCAACTTGAGGCGGGACCAAATCGCTCGTCAAGGGGCCAAAACCTGGCCGCTGATCGAATTTCCCGATCTGGCCCTCAATCCGATCATCAGCCCGGTTTGCCCACCACCATCCACTTGTACAGCATGAAGCCATCCGCCCGCTGGTAGGCCTGAATGTTCTTCTTCATCGCCCAACCCAGCATCTGCTGGTGCAGCGGAATGTGGCCCACATCGGCGCTGTGCAATTCAAAGGCTTCCCGAATCATCGCGTTACGTTGCGTTTCATTGAGTTCTGACTGAATTCGGGTGGTCAAGGCGTCGAGCTTGGGGTTGCTGTAAGCGCCAAAATTCCACTGGCCTTGCGCACCGGCAGGGCTTGCCATCACGGTGAACAAAATGTTATGAGCGTCGTACCCGGCAGGCGACCACCCCAGCATGAAAAAGCTCAAGTCGCGTTTCAGCGCGCGCGGGAAATAGGTGGCCTTGGTTTCAGCTTGCAGCTTGGCGGTGATGCCGACCTTGGCCAGGTAGGACGCGACCGCCTGGCAAATGTCGGAATCGTTCACATAGCGGTCGTTCGGGCAGTTGAAGGGCACCTCAAACCCGTTGGGGTAGCCCGCGTCGGTCAGCAGCTTGCGGGATGCGTCGGGGCTGAACGGCAAGCGCTTTTCAAGCTCGTCCGTGTGGCCGCGAATGCCTCGGGCAATCATGGCGCCCGTGGGCACCGCGGCACCCAGCATCACACTGGTTTTAATCGCCTGAATGTCAATGGCCTGATAGAAAGCCTGGCGCACCCTTTGGTCCTTGAAAGGGTTTTTGCCTTTCACATTGCTTCCCGTCAGCTCGTCGCGCTTTTGGTCAAATCCCAAAAAAATCACCCGCGACTCTGGGCCTTCCTGCACCTTCAGGGCGGGCAAACGACGCATACGTGCAGTGTCTTGCAGCGGCAGCGGGTCAATCACATCCACGTCGCCAGCAATCAGCGCGGCCACGCGGGTGGCGTCGTTGCCAATCGGGGTGAAGACCACCTCATCCAGGTTGCTCTCCAGTTTGTCCCACCACAGCGGGTTGCGCCCCAGCACCGTGCGCACGCCGGGCTGGCGCTCGCGCACCCGAAACGGACCTGTGCCGTTGGTGCGAAATGACGCTGCGTTTTCAATGCCACGGCGGCGGTCTACTGGTTTGGTGGCGTTGTTGGTTTCGCACCAGGCCTTGTTCAAAATCAGAATATTCGTGATCAAGTCGGGCAAGATCGGGTTGGGCGCAGTGGTGTCGATTTCAACCTCAAATGGCCCAGTTTTTCGAACCGTTTTGACGGACGCCAACTGCGAGCGCACGTCAGACCCATCCCCCCGCGCGCGCTCTAGCGAAAACACCACGTCGTCGGCAGTGAAAGGCGCGCCATCGTGAAACTTCACGCCCTGGCGCAGTGTGAATCGCCAAACCGTGGGCTGCACAGCTTTCCAATCGGTGGCCAGTGACGCGACAATTTTCAGATCCTTGCCCCGCGTGACAAGGGACTCAAACACGTTGTTCAAAAAGGCCAGTTGAACGGCTTCGTTCATCGAATGCGGATCCATCGACAAGGCATCGCCCTGATTGGCAACGCGGACAGTCACAGCGTGTGCCACGGTGGCAAGGCTGGTCACCCCTAAAAAGAGGGGGAGCGCGGCAAGGCGGCAAAGTACTGAGAGTTTCATGGGCAAGGTCATTCAAAAAGCGCAGCCAGACAACATAGTCAGTGCCGCTTGAAGTGATTTGAGCATATCCAGCGCCTTGTTGCTCCCGCTTGCATTCTGATGCGTTTCAGCTACGCTTTTGGTAGCTTGTTTCGCTTATGATGTTGCAGTCGCCAGACCACTCACCCCATCCACTCACCCCATCCATCCAACTCAGACAACCTGCCCAGGCAATTTCTGAAATGACCCAGATTCATATCTCCAGTGCTTTCGATTCAGGCGCCATTGAGGTGGTCAGCTGCAGCGACCCAGGCGACATTCAGCTCAACATCAGAGCCGACAACGCCAGCGAATTTGCCCAGTGGTTTCACTTTTCAATGCAAGGTGCAGCCGGGCTTGACGTGAATTTGCGCTTTTTGAACGCTGGCAAATCAGCCTACCCTGAAGGCTGGCCAGGGTACAAAATTTGCGCCAGTGTGGACCGCCAAATCTGGACCCGAATCGACACCGAGTACGACGGCCAGGTCATGTCAGCACGCCTGACGCCGGCTTCCCAGCTGATGTATTTCGCCTATTTTGAGCCTTACTCTCACGACCGCCACCTTGACCTGATTGGCTCAACAGCCGTTTCGCCTCATGTCCAGGTCGTCCATTTGGGGCAAACCCTTGACGGGCGCGACATGACCCTGCTGCAAATTGCCGACACCTCGGCCGATGCGCTGGCGTCAACGCCAATGAACCTGCGCAAAAAGGTGTGGCTGATTGCACGCCAGCATCCGGGTGAAACCATGGCCGAATGGTTTGTGGAGGGCTTTTTGGAGCGCTTGCTTGACAGCGACGACCCGGTAGCCCGCGTGCTCTTGCAGCAGTGTGTTTTTTACGTCGTGCCCCACATGAACCCCGATGGGGCGGTGCGGGGCAACTTGCGAACTAATGCGGGCGGTGCCAATTTAAACCGCGAATGGGCAGAGCCCAGCTTGCTGCGGTCGCCTGAAGTCTTTTGGGTGCGCCAGAAAATGCTGGAAGTGGGTGTTGACCTGTGTTTGGACGCGCATGGCGATGAGGGCCTGCCCTACAATTTTGTGGCAGGCAGCGAAGGCGTGGTGGGCTACAGCGCCGCCATGGATGCGTTGGCCCAGCAGTTCAAAACCACATGGCAAAGCACCTGCCCTGATTTTCAAACTGAGCACGGCTATGGCCATGCCAAGCCGAACAGTGCCAATTTGGCCATGGCGACCAACTGGATTGGCAACCAGTTCAACTGCCTGTCGTTCACGATTGAAATGCCTTTCAAAGACAACGCCGATCTGCCGGATGCGCTGAAGGGCTGGAGCGGTGAGCGGTCTAAAAAGCTGGGCGCCAGTGTGCTTTTGCCGATTTTGGCGGTTGCGCCACAGCTTCGCTAAGTTACCTCGTTTGTGATTGGTGGCGCTTGCTATTGGATTGAAATTTGAAATGATTGACATCTCCCAAATCGAATTCGCCACGGTCGCTGGGGCCATTCAACAGCATGCCAAACAGTCGCCAAACAGCCGCGCTTTGATGACGGCTGGCAGTGACGCAAGCGCTGCGGTCAGCATGACCTATGGCGAGTTGGATACCCTGATGAACCGTATCGCCGCCGCCTTGCAGCGCGACGGCCTGAAAAGCGGTGACGCCATTGCCATTTGCGCCCATTCGTCAATTGGGTATGCAGCTGTGTTTTTGGGTGCACTGCGGGCCGGGGTGGTGGTCGCACCGTTGGCCCCCAGTTCCACTCCAGCCAGTTTGGCCCGAATGATTGAGGACGCGCAGGCCAAAATTGTGTTCACTGACCGGGCCTGTGCTGACTTGCTAGCGGGTGCCTTGTCAGCTTGTATCGTTCTGGACGGCTCAGGTGCAAACGGTAGTTTGCAGGCCTGGTTGGGGGCTGAGGGCGCAGGGCCGCTCGCACTGGATGCCGTACCACCCAATTCGCCAGCCATTTCACCGCTCATGCCCTTCAACATCATCTATTCGTCGGGTACGACGGGTGAACCCAAAGGCATTGTGCAGTCGCACGGCATGCGTTGGGCGCATGTTCGCCGCGCAAGTGCCTATGGCTATGGCCCGACCACGGCCATGCTGTTGTCGACCCCGCTTTACAGCAACACCACCTTGGTGGTTTTTTTTCCGACCCTGTTTTTTGGTGGCACGGTGGTATTGATGCCCCGCTTTGAAGCAGGCGCTTACCTGAACCTGGCTCAGCAAGTGCGCATCACCCACACCATGCTGGTGCCAGTTCAATACCAGCGCTTGATGGCGCGTCCCGACTTTGACAGTTTTGACTTGTCCAGCTACCAAATCAAGTTTTCAACAAGCGCGCCGTTTTCTGCGGCGCTCAAGGCCGATGTGTTGAAGCGCTGGCCCGGTGGCCTGGTCGAGTTTTACGGCATGACCGAAGGCGGTGGCTCCTTCATCTTGGAGGCGCATTTGCACCCAACCAAGCTGCACACGGTGGGGCGTGCGGCAACCGGCAGCGACATTCGATTGATTGACGATGACGGGGTTGAAGTTGCCTCTGGCCAATCAGGCGAAGTGGTGGGCCATTCCCCGGGCATGATGATTGGCTACCACCGCCAGCCCGCCAAAACCCGCGAAGCCGAGTGGTTTGACGCTGCGGGCAAACGCTTCATTCGAACGGGCGACATTGGCCGATTTGATGAAGAAGGATTTTTGACGCTCTTTGACCGTAAAAAGGACATGATCATCTCGGGAGGGTTCAATATTTACCCTAGCGATCTGGAAGCGATTTTGTGCGAGCACGCGGGTGTGCTTGAGGCGGCCGTGGTGGGCGTGCCGTCAGAGCAATGGGGTGAAACCCCGGTGGCCTTCGTGGTCGGCAAGGCTGCTGGGGTCTTGCAGGCGGCAGATTTGATGCATTGGTTCAACCAGCGGGTGGGAAAAACCCAAAGGTTGAGTCAGGTGGTGATAGTGTCTGAACTGCCCAGCAGCGCGATAGGCAAAGTGCTCAAGCGCGAACTGCGCGATGGCCACACCCAACTGGCATGAGCACCCCGCCCATTTTGCCTTCGACCCTCGCCGCCATGCCAGAGGGCATGCTGCGTCTGATTGCAGACTCCGTCCCTGCACTGATTGCTTACTATGACGTGCACACTTTGTTGTGTCGCTTTGCTAACCGCCGCTATGCTGAGTACAACGGCTGGACGGCTGAATCCATTGTTGGCAAGTCCCTGAAAGAAGCGATTGGCGAGGCTGCGCTGGGCAAGATTAAACCCTACGTGAAGATGGCGCAGCAAGGCCAGGCCTCCAAATACTCACGGGCGCAAACGCTGCCCAATGGCGAGATTCGGCAAATTGAAGTCAATTTGATTCCCCACTTTGATCCTGTGTCGCCGTCCGATTCAGCGTCGCTCAAAGGTGCATTTGTCTTGATCAATGACATCACCGAGCGTTGGCAAGCTGAACAGGCCTTGCGCATGGGTGAGGAGCGCATGCGCAAGTTTGCGCAGGCGACGGGCGAAGGGATTTTGTTTCACAAAAACATGGTCATCACCGACTTGAATGACGCCGTGGTTCGGCTCACCGGCTACCCGCGCGAAGAGTTGCTCGGTCGCATCACGTTTGACTTCATTCCGCAGCGCTGGCACCAAAAAATAATTGACCATGTGAGCTCTGGCATCGAACACCCGTACGAGGCCACCTTGGTGCACAAAAGCGGGCACGAGGTGCATTTCGAATGCACTTCCCGCAGCATGCCTTTTGCGGGTGAATCCATGCGGCTCTTGGTGTTGCGCGACATCACGGTGCGCCGTGCCGCGCAGGCCCGCATTGAATTCATGGCGCTGCACGATACCCTGACGCAATTGCCCAATCGGGTTTACCTGATGGAGCGGCTCGACAGCATCGTGGCCCTGGCTCGCAGACACCGCAGTCAGGCCGCCGTGCTGTTTGTTGATTTGGACAAATTCAAAACAGTCAATGACTCGCTAGGGCACCATGTGGGTGACGGCTTGCTGCGCGAGGTGGCCAGCCGCATCACCGCTGTCGTGCGCGATTCTGACGTGGTGTCCCGTCTGGGGGGCGATGAGTTCATTGTGGTGCTCTCCGATGTGGAGTCAGGAGACGACGCGGCCCTAGTGGCGGGCAAGTTGATTGAAAGCATCAGCGCTGAGGTCAGCATTGATGGCCACAAACTGTCAGTGTCGCCCTCGATTGGCATCAGCCTGTACCCGCAGGACGGGGACACCACTGGCGATTTGGTTCGCCACGCTGATGCCGCCATGTACCACGCCAAAAATAATGGGCGTGGTAATTATCAGTTCTTCAAGCCGTTCATGTTTGAGCCTGCCAGCCAGGCGATAGAAAAAGAGCGCGCCCTGAAGCAGGCCCTGCAAAATTCTGAATTGGTGCTGCATTACCAGCCCCAACGCCGCCGCGCAGACGGCGCGATAGTGGGGCTGGAGGCTTTGGTGCGCTGGCAGCACCCGACTTTGGGACTGGTTGGCCCGGACGAGTTCATTCCATTTGCCGAAACCCACGGATTAGTGGTCAGCATTGACCGTTGGGTGCTGACTGAAGCCTGTCGGCAATTGAAGACCTGGCACCTGGAGGGTGCGCTGAAAGTGCCGGTGGCCATTAACCTGTCGGCGATTGACTTCAAACAACGCGACTTGGTGCAAGAGGTGTTCGAGGTGCTTAAAACCCATGGGCTGGAGCCCAAGTACCTTGAGATCGAAATCACCGAATCGGTGCTGATGGACAGTGACGCGCGGGTGTTGAACCAGTTGCACGAGCTTAGCGCCATGGGCGTTGGCCTGACGCTGGATGACTTTGGCACCGGCTACTCGTCGCTGGCTTACCTGAGGCGTTTTCCCATCAACAAGTTAAAGATTGATCGCTCTTTTGTCAGCGACTTTGCTGATGATTCCAACGAAAAGGGCGGCGGCACCGCCATCACTTCGGCCATCATTCAAATGGCGCGCAGTCTGAATCTTGAAACCGTGGCGGAAGGGGTTGAGACCCAAATGCAAATGGACATTTTGCGCGACATGGGGTGCGACCAGTTTCAAGGGTTTTTGATCTCCCACCCGGTCAGCGCCAGCGCCGTACGCGAATTTTTAGGGTCTTAGGGGGCGGCCCAGGGTTTGGGATCCCTGGTTTGGCCTTGATTTAACTTAACTGAACTGAACTCTTCGCGTTCAAACTAAGCGTAATAGTTGGCCACGTAGTCGTCAAAACTGCACTGCGGTTTGGCTTCAAGCTCGCCTTGTGCTTCCAGCGATTTCAACGCTGCGGTTTTGAATTTTTCTGCGTCTTCGGCTGTCACAGTTTGCGCCAACAAACTGGCCAGGTGCTGCTGCGACAAGTGCCGGGTGTAGGGCACCAAACCACCATGCTGGTGAATGCCTTGCAGCACCAAGGCTGACGGTGTGGTGTCTGGCTGATCGAGCCGTTGGCGCAACATTTGCATGGTTTGCACGTAGCCTGGCTGGGTTTGCCCAACTTGGTTCGCAGTGCCATAGGCCGTGTCCAAAATCTGGGCAATCGGGTGCATGTCGTCAAACAGTTCGTGGGCCAGTGGGCGAAACGCTTGTTCGGTGTTGTGAACCAACAGTTTCAAATCTGTGTGGCGGCCTTGCGTGACGACACGGCGTTTGTTTTCATCGTTTTCGCTTTCTTCGCGGGCGGTGATGGGCGGGCTGTCGCGCAGCAGGCACATCAGCAAAAACGCATCGGCAAAGCTGCTTTGGTCGGGGGTGATGCCAATGTCAGACAAAGGGTTCAAGTCAAAAAGGCGAACTTCGACATATTCAACGCCGTATTTCTGCAAGGCGATGGCGGGGCGTTCGCCCAGTTTGCCGATTCGTTTGGGGCGAATGCCTGCGTAAAACTCGTTTTCGATTTGCAGCACATTGGCGTTCAATTGCTTCCAGGGCGCGTCTTTGCCCGCACCATCGCGCACGCCGATGGCCTGGTAAAAGGGGTCGGGCGTGTGAATTGCCTCTTCTAGCGCCTGGGTGTAACTCGTCAGAGAGTTGAAATTGACATCCAGTTTCGCTTGCACCCGGTTTTGGTAGCCCAGGTCGCTCATGCGCAAGCTGGTGGCGTAAGGGCCATACAAGGTGTCGTCGCCCAGGGGCACCAAGTCAGAGGCATGACCGCGTAAGAAAGACCTGTTGACAGCTGGGGACGCGCCAAACAGGTAGGGGATGAGCCAGCTGTAGCGCAAAAAGTTGCGAATCAAACCAAAGTAGCGCTCGCTGATGAAGTCTTGCAAATCACCTGTTGCGCCACAACAGGTGTACAGGGCGCTCCAGAATGCTTGCGGCAACGACCAGTTGTAGTGCACGCCCGCAATCGTCTGCATTTGGCGGCCATAGCGCAGGCCCAAGCCATTGCGGTAAACGTATTTGATGCGCGCGCTGTTGGAACTGCCATAGTCAGCCAGGGGAATGTCGGCGTCCTCGCCCACTTCGCCGGGCATTGAATTGGCCCACAGCGTTTCACCCTGCAATTGCCTTGCCGCAAACCGGTGGATGTCGCGCAAAAAAACCAGCGGAAAGTCACGGTCTTGAGACGGTGGCGTGATGAATTCGAGCAAAGCCTCGGAATAATCGGTGGTGATCCAGGGGTGGGTCAATTTGGACCCCAGCGCTTTGGGGTGAAACGTCTGGGCCAGGCGACCCGTCGCGTCCACGCGCAAGCATTCCTTTTCGAACCCCCGGGTGATGTGTTTGAGAGCCTTCGCGGCTTCTGGCGCTGAAAACTGCGCGGCCGCATTGCAGGCGGTGAACTTCAACATGAATAGGATTCCCTTTTGACTTTTATGTGACTCTTTTGCGACTCTTCTGCGACTCTCTATTGAAGTTTTCATGAGCCCGAGCCAGCCGGATCCACAAGCGGGTGGCAGTATGGCATTCTTTTCAAAACGGTGCGGGCCACGCCCCATAATCTGCGCATGAGACACCCAAATCACGTTCAGGTCATGCTCAGTTCAGTCTGAGTTCAGTCTGAGTTCACGCTGAGTTTTCGCTCAAGTCGCTCGAAAGGTTTGCCATGCCGCTGTTCAATCAAGACGCACTCAATCCGGGTGTTAAAAAGCGCGAGGTCTTTGGCTGGGCCATGTACGACTTTGCCAATTCGGGCTACACCACCGTGGTGTTGACAGCAGTTTTTGCGGCCTATTTTGTGGGCGGCATCGCCAAGGGGGCTGAGTGGGCCACGTTCGCCTGGACGGCGGCGCTGAGCGTCTCGTACGCCATTGTCATGCTGGTCATGCCCAGCCTGGGGGTCTACGCCGACCAGCGGGCCTGCAAAAAGAAGCTGCTCATGGTGTCAACGGCCTGCTGCGTTCTGTGCACCGCAGCCTTGGGCTTGGCTGGGCCGGGCAGCATTGCATTGGCCGTTGGTTTGATCATTTTGTCCAACACCTTTTACAGCGTTGGCGAATCGCTTAGCGCCTCGTTTTTACCCGAACTGGCACGCCCTGAAGCCTTGGGCAAAGTCAGTGGTTGGGGTTGGAGTTTTGGCTATTTTGGCGGCATGCTGGCGCTGGGCATTTCCTTGGGCTACGTGATTTGGGCGGGGCAGCAGGGCATTAGCGCGGATCGCTTTGTACCCGTCACGATGTTGATCACGGCGACTATTTACGGACTTGCGTCCCTCGTTACCTTCAAGTTGCTGCAAGAGCGCGCACGGCCGCAGGCAGGGCATTTGCAAGGTGCCGCATCTAAGCCTTCATTCAGCGCGTCGTTCAAAGCATCGTTCACACAATTGCGCCAAACTTACCGCCAGGCCCAGCGCTACCAGGACTTCAGCCGCCTGCTGCTGTGCGCCGTGTTTTACCAGGGTGGCGTGACGGTGGCCATCACCCTGGCAGCCATCTACGCCGAGCAGGTAATTGGCTTTGTGCAGTCCGAGACCATGGTGTTGATTTTTGTGCTGAACATCGCAGCGGCACTTGGCGCGTTTGGCTGTGGTTACCTGCAAGACCGAATTGGCCACAAGGCCACTTTGGGCCTGACCTTGGTTTGCTGGATTGCCACTTGCATCATTGCCGCATTGACCACCACCAAAGGCGGTTTTTGGTATGCGGCGGCACTCGCGGGCTTCAGCATGGGCAGCAGCCAGTCGGTCGGTCGAGCCATGGCTGGTATGTTTGCGCCACCCCAGCAATTGGGAGAGTTTTTTGGGCTGTGGACCTTTGCCACCCGGCTGGCCAGTATCGTGGGTCCGCTGACCTATGGCGTCATCACCTGGGCCACGGCGGGCAATCAGCGCATTGCCATCGCCTCAACCGCAGTGCTGTTTGCCATTGGCCTGGTTTTGTTGCAGCGGGTCGATGTAGAGCGAGGCCGCAAGTCTGCTATGTTAAGTATAGCAAACTAACTATATTAGTTGAGAGCTAGAGGCCTATTTGGTTCATATTTTCGGTATTTTGAGGGTTTTTGAGAAAAGTCATATCACCGGTGATATGACTTTTCAAATTTTGTCGATTTCGAGCCACCTGCCACTCAGCGCCCACCTAGCCTGCGACGGCTCATTCCCCAGTGAACTTCGGCGGACGTCGCGCCGCCCACGCTGCCGCGCCTTCGCGCAAGTCTTGTGAGCCTGCTGCCCGCGCCATGTCTTGCTCAAGTTCTGCCACGTTCAACTCGCCACGCCCCAGCGTGTTCAGGTGTTTTTTCATGCCCAGCAATGCAAGAGGCGCCATGCTGGCCAGGGTGTCGGTCAATGTATTCGCTGCAGGCAGCAAATCTGCATCATCGACCAGTTGTGTCAAAAAGCCGCAAGCCAGCATGGCCTCTGCGTCGATTTTCTCGGCCGTTAAAAAGAGGCGCTTGGCGGTGTTCAGGCCCAGCCGCGAGACAAAACGCTGCAAACCGCGTTGGTAAAAATGCAGGCCCAGGCGAGCGGCGGGCATGAACATGTCCACTTGGGGCGTGCCCAAGCGAAAGTCGCAGGCCAACGCTAAATCTGTGGCGCCACCATACACGCCGCCTTGCAAGATGGCCAGGGTCACGGGGCGGGCGTCCTCCACGGCGTTGACCAGCGCGTCGAAGGCTACGTTTGCCTCAGAACCCCCGGATTGGCCTATCTGGTTGATGTCAAAACCGCTGCAAAAGTACTTGCCGGTTGACTCAAAACGCAGTACCCAAACTGACGGCGTGCTATTGACGGTGGCAATGTGCCCAGCCAACACGGTCAAATCTTGCGGGGTCAGTCGGTTCGCCTGCTCTGGACGGCGCAGGGTGATGGTGGCAACGTGGAGGTTGATCGCAAGCTGGGGGGTCATAGGGACTCAAGGACGCAAAAATGAGGAGGCGATGGGGTTGATCTTTGCCGCGTTGCACGCGGGCTTGGGCAAACTGCCAAGGCCATAGAATGGTAATTCAAGCCCATTCAGCCACAAAATTCACGGATCAATCCAACATGACCCCCACTGCAAGTTCAAGTACTTCGCCTTTGGCCCAATGGCATCAATTGGTCAAAACCAAGGACCCCAAGGTCCTGACTGCGATTTTGGATGACAACGTGGTGTTTGAATCGCCTGTGGTGCACACACCGCAATTGGGCAAACCCATCACCTTCAAGTACCTGATGGCCGCCATGCACGTGCTGAACAACGACAGCTTCACCTACTTGAACGAATGGACTGGACCCACGTCGGCCGTGCTGGAGTTTCAAAGCACGGTGGAGGGCATCACCATCAATGGGGTGGACATCATCAGCTGGAACGAGAGCGGGCAGATCACGAATTTCAAAGTCATGGTGCGCCCCCTGAAAGCGGTCAGTAAGCTGCACGAGATGATGGGGCGCATGCTTCTGGCGCCGCCCAAGTCAGCTTAAGTTTTTAGCCCTGTCCGCCCGCAATGGCCAGCAGCTCCACTTCAAATACCAGCGTCGCCTTGGGCGGGATCACGCCGCCAGCGCCCCGGTCGCCATAGGCAATGGCGGGCGGGCAGGTGAGTTTGGCTTTGCCACCTACCTTCATGCGCTGCACGCCTTCGGTCCAGCATTTGATGACGCCATTGAGCGGAAATTCAATCGCTTCGTTGCGCTTGTAAGAGCTGTCAAATTCTTTGCCATCGGGAAAGGTGCCTCGGTAGTGCACTTTGACTTTGTCAGTCGCGCTGGGGCTCGCCCCCGTTCCGTCTTTGAGTGAGCGGTAAACCAAGCCT
>JANPCR010000051.1:0-35642 GCA_031431035.1 Rhodoferax sp.
CGTCCATGGTCAGGTCGAAACGAGCGGTGGTGGTCATGATTTGGGATTTCTAGAATTTGGCAATCGGTACGGGATTTTACCGTAATCAATTTTACAGCATCAATAGCTGATCAAGCTACCAATCCACCAGACACCAGACACATGGCTCCAACGCCACCCCCCTCAATACAACCTCACCGCCATATCAAACTGCCAAGTCCGCCGAATTTCAACCACGTCGTAAGCCCGCAGCAGCCCTGCTGAAAACGCTGGGTAGTTGGCTTGGCTTTGGACGACCTGGCGGATGGCTTCGTCGATGGCGGGCACGCCGCTTGAGCGAATAAAAACCACTGATTCCACCGATCCGTCGCTTCGAATAGCCACGGTCACCATGGGGTCGGCGTGGGGTTGCTTGGCGGCTTCGCGCACCATGTCGAAGGTCATGTTCAGCTGGATTTTTCGGCTCCAGGCTTCGGCGTACAAAACGAGTTCTGCATTGGTGTCGGTGCGGCCAAAAAGGCGGCCACGGCGCACCGTGCTGGCGGATGGCCCCAAGCGCGATGCCGCCGCCGCTGCGTCACGCCGGTCGGCTTCTTCGTTCAGTTGTCGTCCTATCGCTTTGAGCCGTTCTTCGCGCTTCTCCTCGTATCTCGCCGCCTCTGCTTGCAACGCTGCCAGGCGCGCCGCCTCGATTCGCGCTGCACCCATGCGCGATGCCTCTTGCTGCGCTGCAGCTTGCCTTGCGCCGTCTTGGCGTTCAGCCTCGCCGCGCGCGGCCTCGGCACTCGCGCCACCTGCCGCAGCCGCAGCGGCTTGACGCGCGGCTTCTTGACGGCCAGATACTTCACGTGCGGCGGCCTGCCTTGCGCTTTCTGCGCGTGATGCTGCGGCGCGATCAGCTTCAGCCTGAACCGATTCCGCCTTGGCAGCCTCGGTTCGCACGCCTTCCTGTCGGGCAGCTTCCTGCCGCGCAGCGGTTTGCTTTGCCGCCTCTTGACGGGCGGCCTCGGCGCGTGCTGCCTCTTGTCTGCTTGCTGCTTGCCGTGCTGCTGCTTGTTTGGAGACCTCTTGACGTTCGGCTTCCAATCGCGCGGTTTCGGTGCGCGTTGCTTCCTGGCGAGCCGACACTTGGCGCGCCGCTTCGACCCTTGCGGTTTCGGCCCGTGCAGCCTCTTGTCGCGTAATTTCCTGAAGTGACGCAGCTTGTCGCGCGGCCTCGACCCGCGTTGCTTCCTGGCGAGCCACCTCTTGGCGCAATGCTTCGATGCGTGCAGCTTCAACGCGTGCCGCCTCCAAGCGTTCAGTCTCCTGTCGCACCGTCTGGTTTGCGGCTTCTTTGCGTTGTGCTTCCGCATTCGCGGCCTCAACCCGCGCTACTTTCTGACGTACTGTCTCCCGCCGAGTGGCCTCCTGACGAGCAGTCTCCACACGGGCTGCGTCTCGACGTTCCCCTTCAAGCTTCTCGGCCACCTCAGTCTGCTCGACTTTCTCTGCCTCGCGTTGGGCATCTTGCTTTGCCATGTCGGCCTCGCGCGACGATGGCGCGACCTCCGAGCTGGGCGCAGCGCGAGCAAGCGCGGTGACGGGCACGGGCACCTCAGGCGCGGACGGCACGGTCCAGGTGGGTTCGTCTGCCTTCGCCAAGGCCATCAAGTCATCATTGGGCGCTGGGGCAGGCGCATTGGGTGGCGACGAGACTCCGGCAGACTGAAGGGGCGGGCGAACGGCAGGTTTCTCGGTGGCTTTTTGGGATTTGGCCGCTGCCTTTGGTTTGGCCTGCTTTGGCTTCATGGGTTCCGCCACCGCTACTGCTGCTGTCACCGTGGGCACTGATGCAAGCGACACGATCGTCATCATCGTCGGCTCTGCCGCAACAGGTTTCTCAATCGCCACGGCTTGCAGAGCTGGTGCATCGGGAATTTGGGGCGCAGCAACCACGGCGCGCAGTTCGGGCGCCTCACCCCTCCGATCTTGCCAGGGCAAGCTGAAACCCGGTAGACCAAGCCCCTGGCCCCCGAAAGTCAGGCTCAGCAACACGGCATGAACCGCCACAGAGAGTCCAAGCCCAAGTGCCAAACGCTTTTGTTCAGGGCTCATGCAGGGGCTAAGGCACAGACTTGCTTCTGACCGCAGCCGGATTTGACAGACAAGATGGCATCAATAGGTGTACAAACCTCACATTATGCTGAACCTCGTTTTAGAGACACCCCCCCAATGACAAACTCCGTAACCCACCCCGTCCAGACTGAGCATGACGGGCCTGTCACCGTCATCAGCATTGCACGCCCTGAAAAGCGCAATGCGGTGGACGGTGTCACGGCGCGCGCGTTGTATGACGCCTTCATGCAGTTTGACGCCGACCCCACAGCCAGTGTGGCGGTGTTCACGGGCTTGGGCAGTACGTTTTGTGCGGGTGCAGATTTGAAGTCACTCGCGACGGGTGATTTACAAAAGATTCGTGAGGTGGGCGGCCAAAACACGCCAGCACCAATGGGGGCAAGCCGCTTGCGTTTAAGCAAACCGGTGATTGCCGCGATTGAAGGCTACGCGGTGGCAGGCGGCATGGAACTGGCACTGTGGGCCGACATGCGCATCTTGGCTGAAGATGCGGTGATGGGCGTGTTTTGTCGCCGTTTTGGTGTGCCACTGATTGACTTAGGCACCATTCGCTTGCCCAGGCTGATTGGCCATTCGCGAGCCATGGACTTGATTTTGACGGGGCGCCCTATTGACGCCGCAGAGGCTTTGTCGTTTGGGTTGGCCAACCGGGTCGTAGCCAAAGGCCAAGCACGCGGCGCGGCGATTGCTCTGGCGCATCAATTGGCGGCGTTTCCTCAGGCCTGCTTGCGCAACGACCGCCGCTCTGCCTTGCGCCAATGGGATTTGGCCGAGGACGACGCCATCATCGACGAAATGCAAGGCGGCTTGAAGGTCATCGATTCGGGTGAAACTGTGGCGGGTGCAAGTAACTTTGCCGGTGGGCAGGGCCGCCACGGCAGTTTCAATTAACTCAGTCAAACTGTCCGCTCCGTAAGCCTGCAAAGGAATTTTCTATGACCAAAACTGCTTCAAAAAAACGCCAATCATTTTCAACTCTTTACATGGAGGTGCTGGACCGCGTCGCCACCATCACCCTGAACCGCCCTGAACGTCTGAATGCGATCAACATGGTGATGCCGGGCGACATTAAGGCGGCGGTAGAGGCCGCCAATGCCGATGACCGAGTGCACGCCATCGTGATTCAAGGGGCGGGCAAGGCGTTTTGTGCGGGCTACGATTTGAAGGAATTTGCCGAAGGCGACCTGACCAACACCTACTCTCAAGCCATGCCTTGGGACCCGATGCTGGACTACAAAGTCATGAAGAAAAATACCGATGACTTCATGAGCCTGTGGCGTTCTTACAAGCCGACCATCGCGCGAATTCATGGCTATGCCGTGGCAGGCGGCAGCGACATCGCCACCTGCTGCGACTTTATTGTGATGCAAGACACCGCCCGCATAGGCTACATGCCCGCCCGTGTGTGGGGCTGCCCCACGCCCGCCATGTGGGTGTACCGCGTGGGTGCCATGCGCGCCAAGCAAATGCTGCTGACGGGCGACACCATCGATGGAAAAACTGCCTTGGCTTGGGGCTTGGCCACCCAGGTCGCAACTCTTGCCAAACTGGACGCGACAGTTAAAAAACTGACTGATCGGCTCGTGGGCGTGCCCAAAAATCAGTTGATGATGACCAAGCTGGTGATCAACCAGGCGGTGGACAAACTGGGGCTTGAGCAAACGCAAATGTTCGCCACGCTGTTTGACGGTATCACCCGCCATTCACCCGAAGGCCAATGGTTCAAGCGGTACGCTGAAGTGCACGGTTTTCAGGCTGCTGCCGAGTGGCGCGACAGTGGCCGCACCATCCCCGAGCCTGGACCCGGCAGTGTGGGCGAGGAGTTCATGACCTCACCGCCCGATGGCGCCCGTTCGCTTTGGTCTAGCGATGTGATGGGCCAGCGCAAAGGCAAAGGCAAAAAGTCAGCTTCTAAACACGAAGCAGGCGTGGCAAAGGTTTGACTCGGGTGCCGTGAGGGAACAGCACCTTCGAAAGCCGGTCGGGCTCCAGCGCGAAGCTCTCTGCACACGCGGCGGTCACCAGCGCGTCAAGCGCCAATGTCGGCTTCAAATCCCTTCCGTCGAGCAAGTTGGCGTTTGCGAGGCCGGGCCAATCGCTCACGATACGTCCGCCCTGCACGGCGCCACCGACCATCATCGCCACCGCGCCGGTGCCGTGATCGGTGCCGCCAGTGCCATTGGCCGCCACGGTTCGACCAAATTCGGTCGCTATGAGAATCACCGTCTTGTCCCAAACGGCGCCCAAACCTTCCTGGAGTCCCGCCAATAGGTTATCGAGATTCCGGAGCTGCGTGGCCAGCCGCGCGGTCTGCCCACTGTGGGTGTCCCAGCCACTGGTTTCGATCATCGCGATGCGAGGACCGTCTGCACGCCCTAGAAACCCTGCGGCCATACGGCCCTGCGCGCTTGCATCGTTGCGATTCGCGCTGCCACTCGTGCCCGCCATACCGCGCGCCTCCAGGGCGGAGGACCACAATGCATGCAGTTGTCCATCTTTGGCATAAAGCTGCTCTACCCGCATCATCAAGTCCTCGTTAGCCTGCGGCAGTGCAGTCGGCTCATAGGAAGTCACTTCAACCGAGCCCCGAAGCGCCATTGGGATAGCTGATGAAAACGCAATGGCTTCTTTGCCAACGCGCGGCAGCACGCCTAGCAACCGGTTCATCCAGCCGTCCTTGACCTGATACGGCGCATTCCCGCCTGTTTCCAGCACATTCTGGCCGTCAAAGTGCGAGCGATCCCGGTAGGGCGACGCGACGGCGTGGAACAGACTTGCCTGTCCTGCCGCGTACAGCTTGTGCAGGTGTGCAAGCGAAGGATGCAGCGCGAACGTGCCATCGAGCTTCAGCGCGGTGCCAGGGTCGATAGCCAGAGCTCCCCGCGCGCTGGCGTAGGCGGGCTCGGCGTAAGGAATGACTGTGTTCAGGCCGTCGGCTGCGCCCCGCTGGACAATGAAGATGAAGCGCCGCTCAGTGGCGGCTTGCGCAAACAGCACGCGCGGGGCGGCAAGCAGTGCAGTGGCGCCCAGGAAGCTGCGTCGATCCAGGCTCATTCTTATCTCCTTAGAAATTCGGGGGCAACCAGCAGTAGCGCGAGCGCTGTGCTGCCACTCTCGGCGCGGTCAATCGCACTTGCGGTGGCCTCGCTGAGCGCGCCGCCAGGCAGCACGCGGTGCGCGAGCGTCCTGGCGTCAATCGAATTGCCCGCCTGCTGGGCCAACCGTTGCGCGGTCTCTACGCGTCGGATCAGCGCATCAGGTGCGGCCCAAGTGCTTGCAATGTCGCCGTACCCGGCGGGCGAGCCAGGCCGCCAGACCGGTTGGCCGAGCTGATTCATCAGGGTAATTGACTGCATCGGTGTCATCTCGCGCCTGCCCACGGCGCGCAGGCTCGAAATGCTCCAGTCCCAAGGCGATTTGAACTTGGCCTGTGCAGGCAACCAAGCTTGCGGTGAGGCCACGAGTTCCCGATACACACTGGCCAAGTCTCCGTTTGTGCGCCTGAAGGTGTCGGCAAGGCGCTGAACCAGCTCCGCTGGCGGATCATCTGCCACGAAGTGACGCGCGAGCTTGGTGGCGATATGGCGCGCGGTTGCGGGTGCGGTGGCAAGGTCGTGAAGAATAGCGCGAGCCTGCTGCTCGCCGCTATCGCCATAGCTGCGACCGAGCACGGTTCGCACACCTGGTTCGTGTAGAGCGCCTACGAAACGGAAGCTGGCATCGCCGCTATCTCGCGATTCGTCGTTTGGAAGCGTCCAGCCGGTGAGCGCTCGCGCGAATTCGGTCACGTCATTCTGCGTGTAACCGCTGCGTACACCCAGGGTGTGAAGTTCCAGAATTTCGCGCGCCAAGTTCTCGTTCAGACCGCGGCTGCGTTGCTGCTGATTTTGCGCACGCTGACCTGCTGGGCTCTTTGGGCCAATCGACTGCGCTTGGTCCAAGTAAAGCAGCATTGCCGGGTGGCGCACCACGGCCAGCAGCAGGTCTTCGAAGCGGCCCAACACGTTTGGACGGATGGCGTCTGCCTCAAAACCACCGGCAAGTCCCACGACTAACAGTTTGTCCACCGATACCGCAAAGTGGTTAGACCAGAAGTGAACCAGACGCTCAACGAAGGGCGTGGAGGTCTTCAGGGCGCTCGCGGTACGGGCACCCACGGCCGCCACATACTCGTCCCGGCCTTGGCGCAGATAGGCCTCGCGAATCCCGCTTCGCTGGCCCTCGGGCGCCTGCCTGACCGCGCGCTGCTGCGCAAGCCACCCGTCCACCAAGACGGGGGTGCGCGAGACGGGTTTCCAGGGCGCTGGCAACACCTCGTACCGATCAAGCTGAGAAAGCAGCCATCGCTGGGGGTCAGCGGGCGTTGGTTCGTCGGGATGGGCACCGAGGCCGAAGCGATTGAGGGCAATTGCTGGAGCATTCATAGTGTCATTTTGACGCTAACCAATTGCACAACAAGTGTCGGTTTTGTTTCTGGAAGGTAAAGCCCTTACCCTCTAAGCGCGGCTCGCCCCTCTTGTTCATGACAACTTAGAGGCCAGAATTTCATTTTTCCAATTGCTATGCTAACAATAGCAAACTAATGAATTAATTCGCGAGCTAGAGGGTAATTTTGTTCGCAATTTGTCGCCGAAGTCCGTTTTGAGGTCGTTTTTACCACATTTGTGGTAAATTTATCACTTTTTCAGCCACCAAGCCGTGTTCTCAAACGGTCGGCCAAATTCAAATTTTTCACCCACACGGGGTGCCACCATTTGCACGCCTTGCGCTTTTGACGCGGCGACGGTGCGCAAAATAGGTTCGGCCCAGTCGTGGTACGCCAGGTTGAAGGTTGCCCAATGCACGGGTAGCATGGTGGTGGCACCCAGGTCTTGGTGGGCTTGCACGGCGGCTTCGGGGTTCATGTGAATGTCCAGCCACGTGTCGCCATAGGCGCCAATTTTGATCAGCGCCAACTCGGGCGCTCCCAGCCGCTCCCGAATGGTCTTGAAGTGCGGCGCGTAACCTGTGTCGCCACTGAAATAGGCTGAATGACTGGGGCCTTTGATCATCCAGGACGCCCACAGCGTCGAGTTGTCCATGCTCTTGCGTCCCGAATAATGCCGCGCTGGTGTGCAATGAATCGCAACCCCCTTGATGTTCAGTTGCTCCCACCAGTCCATCTCGTGAATTTGGCCCAGTGGCACGTCCCACCGCTGCAAATGCGAACCGATACCCAGCCCCACGTAAAAATGGGTACCGCCGCTGGACAACTGCTGAATGGTGGCCATGTCCAGGTGGTCAAAATGGTCATGGCTGATCACCACCAGGTCGATGTTCTTCAACTGACCCAGAGCCAAGGGCGCAGCATGCAGGCGCTGTGGGCCAACAAACTGAAACGGCGACGTGCGCTGTGACAACACCGGGTCAGTCAAAATGCGCACGCCATCCACCTCTAGCAGCACGCTGGCATGGCCCAACCACCATGCGCGCATGCCAGGTGCCGCGGGCTGGTTTAAGGCATCACCAGACATTCTGACGATGGGAACTTCGAACGTGGGTTCACGTACTTGCTCGCCCAAGAAGGCCGTGAGTTCACCCATCGTCGACAGGTTGCTAACGTAGGGCGGGGTGTTCTCAAAACGCCCGTTGATGAACTGTTTGGACTGGCGCATGCGCTCCCAGCGGTCGCCGTCAAAACTGCCACCAAAGCTGGGCAACTTGAAGGTGAGCCAAGCCGCTAGAGCCAGCAAAACGCTGGTGGCAACCAGCCAAAGAACAATGGTTTGAAGGCGTTTCATGGGTCGTCCTTGAGAAGATTGAGGCGGCAAACGTCTGCCCGGCTTGATCTTAGAGGAAGGCGACAACGCCGAGCAATTCAGCGCTTGCGCCCCTGTCTATCCCCTGCTTGCTGAAAACACTGTCTTGATTTAACATGAGTTCAATTAAGAAAGCTTAACCCCATTCATTCAAAGGCTGCGCCCATGAACTCTCGCACCGCTCCTGAAAACTTGGCTCCGTTTGGCGATGACTACGGCCCCTTGCTGTCGGGTGTCTACGCGCCGGTGTTTGAAGAGCTGGAATTGAAAGACCTGAAAGTTATCAAAGGCAGCATCCCCACCAACTTGAATGGCGTTTACCTGCGCGCTGGCCCCAACGCACGCTACGCGCCCAATGGCCGCTACCACCCGTTCGATGGCGACGGTATGGTGCATGCAGCGCATTTTGACAACGGCAAGCTCACCTACCGCAACCGCTGGGTGCAGACTGATGCATTTATAGAGGAGCAAGCTGCGGGGCACGCCACCCACCATGGCATTCGCGAAACGCTCAAGGGCCGCACTGACAAGCGCTTGAAAGACTCTGCCAACACCGACATGGTGGGCCACCGGGGCCGGGCACTGGCGCTCTGGTACATGTCGGGCGATGCGTATGAGATCGACCCCATTACGCTGAAAACACTGGGCAAGTCAGCGGCCATTGCCAACCAAGGGGCCAAGATTTCAGCGCATGCCAAGGTCGATGAAATCACCGAAGAGATGATGTTTTTTGACTATGGCAATGAAGCCCCGTACATGCACTACGGTGTGGTGGGGGCCGACGGCGCACTCAAACACTATGTGCCCATCGACCTGCCCGGCCCGCGGTTGCCGCACGACATGGCCGTGACTGAGCACTACTCGGTGTTACACGACCTTCCGCTTTTTCACAACCACGAAGCCATGGCCCTTGGGCGTCACAAAATCGAGTTTTACCCCGACATGCACACCCGCTTTGGCGTGATCCCACGCCTCGGTGCGAGCGACAGCATTCGCTGGTTCAATTTCACGCCGTGTTACCTGTACCACGTGGTCAATGCTTGGGAAGAAACTGGCGAAAAGGACGAAAACTGGGTGGTCATGGTCGGCTGTCGCTACATGCCGGCGCTAGACGCGCAAGGTCAAATCGATGCCCAACGCACTGCCCGCGACGTAGCCGAATTGGTGATGCACGCCCGTCTGTGGGTCTGGAAGATGAACCTTTCCACGGGCGATACGACTGAGCACATTCTCAATGACCAATACAACGCCGAATTTCCGAGTATCAACGCCCGCAAGACCGGCCGCAAAACACGTTTTGGCTACTTGGTCGATCACTCAGACACCACCACCTTGCAGTGGTCGGGCGTGCGTAAATTTGACCTGACCACTGGCGCAGATCTGGGAGGTTGGTCGGACGACGCACAGCGAAGCTGGTATTCCGAGCCTTGGTTTGCAGAAGCCGATGCCCCCACATCGGAAGACGATGGCTACGTCATTGCCTTTCAGTGGAACGACGCGGCGCAACTACAAACACTGGACATTTTTGATGCGTACGACTTAAGCCTTGGACCGGTTGCCCAAGTCGAATTGCCGCAGCGCCTGCCGGTCGGTTTTCATGCCTGCTGGATTGAGAAAGACCGCTTGCAAAAATCGCCGTGAAGAACTGGAGGCAACCATGAAACTCAACGACCTGCCCACCCACGAGATTCCCGCACTCGACGGCAACAACGCGCCGATTGACACAGAAGATGTGTTCGCCAATATGCCCGTCATCGGCGAAGTGCCCAAAGACCTGAATGGCCTGTATGTGCGCAACGGTCCCAACCCGTTTTATGCGCCAGATTGGCGTTACCACGCCTACGATGGCGACGGCATGGTGCATGCCATCCGGTTTCAAAATGGCCAAGTCACCTACCGCAACCGCTGGGTTCAGACCCCAGCCTTGCAGGAAGAGCGTTTAGCGGGTCACGCATTATGGAAGGGCTTGAAGGAGCCGATGCGCGCAGACCGCGTGGACGAACCCCTGAAAAACACCGCCAACACCGATATCAAATACCATGCGGGTCGCTTGGTTGCCATGTGGTACCGCTCGGGCATGCCTTACGCACTAGACCCTGAGACACTAGAGACGCTGGGGACTGCCGACTTCGATGGCGCGTTTGCCAAAATATCAGCCCATTCCAGGCCCGACGAACACACGGGTGAATTGCTGTTTTTTGATTACAGCCTGACCGCGCCTTTCATGGAATATGGCGTGATCGGGCCAGACCGCAAGCTGAAACACAAAATTGAAATTCCCTTGCCAGGGCCCCGTTTGCCGCACGACATGGCGGTCACACAAAACTACACGATCCTGCACGACTTTCCGCTGTGGCCGGATGTGGAGGCCCTGCAGGCAGGCCGCTACAAAGTGCGCTTTCATGCCGACCAGCCCTCCCGCTTTGCCGTGGTACCTCGCTTTGGGTCTGCAAAAGACATTCGTTGGTTTGAAGCCAAACCTGGCTACATGCTGCACGTGGTGAACGCCTGGGAAGAGGGCGAAGGCGACAACACCGTGGTGGTAATGGTGGGCACGCCCTACCGCATCCACACCTTGCCCAATGGCGAGCTGGACGCCCGCCGCCTGGAGCACACCATCAACCAGCGCCAACGGGACTTCATGCTGTACGAGTGGCGCTTTGACCTTCAAACTGGCAAGACACATGAGCGCGTGATCGACGACGTGCTGAACAGCGAGTTCCCGGTGATCAACAGCGCTTACCAGGGGCGCAAAAACCGCTACTCGTACAACATCATCTTCCCCCAAGGCGGGCGTGAAGAGCCGCGCTTCCCTGGGCTGGTGAAGTACGACATTGGCACGGGGGGTTACGTGGCTTACAGCGCCGGGCCGCAGTATTTCTACAACGAACCTGGCTTTGCGCCGCGCGACAACAGCCAAAGCGAAGACGATGGGTACTTGGTCACGCCCGTTTGGAACCCGGCAGACCAGCGTTCGGAAATTCAAGTGTTTGACTGCAAGGGCGCGCGTTTGGCTGAAGGGCCAGTGGCTCGAATTCTGTTGCCACGGCGCATTCCCCATGGTTTTCACGCAAGTTTTGTTAGCCAAAAGACTTTGGATCGCTGGAAATAGTCCCGAAATTTCGCGATGATTTTGGTGCCCTCTTCTAAGATTGACGACTACACCGCGCGGGGCTGGTGGGGTACGCAGACCCTGTGGGATTTGTTTGTCAAAAACGTGCACGAGTTGGGCGACCAAGAGGCCGTGGTGGATGCGCCCAACCGCAGCGAGTTTGCGCATGGGATGCCGCAGCGCCTGAGCTGGCGGCAACTGGCTGATGCGGTTGATCGATTGGCAGTGGTTCTAATTGAACACAACATTCGGCGAGACGACATCTTGGTGGCCATGCTTCCCAACTGCGTTGAGCAGTTTGTGGTCTATCTGGCCTGCGCACGCCTGGGCATTGTGGTGACGCCCGTGCCAGTGCAATACCGAGAGCATGAGATGGGTCACATCGTGGCTCAAACCCATGCGGTCGCAGCCATCACTTTCGGTCATATCGGCAAGCCAGGGCAGGGCCATGCTGCAGCCGAGATGTTTTGCGAACTTCGGACAGCGCACAAGTCGTTGACAACGGTTTTTGCCTGGGGTGACACCTTGGGCGCTCAGGTCATCAACATTGGCAAGCTGATGGCGCTGCCGCTGACTCAAACCCAGTTGGTGCGGCTGAAGCAAGCTGAACAGGCCGCTGCAGTCACCGCCAACGATGTCTTCACCCTTTGCTGGACGTCGGGTACAGAAGCCCAACCCAAAGGGGTGCCACGCAGCCACAACGAGTGGTTGATCGTGGCGCCCAGCATCATCGACGCTGCCTGCATCCAACCGCATGCCCGCTTGCTGAACCCGTTTCCTTTTGTCAACATGGCGGGGCTTTCCACCGCCTTTGCGGCTTGGCTGGTGTTGGGCGGTACCGTGGTGCAGCACCACCCGTTCAGTCTGCCCATTTTTCTGCAGCAACTGCGCGAAGAGCGCATCGACTACACCGTAGCACCTCCTGCCGTGCTGAACATGCTGCTGCAAAACGATACCCTTCTGGCGGGCATTGACTTCAAGCGATTGTCACGCATTGGCTCGGGGGCCGCACCGCTGTCGGAATGGATGGTGCGTGGTTTTGCTGAAAAGCACGGAGTTCAGATCGTCAACTATTTTGGCTCCAACGAGGGGGCGGCGCTTTCGGGCAGTGATGTGGATATTCCTGACCCGGCGCTACGGGCGCAGTTTTTTCCACGCGCAGGTGTTGATGGTTTTGAGTGGAGCGTCTCCACCACTCGCAAGATCAGGACGCGCTTGGTAGACACTGAAACGGGGAACGACATCACAGTGGCAGGTCAGTCTGGGGAGTTGCGCTTCAGCGGCCCCACCGTGTTCAGCGGCTACTTTCGGGCGCCTGAACTAAGCCTGCGCGCTTTCGACGAGCAGGGCTTTTATAAGACCGGTGACCTGTTTGAAATTGCGGGTGACCGCTTGCAGTATTACCGCTATGTGGGGCGTTCCAAAGACCTGGTGATCCGGGGTGGCATGAACATCTCCAGCGAGGAAATTGAAGGCCTGCTGGCTGCTTGCCCTGGCGTGCGTGAAGTGGCGGTGGTGGGTGTGCCTGATGCTGTGCTTGGCGAAAAATTATGCGCTTGTGTAGTGGCACTGGAGGGCGAAACGGTGACGCTGGTGCAACTCACAGAATTTCTTCGCAATGTCCAACGCATTGCAGCCTACAAGCTGCCCGAGCACCTGCTGCCGTTACCCTCATTGCCGCGCAACCCGGTTGGCAAAATATTGAAACGTGATTTGCGGGAGCTGGTCAAATCCAGCCTTTCGCAGTTGGTTTGAAGTCCCCTCTCAATGAAAGCCCATGTCATGAAAAGACGCACCGTGCTTGAAACCTTGGCGGCTGTGCCGCTCCTCGCCGCCAGCCAGCGGTCTTGGGGGCAATCGGTATTTCCAGACAAGCCGGTTCGCGTCGTTGTGCCGTTCGCCCCCGGCAATACGCTGGACACGGCATTGCGACAGGTGGCAGAGGTCTTCAAGCAAAACACGGGGCAAGCGCTGGTTGTGGAGGCCAAGCCCGGTGGCTCCGGCATCATCGCCGCGCAAAGCGTCATGCAGGCCGCCCCCGATGGCTACACCCTGCTGCTGGCCAACACCAGCATGTTCACCATCAACCCGCACACCTTTGCCAAGCTACCCTACGATCCTGAGAAAAATTTCAAACCTGTCACCAATTTTTTGGGTGCGGCGTTGGTCATGGCGGTGCATGCCAGCGTGCCTGCCAACAACGTGGTCGAGTTTGTGGCCTGGGTCAAAGCCAACCCTGGCAAGACTTCTTTTGCGTCCTTCACGGCGGGCAATTCGTCGCATTTCGCGGGGGTGATCTTGAATCAGAGGGCGGGGCTGGACATGACACACGTGCCCTTCAACGGCACCCCGCCAGCCGTTCAAAACTTGGTAGGCGGCCAGGTCAATGCAGCTTTCTTGCCGCTCTTGGCGGTCAAACCGCATGTGGAGTCCGGCAAGGTCAAGGTCATCGCCATTTCAAGCCCTCAGCGCTCGGCGCTAGCCCCCAACTTGGCGACCTTTCGCGAGCAGGGCTACCCAGAACTTGACATCTACATTTGGTCTTCCATCGCAGCGCCTGCGGGAACGCCGGATGCGATTATCAGCAGGCTCAACACGGAGTTTGTGAAGGCGTTGCGCAGCAGCGAGATTCGCGACAAGTGGGCGGCCATGGCGTTTGAACCGATGCCGGCAACGCCCGAAGAAACCGCCCGCTTTGCACAGGGCGAGTCCAAGCGCTGGGCTGAGGCAGTCAAAATTTCTGGCTTCAAAGCCGCCGAATAAGGCGTCATGCAAGCATCAACACGCCCCTTCAAGGTGCGCCTTCCGGTGTTTGCTGCGCCCATGTTTTTGATCTCTGGCCCCGAGTTGGTGTTGGCGGCTTGCAAGGCTGGCATTGTGGGAGCGTTTCCTACCCCCAATGCTAGACCCATTGAATTGCTGGAAGTCTGGATGAAGCAGATCACCGAAGGGCTGGCCCGCGCGAAAGATGAGCAGCCAGCCGCAACCCTGGGGCCGTGGTGTGCCAACTTGGTCACTCATTCGTCCAACACGCGCCTCGCTGAAGACCTTGATTTGGTCGCCAAGTACCAGCCACCCATCGTGGTCACCGCTTTGGGCAGCCCCAAGCCCGTCATCAGCACGGTGCAAGCTTATGGCGGTCAGGTTTTTGCCGATGTCACCACCATTGCTTTGGCGCGCAAAGCGGTGGCTGCAGGCGCGAACGGGTTGGCTTGCGTGTCTGCCGGAGCGGGCGGGCACACGGGGTCGTTGTCGCCTTTTGCCTTTGTCAGCGCGGTCCGCGAGTTTTTTGACGGCCCGCTGGTGGTGGGCGGCGGCATCAGCGACGGCTGGGGTGTGGCTGGTGCCATCGCCTGCGGTGCTGACTATGTTTACATGGGCACACGCTTCATTCCTGTGGAGGAAAGCATGGCGGCGCAGGCCTTCAAGCAAATGGTGGTGGACTGCACCGTGGACGATTTAATTGTCAGCGCAGGCATCACGGGCACGCCAGCAAGCTGGCTCAAGCCTTCGCTGCGCGCGCTGGGCATTGACCCCGACAACATGCCCGCCGCACCTGCTCGCCAGTACGACAGCGGCAAGCCAATTGCCGCTCGCAAATGGGTGGACGTGTGGGCCGCAGGGCAGGGCCTGGGCAGCATCAAATCCATTGAATCGGTGGCTGCGGTGGTGGAGCGGCTGGTGCTGGAATACTCACAGGCCCGGGCTCGCCTGCACAACTTGCCGTAAATTGCGTCAATGACCTAAGGAGATCAACATGACTGAACCCGTTTTCATCCTCGGTGGCTTTCAAACCGACTTTGCCAAAGCCTGGTCGCGCCATGGGCAAGACATTTCTGACATGACGCGCGAGGCGACTTTGGGTGCGCTGGCGGCGTGTTCGCTTGATGCGTCAGAGATTGCCAGCATTCACGTGGGCAACGCCTTTGGCGAGTTGCAGCGCCAGCAGGCCCATTTGGGCGCAATGGTGGCGCAGGTGGTGCCCGAACTGTGGGGTGTGCCCGCCATGCGCCACGAGGGCGCTTGTGCCTCGTCTTCGCTGGGCGTTTTGACGGCCATGGCCGAGATTGAAGCTGGCCGCTACGACTGCGTGCTGGTGCTGGGCGTAGAAGAGTTCAAAAACTTGCCAGGCGATGTGGCGTCACAAAATCAAAACGCTGCGGCTTGGGCAAACCATGAGGACATTGAGTGCAAATTCATGTGGCCAGCAGCCTTTGGCCTGGTGGCGCAAGAGTACGAGCGGCGCTATGGGCTGGATCGCAAACACCTGAACCGCATCGCCGAACTGAACTACAGCAATGCCAAACGCAACCCGCTGGCGCAAACCCGAAAATGGCAGTTTGATGCCTTGAGTTTCACTGACGACGACGAAGCCAACCCGGTGATTGAACCCGGCACGCGCAGGCAAGACTGCGGACAAATCACCGATGGTGCCTGCGCGGTGGTGCTGGCGTCTGCCAGGTTTGCCACGGCCCACGCGGCAAAACGCGGTATGCCGATAAAGGAGTTGGCGCAAATCACGGGCTGGGGTCATCGCAATGCGGGGCTCAAGCTCAAAGACAAACTGGAGCGAAGCCGCAACGCCGACTACGTGTTTCCGCACGTTCGCCAAACGATTGAAGACGCCTGGCGGCGTGCCGGTGTGGCGGGCATTGAGGCCATGCACGGTGTTGAGACGCACGACTGCTTCACCACCACCGAATACATGGCGATTGACCACCTGGGGTTAACGGCCCCCGGCCAAAGCTGGCGGGCGGTGGAAGATGGCCGCATTGAGCCAGGCGGGCTTTGCCCCATCAACATGAGTGGCGGGCTGATTGGCTGCGGCCACCCCGTGGGCGCAACCGGCACGCGCATGCTGTTTGACGCGGCAAGACAGGTCACCGGCACGGCGGGCGATTGCCAAATCGACGGTGCCAAGCGCATGCAAACGCTGAACATAGGCGGCTCTTGCGCCACAGTGGTCAGCTTCGTGGTGGCGTGCGGCGATTAGCGTTTGACATAGTTTGGCAAAACCCGACCTCGACCAAACCCGCGACGCGCTGGCCAGCAGTACTCTGGGGCACGGCTTGCAATTGCTGGGCGACCGGTGGTCGGTGGCGGTGATTTTGTCGGCCTTTTTGGGGGTGCGGCGGTTTGACGACTGGCAGTCGCGCCTGAACATTCCGCGCCACACCTTGACGCAGCGCCTTAAGTCGCTGATGGCGCTTGGCCTGTTGGAGCAGCGCCCCTACCAGACCCGACCACTGCGCCAAGCCTACCATTTGACTGACAAAGGGCTGGCCCTGTACAACCATGTTTTGATGATGTGGGTGTGGGAGCGGCGTTGGGGCTCGCGCCAATTGGCATTGCCGCAGCAGCTGGTGCACCGCACGTGTGGTCACGCCTTTTTGCCCGAACTGGGTTGTGTGGCCTGCGGCGACAAAGTGGGTGTGAATGACCTGACTTTTTCGCTCCAAACCAACCCGGCGCTGTTGCGCCAGCCTGCGCTGCGCCTGCGAAGTGCGCGACTGTCCCCCAACGAAGGCACGCAAATGGGCCTGGGCCTGCGGGTGGACCGCTGGACGCTGCTGATTGTCTCGGGCCTGCTGCTGGGCTGCCACTATTTTGACCAACTTAGCCACGTGCTGGGCATTGGCAGCAGCGTGCTGGCCAGGCGTTTGTCTGACATGGTGGATTGCGGACTGCTGCTGTGCCAGCCTGACTTGGTTGACGCGCGTCGTCGGGTCTACCGCCTGACTCCTGCCAGTCGTGACCTGTTCGGCTACATCATGTGTTTTTCAAGCTGGGCGGGGCGGCATCACTTTCACAGCCCCAGCTCTATTTTGCCGACCCACAGGTCTTGCGGCCATGCCTTTGTGCCTGAAGTGGTGTGCAGCCACTGCCGCGAACCGTTGAAGCCCAAAGACGTGACGTTCAGCGCTTAATTACAAGTGGATGCCCTATACTTGCTATACACATATAGCAAAGGTTGACATGCTTGCCATCAGACTACCAGAACCCATAGAAACGCGACTGAACGCGTTGGCGCAGACCACGGGCCGCACGAAAACCACCTTGGCGCGCGAAGCGATTCTCGAATTCATTGATGACCTCGAAGACTTTTACCTAGCTGAAGCACGGGCGCGGAAGAACCGTAAAACAATTCCTTTAGATGACGTGGAGCGGCAGCTTGGCCTGGATCGTTGAATTCGATCCCGATGCGGTAAAAGATCTGAAAAAGCTGGACAAGCAGGTCCAGGCACGCATCCTCGATTTTTTGCGCAACCGCGTGGCGTCGCTTTCGAGTCCACGCGACTTAGGTGAGCCCCTATCAGGCAGCAAATTGGGCAACTATTGGAAGTACCGCGTAGGCGACTGGCGCATTATTTGTGATTTGCAAGACCATCGAATCATTGTGCGTGTATTGCGGGTTGGGAATCGGCGCGAGGTCTATCGATAGTCTTGTGATCGTTCTCACTTCGAAGAGTTGATTTGCTTGACGGCTGCAGCGAAGGTGCTCGCATGAGGTGCTTTTGCTTGCAATGCACCCGCCAAGCTAACCAACGCAATGAGTGCGACCAGTGCATGCATCCAGGTATTTCGCAACAGGACGCTGAGCCAATCACCTAGTGTTTCTTTTTTCGAGAGACGCTTGACAACGACACCCGCAAACACCACTTCAAAGGCGACTTCCATCAGCAATGGCAGGCCACCCGATATGGCAAAGAGAGCAGCAATCAGCAGACCGACAATCGAAGCAATAATTATGAAAAAACAGCCTTCTGCGCCTCCTGTGCCTACATCGAGAATGCCGGAGTCAATACTTACGCGCTCGCTTCGCATGTAGTTTGCCCACTGCCTGACACAAAGAACAAACACCCCGTATGAAAAAAGGTAGCTTATGCCGTAACGCAGCGGCAGGCTGTGCATACCCAACTTGAGCAACAGCCAGCTGAAGAGCCACCCAGCAAGCCATGTGATCGTGAAAATTAGTGCTGCATGAAAGTAAACCGGATGAAACTGCAGCCGGGATTCGATGAACCTGCGCTTTTCGCGCTGGTGCTGCCTACTGTCCCAGTCTTCACTCATTCAACCACTACCGGCACCCGCAGCGCCAGCGCACACATCAGCTCGTACCCCACCGTGCCACCGGCCTGCGCCACCTCGTCAATCGGCAACACCGCACCCGAACTGGCGCATCCCCACAGCGTAACTTCACTGCCAAAACCGGCGTTGGGTACGGGGCTTAAATCAACCGTGATCATGTCCATGCTCACGCGCCCGACCATGCGGGTGCGCACGCCATTCACCAGCACGGGCGTACCCGTGGCGCAATGGCGCGGGTAGCCGTCGGCGTACCCACAGGCGACGATGCCAATGCGCATGGCGGCAGAGGCGGTGAAGCTGGAGCCGTAGCCGACCGTGTCGCCAGGTAACAAGTCTTGAACGCCGATGATTTTGGAGGCCAGGGTCATGGCCGGTTGCAGTTGCCAGTCTGCGCCACTGTGTTCGGGAAAATCTGGCGCGCTGCCGTACTGGGCGATGCCAACGCGCACCCAGTCTGACGCAATACCGCTGTGGCGCAGCGTGGCGGCGCTGTTGCTGATCGAGCGCTCGCCGGGCAGGTCTTGCGAGGCGGCATTGAAGCGCGCAAGTTGCGCCGCAATGCCCTTGGGGCCGTCAGCGTCGCTGAAATGCGTCATGTGCGAGATTTCATCCACCTGCGGCAGCGCGTTCAGGCGCGTCCAGGCGGCGCGGTAGTGCTCGGGCTTGAAGCCCAAGCGGTTCATGCCTGAGTTCATTTTCAGGAAAACCCGCTGCCCCACATTCGTTTTGTGGGTTGCCAGCATGTCGATTTGCTCGCTGCAATGCACCGTGTGCCACAGATCCAGGCGCGAGCAAAGCTCCAGGTCGCGTTGTTCAAAAACACCTTCCAGCAGCAAAATTGGCCCACGCCAGCCCAAGGCCCGCACGCGCTGGGCTTCTGCCAAATCAAGCAAAGCAAAGCCATCTGCGCCGCGCAAACCGTCAAACACTCGCTCGATGCCGTGTCCGTAAGCATTGGCCTTGACCACCGACCAAAGCTTGGCGTCAGGCGTGGCTTGGCGGGCACGCTGCAAATTGCTGCGCAGGACGTTGGTGTGAATGGTGGCTTGAATAGGACGCGGCATGCTCAATATAGGGGATTGTTGGTAGGGGATTGTGGGATTCTGACACTGCCCGCCGTGCTATAACCTGAACGTCGTTTGAGCAATCTAACAAATCCTTACACATAGGACTCACACATCGGCCCGCCCGATGCCTTTCTGGCCTTAATGAAACGCGGCTTTTACACCATCATGTCGGCGCAGTTTTTCAGCTCGCTGGCTGACAACGCGCTGTTCGTCGCCGCCATTCAATTGCTCAGAACCGAGCATGCACCGGCTTGGCAACAGGCCGCTCTGGTGCCCATGTTCGCGCTGTTTTATGTGATTTTGGCGCCCTTTGTTGGCGCGTTTGCTGATTCATTGCCCAAAGGCCGGGTCATGCTGATCAGCAACTTCATCAAAATTGTCGGCTGCCTGATGATGCTGTTTGGCACGCACCCGCTCATGGCCTATGCCATTGTGGGCCTGGGGGCGGCAGCCTACTCGCCAGCCAAATACGGCATCTTGACTGAGCTTTTGCCCGCCTCCCAATTGGTCAAAGCCAATGGCTGGATTGAGGGGCTGACGATTGGCTCCATCATTTTTGGGGTGCTCTTGGGGGGCCAATTGGTGGGGCCAGTGGTCTCCCGAATGCTGCTGGGCATTGACTTGCCGCTGATCCACACCAACATCGACACCGCGCCTGAAGCCGCGATTAGCGTGTTGATTTTTGTTTACCTATTGGCGGCACTGTTCAACACCCACATTCCGCACACGGGGGTTGAAATGCGGCCCTTGCCGCGCCGCATTGTCAGTTTGTTGCCCGATTTTTGGACCTGCAACACCCGCCTGTGGCGCGACAAGCTGGGGCAAATTTCACTGGCTTCCACCACGCTGATTTGGGGCGCTGCCGGCAACTTGAAAACCGTGGTGCTGACCTGGGCGGCCGTGGCGCTGGGCTACACCGTCACGCAAGCCTCTGCCTTGCAGGGCGTGGTGGCCATTGGCATGGCGGTCGGTGCCATCGTGGCGTCCATGCGCATGAAGCTGGTGGACGGCCCCAGAGTCATTCCCATGGGCATTGCGATGGGGCTTGCCGTGATCGCGCTTATTTTCATTGACAACGTCTGGACCGCGGCACCTTTTCTGATTTTGCTGGGGGCCTTGGGCGGCTTCATGGTGGTGCCCATGAACGCCTTGCTGCAACACCGGGGGCATAACCTGATGGGTGCCGGGCGGTCTATTGCGGTGCAAAATTTCAATGAAAATTTGTCTATTCTGGTGCTGGGCTTGGCCTACAGCCTGTCGGCCGGCATGGGTCTGTCTCCATTTGCGGCGATTGCCTGTTTCGGGCTGATTGTGGCGGGCGTGATGGGGCTGATTTACCGGTGGCATCAGAGCAACTGCATCCATCACAAGGCGGAGGTGGAGCATCTCCTGGACATCGCCCGCAACGACAACTCGCACGGTTAAATTTCGCCCGTAACGGCGCGATAGCGGCGTTGCTGGCCCTTGCCGCACTGGAGTGCTGTCTGCGGGTCCGCGCCTTGCTCTCGCGCCGTTTCGGGCCAAATTCCCTTGGCGGTAGTAGCGGCACTTGCGGGCCATTCAACTTTCGCCACTAGACTTCGCACGCTGCTCCTTTGCTTATTCAACTTTCCGATTCCACATTTCATGAGTGCCGCCCTTCTTTTGCCCGCCCTGGCGCTGACATTCAACGCGCTGGTCTGGGGCGTTTCATGGTGGCCATTTCGGGAATTGCAAAGCCATGGCCTGCATCCGCTTTGGGCTACGGCGCTGATTTACCTGTTTGCGGTAATTTGCGTGGTGCTGGTGCGGCCAAAGGCGTGGCGCGGTTTGCTCAAACCGTCGCTCTTGTGGCTGCTGGTCTTGGCGTCGGGGCTGACCAATGTGGGCTTCAACTGGGCGGTGACCGTGGGCGACGTGGTGCGCGTGGTACTGCTGTTTTACCTGATGCCCGGCTGGGTGGTGTTGCTGGCCTGGCCCCTGTTGGGCGAAAAACCCACGGCGGGTTCGCTGTTGCGGCTGGTTTTGGCGTTCACTGGCGTCATCATTGTGTTGAAAGCGCCGGGAGCCGCCTGGCCCATGCCCGAAAGTCTGGCGGACGGCCTGGCGCTGATGGGCGGCTTCAGCTTTGCCTTAACCAACGTCTTGTTGCGCAAGCTGAACCACACACCTGAAGAGTCGCGCATGCTGGCCATGTTTGGCGGCGGCGCGGTCTTGGCGTGCCTGACGGCTTTGGCCGGCGTCAGTTCGGGCCTTGTCAGCCTGCCGCCGATGCCCAGCACGGCTTGGGTCGGTGTGGCCCTGGCGCTGTGCGTGGCGTTTTTGCTGGGCAACCTGGCTTTGCAATACGGTGCCGCTCGCCTGCAAGCCAGCACCACGTCGGTCATCATGCTGACCGAAGTGCTTTACGCCAGCGTGTCCGCCACGCTGTTGGGCGCGGGCGAGGTGACGCAACGCACTCTGATCGGTGGGGCTTTCATATTGCTGGCATCATTGTTGTCAGTCTTTGGTCACAAGCCGTCTCAGGCTTGATTTTTTTGAAGGAATCAGCATGTCCAGCGTTTACGATTTTTCAGCCAACAGCATTCAGGGCAAAACCGTCAACTTGAACCAGTTCAAGGGCCAGGCGATGCTGATCGTCAACACTGCCAGCGCCTGCGGCTTCACGCCGCAATTTGGCGGCTTGGAAGGGCTGCACAAAAGCTATGGCCCAAAAGGTCTGGTGGTACTGGGGTTTCCGTGCAACCAGTTTGGCTCGCAAGACAAAGGCAGCAACGGCGAAATTGCCGAGTTTTGTCAATTGAACTACGGCGTGAGCTTTCCCATGATGGAAAAAATCGACGTGAACGGCAGTGGTGCCCACCCGCTGTACCAATGGCTCAGCGCCGAAGCCCCTGGCCTGTTGGGCAGCAAGGCCATCAAGTGGAACTTCACCAAGTTTCTGGTCGGCAAAGACGGCGCGGTGCTTAAACGCTATGCGCCCACCGACACGCCTGCGAGCATGGCGCAAGACATTGAAAAGGCGCTGGCCGCCGCTGCCTGAGCCTTGGCGCTGCGGGTTTGGGCGGCGCGCGCGGGGGATCACGCGGTCGCCGGTGAGTTGTGACGAGATTGAACGCCCGTTGACAATTTCCACTGAGTTTTGTCAAAATCGCCTGGCATCGATTTGCTATAATTAAAATAGCAAACTATCTATATTCTTCGAGAGCTAGAGGCCTATTTTCTTGATATTTTGCCGTTGTGGGCCGGTTTTTGCGAAAAATTAACCCCCAGGTTCTTTTTTGAAACTTGCGGTGGCTTTTCGCAAAAGCTGCGCCAGCGACTTGTCGGGTTCGTCGCGAAAGGTGTCTGGCAGCAATTCCAGTGCTTCAATGCGATCCACCCGAAAGTTGCGAAAGTCTTGCCGTGACTCGCACCAGGCCGCCAGCGTCCACACTTTGCCCCAAAAAAAACAACCCAGGGGGCGCACCACGCGCTGGCTAGGCTGGCCTGCCAAATCGCGGTAACTGAAGCTCAGGCGACGTCGCGCGTGCACCGCTTCACGGCAGGTTTGCAAGGCCTGCACGGCTTGTTGCGTCAAGGCGTCCATGCTGGTCAGCGGCGCATACAGGGCCAGGCTCTCGGCGGCAGCCCGAACGCTTTTGGGCAACACCGACAGAATTTTGCCCAGCGCGTTTTCGGCTTCCCGCGCCAACGCCGGGTCGAGCCAGGACTGGGCCAAGCGCACCGCAGCCATCAGCGCTTTGGCCTCGTCTTGGGAAAACATCAGGGGCGGCAGCTCAAACCCTGCCCCCAGGCGATAGCCCACCCCCGCCTCACCTTCAATCGGCACGCCTTGGTGCTGCAAATCGGCCACATCGCGGTAAACCGTGCGCTCAGAAACTTCCAGCCGCTCTGCCAAAAACGCAGCCGTGGTGAGCCTGCGCCCCCGAATGAGCTGGACAATTTGAAACAGGCGGTCGGCACGGCGCATGAGGGCACTGTAACGACAAGCTGCGGTAGCCTCCCGTCAACAGTGCATCAGGTCAAGCCAAAGCATGCAGGCCAACCCGGTTACCGTCTAAATCGAAGATGTGCGCGAAAAAGCCCAAGCCAGGCGGCAAGGCCACTCGTGGGCACGCAAGCAGGGCACCTGCGGCGAGTGCGCGGGCAACGGCGGCGTCGAGTGACGGTGAGGCATCGAGGTAAATCAACGGGCCTTGCGCCCCAGGCGGTGGTGCGCTGGGGCCGCAGATTAGCGTGCCGCCCACACCGTCACCCACACTGTCACCTTTGTCCGCATACGGAAACACCGCCCCTTGTGACGGCCCCATGGCCTCAGGGCGCAATTTGCAATTCAGAACAGTCTCGTAAAACGCCTGGGATTTGGCCAAATTCAAAGTGGGAATCTCAAACCAGGTGATGGCATTTTTGAGGGCGGGTGCAGTGGCGGTTGTCATAAAGAACTCCAAGGTGGTTAAAGGAGTGGTGATGGTGCGCCGGGGCTACTGACAGCGCTGTGTCAGTAGGGAGTCATTCCATCTCCAAATCATTCGGGCAGGTCGTTGCGCCTACTTCACGAATGATTTGGAAATGGAATCAACACAGGGCGATTGCCTAACTGACCCAAGTTCAGTTATTATCTGACCCAGAGTCAGTTAACCCCCGAATCTGGAGAACCCATGGACCTCAACATCAACGGTAAAACAATTTCAGTTGACGCCGACCCCAACATGCCCCTGCTGTGGGCGCTGCGCGATGTGCTGAACATGACGGGCACCAAATTTGGCTGCGGCATTGCCGCCTGCGGGGCCTGCACCGTGCATGTCGATGGTGTGGCCACCCGGTCTTGCGTCATGCCACTGGCCGCCATGGCCGGTAAGCAAATTCGCACCATTGAGTCGCTGGGCACAGCCGACAAACCGCACGCCCTGCAAGCCGCCTGGGTTGCCGAGCAAGTGCCCCAATGCGGTTACTGCCAAAGCGGCATGCTGATGGCCGCTGCCGCCCTGCTTGAGCAAAAACCCAAGCCGACCGACGCCGACATTGACGAAGCCATGAGCAACATTTGCCGCTGCGGCACCTACCAGCGTGTGCGCAAGGCGATTCACCGCGCGGCGGGCAACCCGGTGGCCGGAAGCCCCGCAGGAGTTGCAGCATGAAGCGCCGCACATTGATACTAAGCGCGCTGGGCGCTGTGGGTACCGTGGGTGCGCTGGTGGTGGGCTGGGGCGTGTTGCCCGCCCGCTCGCGCCTGGGCAAGCCCGAGCACATGCTGCCTGCTACGGGTGCGGGCGCAGGCGACGTGGCGCTGAACGGCTGGATCAAAATTGCCACCGACGGCAGTGTCATTCTGGCGATGCCGCGAAGCGAAATGGGCCAGGGTGTTCACACCGCTTTGGCCATGCTGGTGGCTGAAGAACTTGACGTGCCTCTGACCCGTGTGCGGCTAGAGCAAGC
The DNA here is from genome assembly GCA_031431035.1 of Rhodoferax sp. Taxonomy (GTDB): domain Bacteria; phylum Pseudomonadota; class Gammaproteobacteria; order Burkholderiales; family Burkholderiaceae_C; genus JANYCG01. The sequence continues at coordinate 24,582 of JANPCR010000051.1, forward strand.
CGGTGCCGACGCCATCTACGGCAATGTCGCCATGCTGCTGGGCAGTTTGCCGTTTCACCCGCTGGAATCTGAAGGCGAGACCAAAGCCACCAAGGTCAAAGTGGGCCATTGGGTGGTGGGCAAAGTTGCGCGCGAGCTGGGCATCAACGCTACAGGCGGCTCCAGCAGCGTGGCAGACGCGTGGGAACCCTTGCGCCTGGCCGGGGCCACGGCGCGGGCCAGTTTGGTCGGGGCGGCTGCAACGCAGTGGAAACTGCCTGTGGCCGAGCTCAGCGTGAAAGACGGTGTGGTGACTCACGCGTCAGGCAAATCGGCCAGCTACGGCGACTTGGCCAAGCTGGCAGCGGGCACAACCCCGGCAGATGTGCAGTTGAAAGACCGCAAAAACTGGAAACTGATTGGCCAAGGCGCACCGCGCAATGACATTCCGGCCAAAACCAACGGCAGCGCGCAGTTTGGTCTGGACGTGCGTTTGCCTGGCATGGTGTACGCGCAGGTGCGGCTGTCGCCCATGCTGGGCGGCACACCGGGTGCCATCGATTCCAAAGCCGCGCTGGCCATGCCTGGCGTTGAACGGCTGGTGCCTTTGGATGCCTTGGGTGGCTCCACGGCCGGGTTTGCCGTTGTGGGCAAAACCAGTTGGCACGCCCGCCAGGCCGCGCTGGCGGTCGATGTGAAATGGCAGCAGCGGGCACTGGGCGCATTGGACACACAGCAAATTGACAGTCAACTGACCGCCGCACTCAAAGGCGATGACGGCACCACGTTTTATGAAAAAGGCGAAGCCCGCGAAGCAGAAGGCAAAGCCACCCGCGTGGTGAATGCCATTTACCGAGCGCCCTATTTAGCCCACGCCACGCTGGAGCCCATGAACTGCACCGCGCAAGTCAAAGACGGCACGGTCACGCTGTGGGCACCCACCCAGGCGCCCCAAGCCGTGCGCGACGTGGCGGCCGCCGTGGCCGGGGTGAAGGTTGACAAGGTGATCTTGCACGTCACCCTGTTGGGCGGTGGTTTTGGTCGCCGGCTTGAAGTGGACTTTGCCGCCCAGGCGGTGCGCGTCGCTATGGAATGTGCTGGCCGCCCGGTGCAATTGGCCTGGTCGCGCGAAGAAGACACCACGCACGACTTTTATCGCCCCATGCACGTCGCCGCGCTGACCGCAGCGCTGGACGCCAAAGGCAACGTGGGCAGTCTGCGCATACGCTCAGCTGGAGATGCCATCAGCCCGCGCATGTTTGCCCGCACCATGCCCGCCATGGCAACCCCGTTTGACATGCCAGACAAAACCACCGCCGAGGGCCTGTTTGACTTGCCCTACGGCTTTGCGCACCAGCACATGTCGCACGTCCACACGCGCATGGGCGTGCCGGTTGGCTTTTGGCGCTCGGTTGGGCATTCGCACAACGCGTTTTTCTCTGAAAGCTTCATGGACGAGTTGGCGTTTGAAACCAAGCAAGACCCGCTGGCGTTTCGCCGTGCCTGGCTGAAAGACGCGCCGCGCTACCTGGCCGTGCTGAACCTGGCCGCTGAAAAAGCCGCTTGGGGCAGCAAACTGCCCGCTGGGCGCGCGCGCGGCATTGCACTGCATGAATCGTTTGGCTCGATCGTGGCGCAAGTGGCGGAGGTGTCGCTGGCAGACGGCAAACCGCGTGTGCACCGGGTGGTTTGCGCTATCGACTGCGGCACCGTGGTCAACCCGAACATCGTGGCCCAGCAAATGGAAAGCGCGATTATTTTTGGCCTCACAGCCGCGCTGTACGGCAAGATCGACATCAAGGACGGCGTGGTGCAGCAGACCAACTTCAACGACTACCCGATGCTTAAGCTGGCTGAAGCTCCGGTGGTTCACACCTTCATCGTGCCCAGCACGCGCGCGCCCACGGGCGTGGGTGAACCCGGCTTGCCGCCTTTGGCACCGGCCGTGGCCAACGCGCTGTTTGCCTTGACGCAAAAACGCCAGCGCGCCTTGCCGCTGGTGGCGTGACGGCTCAGGTCAAAAGGGCATTGGGCAAGCCCGCGCCTGCCAGCGAGGCAGCGCGGGCAGGCAGCACAGCGCCCTTGCGCCACCGCGCCCGCAGCAGGCAAGACAAAGACCTGCGCCGCGCCCAACTCATCGCGTCGGCCACCCAGCTGTTTGCCGATGAAGATTTTGACGCCGTCACCATCGCCCGCGTTGCCGCCCAGGCGGGGGTGGCCAAAGGCACGGCCTACCTGTACTTTGCGACCAAAGAAAGCCTGTTCTTGGAGCTGGTTCGGGCTGAAATGTCTCTGTTACTGGTTGATTTGACTCAAAAACTTGATCCTGGACGCCCTGGGTTCCCTGCCAGCCAGGCCAACGCCGTGAAATCAGTGCCCGCTGTGATAGCCCGCAGCCTGACCGAGCGTTTGGTGCTGCGCCGCCTGCTGGTGCTGCTGCACTCGGTGATCGAGCCCAAAATTGACGCTGCCACCGCGCTGGAGTTCAAGATTTTTCTGCGCGACTTGCTGCAAGAGGCCAGTCTGCTGATGGCCCAACGGATACCGGGCCTGACGGTCGACAAGGCCTCCATTTTGATGCTGCAAATTCACGCCCTGGTCATCAGCCTGACCCAGTTGGCCGAACCGCCTCCCGTCATCGCCCAAGTCATGGCGCAAGACGCCAGCCTGCACGGCATGCACATTGACTTTGAAAGCTTTCTGACCCTGACCCTGGAGACCCTGGTGCGAGGCAATATCAGCGCTGGTTGACCCTGTTTTGGGTGAATGTCAATTTGCTATATTAATAATAGCAAACTATTGAATATATTCGAGAGCTAGAGGCCAATTTGATTCATATTTTGGCCGTTTTCGGGGGTTTTGAGAAAAAAAGAACCTGCAGGACGGGCTATCCTATTAGCTCCACAGAAGATTTCTGTTTTGGTTTTTTTGCCGATTGAACGACGCCGTCATAAGTCACTGGCTCGGTGATGACGGCCTGTTCAAGCAGGCGATAAAAGAGCAGTCCGCGTGAGCGAGAAGTTCTGCGATTGAAGCGAAACACAAACTCATCCAAATAGTAATCTAGCTGCCCTGGCTGCACGGCACCTTGGTGCGTACCTAGTAGCCAGCGCTGAAGCAATGCGGCCACCCGGTGCACACCGGGCATTGATTCGTGCGCGGGTACAGCCGAGCCATCATGAACCGTTGTTTTGTGGATGTACCCCTTTTCTTGAAGTTTGCTGTAAGAGCGAGAGCCATCGCTGTGGATGAGCGCCCCGGGGCGCACTGATGTCTGGATAAAAGGCAGCAAATTGGCACTGTCGCCGCGCTCAATTTGTTGAATCCTTATTCTGCCAAAGCCTTTGGGTTGTAGCATTTCAACAGCAATGGCGACCACCACTTTGGCTGTACCACTCTTGCGCCCAGTGGCAGCCCTAGGATTCTTTGCATCTGTCAACGCCAAAAAGGTTTCATCAACTTCAACCTCTCCGTGCAGCAATTCTCTGCCAGGTCGAACCATCGCCCGGCGCAGTCTGTGCAGCATGGCCCAAGCCGTCTGATAACTGCCAAGCCCTAAAACGCGCTGTAGACCTAACTCGCTGGCACCGTGCTTTTGGCTGGTGATGAACCAAATGGCTGCGAACCAGACCCGCAGCTCTGTGCGAGTTTTATCGAAGATGGTGCCCGCTGTTACGGTTGCCTGATATTTGCAGGCCGGACATACCCATCTGGAGCGACTGATTCGTTCAACCTGCGAAATCACTGCGCATTGTGGACAGACCAAACCGTCCGCCCAGCGCAGTCTCTCTAGATAGTCCCGGCACCCTTGCTCCGAGTGAAACCAGTCTACAAACTGCCCCCAAGTCATTGGGTAGTCCTCGCCTCCAACTGGCTTACTTTTAGAGCTGTTCATTCAAAATTTAAGATGCCACTACCGGTGGAGCTAATAGGATAGCCCATCCTGCAGGTTCTTTTTTGTAAAAATGGCCTCAAAAAATCAAACGACTAGGCTCTATCCGACGAATTGATCTGAACAGGTGTCGCAACAGGAGCAGAAACCATTGCAGCCACAGTCTCGGCAATTCCAGTCAGCGAGGGATTGGCCAAACCTGCGTCTTTCATGATCGCATCAACAATGGGTTTTGCAACCTGATATTGCAGTGCCGAATTAACGACTTGCTCCGACAACGACCCAGATGAATGACCGGCCCCACTTCCGCTAGAGTTTGCGCCACCCATCGGCATCCCATTGACTTGAAACAGACGAATCGAGTCGATCTTTTCCAACGGTTTGGAAGCTTGCTCAATGATCTGCGGCAACGACTGTATCAATTGCATTCGGATCGCGAGATCAATTTGCGCTGCCCCTAAGCGATTCTTAGCGTCGTTGATTGCTGCAATGCCTTCTGCTTCAGCTAAAGCGGCAGATTTTTTGGCATCCGCCTCAACTCGAACGGCCATGGCGCGATTCTCTGCTGCTTCCTTTTCCGCCTGGGCGGCTACAGTCACTGCAATCGCCTGTTGCTGTGCCTCCTGCGCCGCACCAATCAATTGAATTGCCTTATCGCGCTCAGCAATAGCGGTTTCACGCGCTGTATTCACACCTTCTTCCGACTTAACCGCCTCGGCTCGTGCCAAATTGGCAGCAGCATCTGCCTGCGACTGTTCTTCAGATTTTCTTGCAATCGCAATGGCGGCATCTTGATTGGCAATTTCAACTGACTGCCGTTGCTCAGCTTGTTTGACTTTGGTTTCGCGTTCAGCCTCAATATTCTTCTTTTGAATCGACAGATTTTTGTCAATTTCCGCGCTGTTCACGGTGCGATCCGCCTCGATACGGCGTTCCTTCACCAGGCGGTCGGCGTTAATTCTTACTTCTTCAGCCTCGCGGTGCCGTTCGGCCTCGATTTTGGCGATGACTGCCACTTGGTCTGCTTTTGCGTTGGCAATTTCCTGCTGCTGTGTCAAGGTAGCAAACTCTTGTTGCTTCGTAATGTCGAGTTTCAGACGTTCCGCTTCCAGGTTTTTGGTTCGCACCTGAACTTCAGTATCCTGTTCCACGTCATTTCGTTGTTTGCGACGAGCCTCTGTTTCCTGAGTCAGTTTGGTCAAACCTTCAGCATCGAAGGCGTTGCTCGGGTTAAAGAAATCTTTGGCTGTTTGATCCAAGCTGGTAAGAGATACCGCCTCGAGTTCCAAACCATTCTTTTCCAGATCTTCGGCAACCGCATTTTGGACAGCTTGAACAAATTCGCGGCGCTTGTCCTGTAGCTCCTTCATTGTCATGGTTGCAGCAGTAGCGCGCAAGGCGTCTACGAATTTGTCTTCCACCAAATTCTTGAGCTCAGCTGGTGCAAGTGTTTTTCGGCCCAGCGTTTGGGCGGCAGTGCTGACGGACTCTGCAGTTTGTTTGACACGTACAAAAAAAGCAGCGGCAACATCGACCCGCATACGATCCAACGCGATCAAACTTTGCTCTTCCCTTCTTGAAACTTCGAGTTTGAGAGTGTTCATATTCACGGGAATAATCTCGTGAAAAATTGGCAAAACAATGGCACCGCCGTCCATGATGACCTTTTGTCCGCCCAGACCAGTGCGCACAAACGCAGTTTCTTTGGTCGCCCGGTGATACAGCCTCGCAAAAATGACCCCAATGAAAATCAAAGCCAGCAAGCTAATGAGCGCAGGTACGCCGATGTTTATCAATAGGTCAATCATGAAAATTCCAGATTTAGGGCTTGTAAGTCATTGAGGATGGGGTGCGCGCTTTAAGCCCGTACCCATTCGACGTCAATTTCGTCGAGATCACCGAGTGCAGCTTCCAGCGTTGCCACCAAAGCAATGTCGCCTAATGACTCCTTGAAATTCGTCACCATGTCGCGATTGATCCAATAGTCTTGATCGCTTGCGTGTTCCTCTTCAAGCCCATTTTGGAGAATTGTGAGCTCGTCTTCAGTAATCGTTCCAATAGCTCGGTTCCGGGTTTTGTCGTTCAATGTGATCATTTTCAGGGGCAGTGTTAAAGAAGCTCAGGATGTGGGTTTCGGATTGCGCGGTAGATTGCGCCTTGCTTTTTCACCAACAAGACGGCGCAACCTTCGTCGAAAGAATCAGCGTCAAGATCGGGCTCAACTCTGACGTAGTGAGCGCGCCCGTGAATATCGCGTACTTTGACTTCTGCTGCGATTGCACGACTTGCAATGCCTTGAGTGACTATGCCAGCGCGACCAATTAAGCTTTCCTCGCTGACAGCGGTGGTTTCGTCAGTAGGCATGATCCGCGCCAAAAGGCCTCCAATTCCATTCACCGATGCAAAACCGGCTAGAAGTGCAGGTACGCAGGCTAACCACGCAGGCAGCAAGGTGCCGAATACGGCTTTGGACAAAGACTGAATGGCGTACCCGCTGAGGGAAAATCCGGCCAGCAAAATCCCCAGAAGAATTAGAAACGGCACCCGCCCTAAATGCAACCAACCCAGAGAGCCCTCGAGCCCGACAGCTGACTCCGGAAACAGTCCGTCAAGCCAACTCGAAGGGCTTTGCGCAAGTAGCAGGCCTGCACCTTCAATCACGAAAAGTGCCAGCATCAGTGCCAATGCGGCGCCAAAGGGCCACGTCTCATTTGCAAACCAAATCATGTTTTCAAGAATTTTCTGTTGTTGGCTATTGTGCTTTGAGCGAAGCCAAACGCTCTCTAATTTTATTTTCTCTGACAAGATCGCTCAATTCTTTGAGTTTGGCGACTTGGTCAAGTGCGGCACTTTGGTTTGAAATGTCCAATCCTGTTTGCCGTTGGAGTGTCCGACTGAAGGCGGACTGCGCGTCCTGATACCTGTCACTTGCAGACCCAACAGTGTTGCTTTTGCTGAGCGCATGGCCTTCGGCTGCCTTTCGGGACGCTTCAAGACCTTGGATGGACCCTTCCATTTCGCGCTTCTTCCCCATCAGTGCATCGACGAAACCAGAAAGCTCTTTCTCTTCAGAATTCAGACTTAGCAGGCTCGACTCGAGAACTGGTAACTGGGCTTCAATGTCCAGCTGCCTTGAAATTCCAGGGGTAGCGAGGTCTTCTCTTGACGACGAAATCGCGTTGGAGACTGAATGCGAAAGTGCGTCATGCTCTTTGTTGAGATTCAAATGCTGCTGCTGAACCAAGTAGCGATTGGCGACCGTTCTGCCAAGTTCGGTGCGAACCTCTCCTGCAATGCTGTCAACTTCGCGAACCGCTTGTTCGAGCATTGCAATTGGAGCAGCCTCCTCAAGTTTGTCCAAAAATGCGTACGCTCCACCAGCGATAAGGCGAGTGACGCGGTTGCGCAGTGTGTCAGCCATGAAGGTCTCCTTTTGAAGAGGTCAATGAAAGTGCATTTGTCAACTCAACCAAGCGGGAAACATTCCTCCGAATCACCTGCCCATCATAGGCACTGGCATCGGCTGTAAGCGCCTGACGAAGTAGTGTTTCAACCAATTGAAGGCTACGCTTCACCAACTGATCTTCTAGCCTTTTCGCATCGTCCAGGGAATTAACCTGCGCTGAAATAAAGCCAGCAGCTAGGGCCGGAGAATGTTCTGCTATGGCCGCGAGAACTTCAGAATATCCATTCGCGGGCTCAAGTGCAGCAATGTTTTCTCGCGTGTTTCGTCCCAAATCGCGGTACATGCTCAGTGCGCCCAAATAATCCGAGTCGCCGTCATGCAATCGCTTTAGCGTCGCCACGGCAACTCTCAGCTTGTCACTAAGTGTCGTCACGCCTTCTAATTGCACGGTCGCCAGCCACTGGTAAAGGTCTTCCGAGATTCGCCCAGAGATTGGAATCAGCGTGATAGAAGATTTTGGTGTGACATTCATTTGAATTTTATTGTATTCAAATGAATTCAAATGTCAACCAGTAATTTTGGTATGACGATAGTCCGTACTCGCGGTGCCTACCGACCAGAGAAGTGATGAGCAGGGTTGGCCCCAAAAAATAATCAAATACAATAGCAAACTATTGAATATATTCGAGAGCTAGAAGCCGATTTGATTCATATTTTGGCCGATTTCGGGGGTTTTGAGAAAAAAAGAACCTGCAGGTTCTTTTTTGCAAAAATGACTTCAAAACAGCTCAAATCCTCGCGTCAGACTCAAATCTTGGTCAGTGCCGCATCCAGCACCTCGACCCAATGCTTCACAGGCGTTTGCGTTCCGCTTTGCAGGTGCGTGATGCAGCCGATATTGGCGCTGATGATGGTGCTGGGTTGGGTGTCGTTCAGGTGGCCCAGTTTGCGATCCCGCAACTGGTAGGCCAGGTCGGGGTTCAGCACGGAGTAAGTGCCTGCCGAGCCGCAGCACAAATGGGCTTCGTTCAGCGCTGTTTTGACCCTGAAGCCCAAGGCGTTCAAATGCGTTTCAACGCCGCCACGCAACTGCTGGCCGTGTTGCAGCGTGCAAGGCGGATGAAAAGCGTTGGTACCGTTCAGCTTGTCGGCATCCAACTTGCCGCGCAGTTTGTCAGCCAGCTCGGGCAGCCATTCGCTTAAGTCTCGCGTGAGCGCGCTGATGCGTTGCGCTTTGGCCGCGTACTGCGGGTCGTCTTGCAGAATATGGCCGTATTCTTTGACCGTGACACCGCAGCCTGAGGCATTCATCAAGATCGCTTCGACCTGAGTTTCGGTATTTCCACCCTCAATATGCGGCCACCAGGCATCAACATTGGCGCGCATTTGGGCACGGCCACCGTCTTGGTCGTTCAAATGAAATTTAACCGCGCCGCAACAACCCGCCTTGGCAGCGATAACGCTTTGCACGCCAATGGCATCCAGCACGCGGGCGGTGGCGCTGTCGATATTGGGCATCATGGCGGGTTGCACGCAGCCTTTCAAGAGCAGCACTTTGCGGGCATGCTGACGCGTGGGCCAAGTGCCTGCGTCTTGCCTGGGTGGCACTTTGTTTTGGAGCGATACGGGCAGCAAACCGCGCACCAGTTGGCCCATCTTCATGGCCGGTGCAAACAGCGGCGACGGCAGGCCTTCTTTCAAGGCCCAGCGCAGCGCCCGCTCCGAGGCAGGGCGCGGCACTTTGGCATCGACCAGCTTGCGGCCAATATCCACCAAATGGCCGTAATCCACACCGCTTGGGCAGGTGGTTTCGCAGTTGCGGCAGGTCAGGCAGCGGTCCAGGTGCAACTGGGTTTTGCGCGTTGGTGTTTCACCCTCTAGCACCTGCTTCATCAGGTAGATGCGACCCCGCGGGCCATCCAGCTCGTCGCCCAGGAGCTGGTAGGTGGGGCAAGTGGCGGTACAAAACCCGCAGTGAACGCACTTGCGCAAAATGGCTTCAGCCGCCATGCCGTCAGCGGTGTTTTTGTATTCGGGAGAGAGATTGGTTTGCATTAGAAACCTGCGGCTGGAGCGATTGAAAACAAGCGACCACGGTTCAACACATTGGCCGGATCAAACTCGGCTTTGAGGCGGTGGTGAAGGGTGTCTAGCGGCGGTTTCAAAGGGGCGAAGCTCTGCCAGCTTATTGCATGGCCGCTGGAAGCGCCGGAATCGACCGTGCCAGATGCTGATCTGAACGCCGTCGCGTGGCCGCCCGCGCGCGAGGCCGCCATGCGCAAATCGGCCATGGCTGACAGCGGCGCCCAAAGCCAACGCAGGCCGCCGTGCCATTCAATCAGTTGCGGCCAAGGCAATGCCAATGGCGCAGCGGTTTGCGCAACACTAAGACGCCACAGCACATGGTCTGACGATGCGGGGTTTTTAAAAAACGGCAGTGTCTGGTCGCGGCAGGCCCGCCAGTCGGCGTGAGCCTCGGCGTCATTCAGGCGCTCGCCAGGAGTTTCGCGCAGCATGGTTTGGCAGGCTGACGCCACGGCAGCCACCGCGCCCCGCAGGCGCAGAAAAAGCAGATCACGCCCAGCCGGCTTGGCGGAGTCGTCATGAATCCAGCAACTGGCGTTCAGCGGCAGCGCTTGTCCGCCCCAGCGGTGCAGTTGAGCCAGCGCCTGGGCTTGGGGTAACTCAAACACCAGCGTGGCCTCAGCCGGAGGGACTGGCAAAACTTTGAGCGATACCTGGGTGATCAAGCCCAGGGTGCCCATGGAGCCCGCCATCAATCGAGACACGTCATAACCCGCCACATTTTTCATGACCTGGCCACCAAAAGTAAGCAGTTCGCCCCTCCCATTGATGATTTGCACACCCAGCATGAAGTCGCGCACGCCCCCAGCGCTAGCCCGCGCGGGGCCACTCAAAGCCGCGGCCACCATGCCGCCCACTGTGGCCTGTACCGGCTGGCTTGCGAACTGAAAGTGCGGCGGCTCAAATGGCAGGCACTGGCCTTGTTGGGCCAAAGCGCTCTCCAGCTCCGCCAGTGGCGTGCCAGCCTGCACCGTCACGACCAGTTCGCTGGGCTCATAGCTGACGATGCCGTTCAGGGCACGGGTATCCAAAATGTCGCCGTGCAAGGACTGCCCATAAAAGTCTTTGCTGCCGCCGCCTCGAATGCGCAAAGCGGTGCCCGAGGCGCTGGCGCTTTTGATTTGCGCAACGGCGCTTGAAATGGCGGCATTGACCAGAGAGTTTTCCGACTTGGCTGGGTGGATTGGCTCGGTCTGGGTCATGGGAATCAAAGGGTGAGTGCGTTCAAAACGGGTCAATCGCGGAAAAAATTTGTAGTCAAACCGGGTACCTCAACCCGGGTTGATAAGACACAGCCTGAGTGGGGGAAATCGGTAAGCTCCTGGGCGCTGCGGCTTTGCCGCGCCGTGGTGATGTGCAGAGTTTTACCATCATTGCCGCCCCAATAGGGCGTGGCGGGGCATTGTGCGGGTACGGCGAGGTCTTGCGAGACGCTGCCCAGGGGGCTTGGCTGCATCACGAGGCGGCTGTCACCTGAATGCTCATCTCGGCCGACATCGACTCGCCAGGCTGCAACACCTGCAGCCCCAAGTCTGCGGCACTGGCCATGCGACGCTCCAACAGACTGATGGCGTTGTTCACGTGGCTGACCGGTTCTATGGCAACAAAGTCTTTGGCGGCCGTGGTGAACACGACCAGCCGGGTCAGTTTGCTGGTCACTCGGGTGTGAAGTTTTTCATCGCGAAGGTGCAAAACCCCG
>JANPCR010000052.1:0-7583 GCA_031431035.1 Rhodoferax sp.
GTTTTCGCCCCAAACGCGCAAAATCAATGGCAGCGGGTCAACGCTGCCGGGTGGCAACCATGTTAGGCCCAACTGGTTGGCAATACCAGCAACGACGAGCGCCATGACAACTCCCAGCAAAGCGCCGCTAAGCCCCAACAGCGCGCCTTCTGTGACAAAAAGCTGGCGAATGCCTGCGCGGCGCAGGCCAATGGCACGCAAGGTACCGATTTCGACCGTGCGCTCGACCACGGCAGTGTTCATCGTGTTGCTCACGGTGAAAAGAACAATGGCACCAATCAGCACAAAGATAAACCCGAAGATCGTGTCAAACAATTGAATAGTTTGGACGTAAAACGGGTTCAGGGTGCGAAAGTCTAAAACCGTGAGGGGTTGGCTGCTTGCAAACTGCGCCAAGATGGGGGCCAGGCGCTCAGTTGCCGCTTCAATTTGGTCAGAATGCTTGAGTTGAAGGATGACGGAGCTGACTTTGGGTGGTGCGTTGCCGTAGATCAACTTCTGCACCTGCGCGAGGTGCATCATGATGTAAACCTCGTCAAGCTCTTTAAACCCCTGCTCCTCAGCCTTGATGACCTCCAGAGAGGCCACATTAGGTGTGCCTTTGGAATTTCCGGCCAACACTTCAATCCGACGCGGGTTCGCCGCCGCACCTGCGGTTGCCGGAGTTTCTAGCAGGCTAAGCTGAGCAATGTCGTCTGGCAGCGCAGTTCCAGCCGATTTTTTTTCCTCTTGTGGTTTGGCACAGCGTGTGATTTTGAGCGCCTCGCACAATTGCAGAACGCGGGCGACCCCGGTGCCGACGATGGCAGCGTCAGGCGCCGCGCCTTCAAGTGCAAACGCTGGTGACGTGCTTTTGAGATCAAAATCGTTCCACTTGCGCATGCGGTTGATGTCTTCGGCAACAAAGCCATTGCCCATGATGGTGCGAGACACCCCCGCCGCGTAATTGCCAGCTATACCGCCAAATTGCAGGGTCGGCGTGGCGACCAGAACCATGTTTTTCAGCACTGGGTCGGCCTGAATAGCCGCAAGAATTTTGGTGTGGTCCGCAATGGCGTACGCGGTTGGGTTGCCACTGCCGTACAGATAAAAGTCACGGTGCTGGATTTGCAGGTGCCCACCGGTTTGCACATATTCCGTGTGCATGGTGTAGTTGATGTTGGTGCTGTAGCCACCAAACAGCAAAATCGACGTGGAGCCGACCGCCATGGCAATCAAAGTCGCCAGCGACCGCCGCCTATTGCGCAGCAAATTCCGAACCGCCAGATTCAGGGTCATCATTTCACGCCCTCCTGGCCACGTCTGCGCACACCCTGAATCAACCCGTCTTTCAAAAAGATCGTGTCATCTGCCGCTTTGATGACTTCGGGGTCGTGGGACGAGAAGATGAAGGAAATTTCGTAGCGATTCACCATTTTTCGCATGAGCGCCAAGATGGCGGTACCGGTTTGGCTATCGAGGTTGGCGGTGGGTTCGTCGGCAATGACCAGTTTGGGTTTGCGGGCCAACGCGCGGGCGATGGCCACGCGCTGGCGCTGGCCGCCAGACAGTTGGCCGGGCAGATTTTTGGCTTTGTCGCCCAAGCCCACGGCTTCGAGCAGTTTGGGCACGCGATCGCCCCGGGTTTTGGCGGACGCGCCAGCCAAGAGCAGCGGGTATTCAATATTCTCGTAGGCGCTTAAAACCGGCAGCAAATTGAAGTTTTGGAAGATAAAGCCAATGTTTTTGGCCCGAAAGTCGGACAGCGCGTCGTCGCTCAGCTCGGCAATTTTGCAGTCGGCAATGGTGACTTCGCCGACGTCGGGTTTGTCGATGCAGCCAATCATGTTCAAAATAGTGGTTTTGCCACTGCCAGACGGGCCCATGAGCACGGTGAAGCAGGCTTGGCGAACCATGATGTCAACGCCTTTGATGACGGGCACGTCAATAGAGTCGAGGCGGTAGGTTTTTTGGACCTGCGAGAGCAAGGCGACCGCGCGGTGAACCACCGTTTTATCGGCAGCGCCTGCTGTTGCCGCCGGGCTGGTTACTTTCTCAGGGCTGGGTGCAGCCACCTGCTCTGTCATCGTCTGTCCCTTTTTTTGTCAGCTTGCCGCTTGGGTTTGATACCTGCCTGGGACGCCGAAGCGATCCTAGCGGTGGTTGAAATTCACTCGGCCTCGACCAATTATTACCGCAACTGAGGGCGAACGGTTACAAAAATGCCGTGCCAACTGTCTACCCCATGGCTACCCCATGGCTACCCCTAAGCATAGCTTGATCGATGGAGGAGAGCGCCCTTTTTAGCGGATTTGAGTTGTGATTTTCAAAAATTCTTAAGTGTTTGTTTTTAAACATTGTTCACTGTAAAATAATATTTTTGCAAAAGACAATGAACATACCGACGTCGGGCTATTTTCTAGAGTTGAATGAGGGGCAAAAGCGTCAGTATATTGATGCAGAAACCGTGTTCATCGCACTTCAGCAGGCAAAAAAAGTGGCCTCTGAGGTGCGCGGGTCAATGCTCTGGCGTGAGCTTCGGGGCAAACGCACACTGATTCGTACTTCAGCGTCTGGCGCTCAAAGGTCGCTGGGGGTGCAATCAGACGACAGCTTGGCATTGTTTAACAATTTTGTGTCCCGCAAGTCCGGCATTGAAGAGAGGGTGAAAGCGCTCAAATCACAATTGGCCGTTCAGCAGCGGCTCAACCGAGCACAGCGGGTCGGGCGCGTTCCAAATATTGTGGTGGCCGTCCTGAATGCGTTGGAAAGTGCTGGCTTGCAAGACAACTTCAAAGTAGTAGGCACCCATGCGCTTTATGCCTTTGAAATTGCCGCTGGGGTTCGGATATCCGAGGCGGCGATGGCAACGCGAGACGTGGACATGCTGTTTGACTCTAGGAAACGGCTTGCATTTTTTTCTGCCATGCAAAAGCTCGATTCCTCTTTGATCGGACTTTTGCACAAAGCCGACCCAAGTTTTGAGGTTGTGGCTGACCAGCGCTACACTGCCAGAAACAAGGATGGTTTCGAGGTGGATATCGTGCGGCGCACAGCCAAAGATGCCGACCCTCATCCGTTGCGGATGAGTGAAGACGAAGACGACTTCTGGGCAGTCCAAGTGTCAATGGGAGAGAAATTGCTGTCGGCGCGGCGTTTTGACCAAGTGGTGGTTGCAACGTCTGGAGAAATGGCCATGATGAGAACCGTTCACCCGCTTGACTATGCACGAATCAAGTTGGCGCTGGCTCAACAAATTAACCGAGACGCTAACAAGCGGGGCAAAGATCTGCTGCAGGCGGCTGTGATTTCAGAGTTGGTCACTCAGTTTTTGCCCCATTTGCTTGATTAGCGAATCGCGCATCTAGGGTGGTGGCTGACTAGGGCATTACTACCACAACTGGGGGCCAGTGGTCACAAAATCAGAGTGTTTGACGGTACAGGCTGGTTTCAGATTTGTTTGAAGGGAAAAATCAAGCCACAACTGCCAATTTTTAACCCAGCTCGAGCTGTAGTTTGATGACTTTGTCCACAGCCTGCATATCCGCCTGAGTCAGTTTGCCCAAGCTGGATTTGAGGCGGCGCTTGTCAGCGGTCATGATTTGGTCAGCCATGACCTTGCTGCGTTGGCCCGCCAATGTGATGACGGTCTCGGATGGGTAAATGCGGTCAATACTGCTTGACAGGGGCACCACCTGCACTCTGGCCAAATGCCGGTTTGAGTTGTCGTTGCTGACAATGACGGCCGGGCGGGTCTTGCGAATCTCGCTACCGATGGCGGGGTCGAACTCCACCCACCACACTTCACCTCGGTTCATGAAGAGACATCCTTAATCAGCGCATCCGTCCACTCCTGCGCGTCTGCCTCTCTCGCTTGGTCTGCCGCCATAGCCTGGTAACCAGCGTCCAGTGAATCGGCCGTCAGCACATGCGGGCGGGCCAGGCCTTCCAAAAATTGGCTGATATTGCCCCGGCCAATGACTTTGTGCAGGCCAGCATAAACAGCTTCGTCAATGGTGATGGTCATTTTGCGTTGCATGCGCCAATTTTAGCGAATATATGCACGTGTACGTGTACGTGTGCAGACATCTGCGATTTTCAGTGATTTGACGCTGAGACATTGGAAATCAAATTAAACTGTAATTTTATACAGTTATTTTGAAATAATGTCTGCCGTCAACGTCTGCAGCCTATTTGCCGCCCCACCCCACCCCTACGCCGAGCTGCACTGCCTGTCCAATTTCAGCTTTCAGCGGGGTGCGTCGCACCCTGAGGAGTTGGTGGCGCGGGCTTATGCGCTGGGGTACCGGGCGCTGGCGATCACGGACGAATGTTCGGTGGCGGGGGTGGTGCGGGCGCATGGAGAGGCGAAGAAGCTGGGCTTGAAACTGCTGGTGGGCGCTGAATTTGCCTTGCCAGCAACTGAGCTGGGCAGTGGCGGCACGCTGATAGTGTTGGCGCACAACCTGAACGGGTGGGGCAATTTGTGCGAATTCATCACCGCCGCGCGATGTGCTGCGGCCAAGGGCGAGTATGAAATAAGCTGGGGCAGCAGCGACTTTGCCCAGTTGGCCGACTGCGAGATTCTGCTGGCTCTGCCCCGTGCCCTGCCCCAGGACGACAGCCGCACGCCGAGCTTGGCCGCGCTGTGCAGCCAGGTGCGCCACGCCCAGGCGCTGTTTGGCAGCCGTTTGTGGCTGGCCCTAGAGCTGCTTCATGGTTTGGACGATGCGCTGTGGCTGCAGACCCTGACCGAAGTGTCCCGCCAGACGGGCGTGCCGCTGGTGGCCGCAGGCAACGTGCACCTGCATGTGCGCTCGCGCAAGCCTTTGCAAGACATCATCACAGCGGTGCGCTTGGGCCAAGCCGTGTCTGAATGCGGGTTTGCGCTGCAAGCCAATGCCGAAGCGCATTTGCGCGCCCCCGCGCGGCTGGTGCAAATTTACCCGGCCCAGGCGCTGGCCAACACGCTGACAGTGGCCGCGCGCTGCACTTTCAGCCTGGACGAGTTGCGCTACCAGTACCCGCTGGAAACGGTAGTGGATGGCCTGACGCCCGCCCAAACTTTGCGCAAATTCACTTATGAGGGGGCCAGCCAGCGCTACCCGCAGGGCGTGGCCGCGTCGGTGCAGTTGCAGCTGGAGCACGAACTGACGCTGATTGCCGAGCTGAAGTACGAGATGTATTTTTTAACCGTGCATGACATCGTGGCCTTTGCCAAAAGCCGCCACATTTTGTGCCAAGGGCGCGGGTCGGCGGCCAATTCTGCCGTGTGTTATTGCCTGGGCGTGACCGAGGTAGATCCGTCGCGCATGAACATGCTGTTTGAGCGTTTTATCAGCCGCGAGCGCAATGAGCCGCCTGATATTGATGTAGATTTTGAGCACCAGCGCCGTGAAGAAGTGATTCAGTACATCTACGCCAAGTACGGGCGTGACCGCGCCGCCATTGCCGCCACCGTGGTGACCTACCGCCCGCGCAGCGCTATTCGGGATGTGGGCATGGCCCTGAATATTGACAGCGCCCTGATCGACGCCGTGGCCGAAGACCACCACTGGTTTGACGGCGGCATGCTGCAAGACGAGCAACTGGCAGAGCGGCTGGCCCAGGCAGTGAAAGATTTGCCAGGCCACGGCCACAGTGTCACTTTGCCAGCCTTTCGCCAATGGTTGCAACTGACCAACCAGTTGCTGGGCTCGCCGCGCCACTTAAGCCAGCACGTGGGCGGGTTTGTGCTGACGCAGGGCAAGTTGACGCGCCTGGTGCCAGTTGAAAACGCCGCCATGCCCGAGCGCAGCATCATTCAGTGGGACAAAGACGACCTGGACGCCATGGGGCTGCTGAAAGTCGATGTACTGGCACTGGGCATGCTCAGCGCCATTCGCCGTTGCCTTGATTTGATCAGCCAGCAGCGCGGCTACACCTTTTTGATGCAGGACATTCCCGCCGAAGACCCCGCCACATACGACATGATTTGCAAGGCCGACACGGTGGGCGTGTTCCAAATCGAAAGCCGCGCCCAAATGAGCATGCTGCCGCGCCTGCAACCGCGCACTTTTTACGACTTGGTGATTGAAGTCGCCATCGTGCGCCCCGGCCCCATTCAGGGCGGCATGGTGCACCCATACCTGAACGCGCGGCGCGACCCCGACAACGTGGTCTACCCAAGCCCAGCGCTGAAAGAAGCCCTGAAACGCACCCTGGGCGTGCCGATTTTTCAGGAACAAGTGATGCAAATCGCCATGCTGGCGGCGGGTTTTAGCGCGGGCGAGTCCGATTCTCTTCGCCGCTCCATGGCCGCCTGGAAGCGCAAAGGCGGCGTGCACAAGTTTCACGACCGCTTGGTCGGCGGCATGCTGGAGCGCGGCTACACGCTGGAGTTTGCCGAAGGCATCTTCAAACAAATTGAGGGCTTTGGTGAATACGGCTTCCCCGAGAGCCACGCCGCCAGCTTTGCGCTGATTACCTATGTGAGTTGCTGGCTGAAACACCACGAACCCGCCTGCTTTTTGGCCGCCATGCTGAACAGCCAGCCCCTCGGGTTTTATTCAGCCTCGCAACTGGTGCAAGACGCCCGTCGCCATGGTGTGCCGGTGCTGCCGGTGGATGTGATGGTGTCAGGGTGGGACTGCACGATAGAGGGGGTTAGCGAGGCGGTTGGGGAAATTGCCGAAATCGCCGGAATTGGGGTCAGAGCCCGATCTACCGAACTCACCTCTGGCGAGGTGGTTTCCGGTAATCGGGATCTGACCCCAATTCCGTCAATTCCGGCAATTTCCCTAACCGCCTCCCCAGCCCCCTCTATCTCGCAATCCCACCCGGACACCATCACATCCACCGGCAGCACGGGCACGCCATGGCGGCGGGCGTCTTGCACCAGCTGCGAGGCTGAATAAAAACCCAGAGGCTGGCTATTGAGCATGGCGGCCAAAAAGCAGGCGGGTTCGTGGTGCTTGAGCCAACAACTCACATAAGTAATGAGCGCAAAGCTGGCGGCGTGGCTTTCAGGAAAGCCGTATTCACCAAAGCCCTCAATTTGTTTGAAGATGCCTTCGGCAAACTCTGCGGTGTAGCCGCGCTCCAGCATGCCGCCCACCAGGCGGTCATGAAACTTGTGCACGCCGCCTTTGCGCTTCCAGGCGGCCATGGAGCGGCGCAGCGAATCGGACTCGCCCGCGCTAAAACCCGCCGCCAGCATGGCAATTTGCATCACCTGTTCCTGAAAAATCGGCACGCCCAGCGTGCGTTTCAGGGCTTCTTCAAGCGCCGGGCTGGGGTAGACCACGTCGTCGGGGTTGCGCCGCGCGTTCAGGTACGGGTGCACCGTGCCGCCCTGAATGGGGCCGGGGCGCACGATGGCGACTTCAATCACCAGGTCGTAAAAAGTGCGCGGTTGCAGGCGCGGCAGCATGCTCATTTGGGCGCGGCTTTCGATTTGGAACACGCCCACCGTGTCGGCCTTGCAGATCATGTCGTACGTGGCGGGGTCTTCGGCCGGAATGTCTTGCATCAAAAAGGTGTAGCCGCGCTGCTGGCTGATCAAATCAAGGCAACGGCGAATGGCGCTGAGCATGCCCAGTGCCAGTACATCGACTTTCAGCAGC
>JANPCR010000053.1:0-13297 GCA_031431035.1 Rhodoferax sp.
GACCTGTCAGCCCGCGAGCTGGGCCTGCTGGAGGTGCTGCTGCAACGTGCAGGCCGCCTGGTCAGCAAAGACCAGCTGGTAGAGCGCCTGTGCGAGTGGGGCGAAGAGGTCAGCAACAACGCCATCGAGGTCTACATTCACCGCCTGCGCAAAAAGATTGAAAAAGGCCCCGTGCGCATCGCCACCGTGCGCGGGCTGGGCTATTGCCTGGAAAAAATTCAAGCGTGAGCCCGCCGTTCTGTGGCACTTAACCTGTTCCAGCGCGAACAGCGCAGCCTGTTTGGCGAAATTCTGGACTGGATGCTCACACCGCTGTTGCTGCTGTGGCCTGTCAGTCTGGTGTTGACCTGGCTGGTGGCGCAAGGCATTGCGGGCAAGCCGTTTGACCGGGCACTGGAATACAACGTCAGCGCCTTGGCACAGCTGGTCACGGTCAACAAAAACAAGATGGAATTCAACCTGCCGTTGCCTGCGCGCGAGCTACTGCGGGCTGACGACACCGACACCGTGTACTACCAAGTGCTGGGCGCGCGCGGCGAATTTATCAGCGGCGAACGCGAACTGCCCCTGCCGCCTGACGACGAAAAAGTAACCCCGGGCGAGGTGCGCCTGCGCGATGTGGAGTACCGCGGAACCGACATCAAGGTCGCGTACTTGTGGATCAAGCTGGCGATTCCGGGGGCCAAGCCAGCGCTGGTGCAGGTGGCTGAAACGCTGGACAAACGCTCCATCTTGGCCACCGAAATTATCAAAGGCGTGATGCTGCCGCAGTTCGTCATTTTGCCGCTGGCCGTGCTGTTGGTTTGGCTGGCCTTGCTGCAAGCCATCAAGCCGCTGAACCAGCTGGAAGAGCGCATTCGCGCACGCAAGCCCGACGACTTAAGCCCGCTGCACTTTGAAACCGTGCCGCTTGAAGTGGTGCCGCTGGTGTCGTCGGTCAATGACCTGCTGATGCGTTTGAAAGACTCCATCACCACCCAAAAACGCTTTTTGGCCGATGCCGCGCACCAGCTTAAAACACCGCTGGCGGGCCTGCGCATGCAAGCCGAGCTGGCGCTGCGCCAAGACACCAACACTGACGAGCTGAAAAAATCGCTGCGCCAGATTGGCCGCTCCAGCATCCGCGCGACCCACACCGTCAACCAGCTGCTGGCGCTGGCCAAGGCTGAAAGCAGTGGCGCCATCATGACCCGCCAAACCTGCAACTTGGCGCGTTTGACAATGGACGTGGTGCAAGACTGTGTGCCCCGCGCACTGGAAAAATCAATCGACCTAGGCTACGAAGGCGACCAGCCCAACGCCCTGGGCGTGCAACTGAACGGCAACCTGACCCTGTTGACCGAAATGGTGCGCAACCTGCTGGACAACGCCCTGAATTACACCCCGTCCAGCCCCGAGAAACCCGGCATCGTCACCGCCCGCGTCATTGCAGACCCGGTGAATGAAACCCTGCTGTTGCAGATCGAAGACTCCGGCCCCGGCATTCCCGAAGCTGAGCGCGTGCTGGTCTTCCAGCCCTTTTACCGCGCTTTGGGCACCGAAGCCGATGGCTCCGGCCTGGGCCTGCCCATCGTGCGCGAAATCGCCCAGCGCCATAGGGCCGATGTCAGCATTGGCGCCACCCACGAAGGTCAAACACCGCCGGGTGCCTTGTTCAGTGTGCGGTTTTCTACCCGCGTTTGGGAGGCAGAAGTGGCGGCTGAATGAGGCTGGGGCAGGCGTTAGGGCAATTTCACGCGGAGTTGCACAGTCATCTATTGCTATATTCTTTATAGCAAACTATGTAAGTAATTCGAGAGCTAGAGGCCTATTTTGCCTTAAAAATCGGCGCTTTTTAGAAAAAAAGAACCTGCAGGTTCTTTTTTTGAATTTTCAGCCAATTTAACCAGGACCCGCGGGAAAGCGGTGGTACATCAAAAACTGCGCGTCTTTGCTCCAACCCTGGGCCTGCCCTGAAAAACGCGATACAGGTCAAACAGTTGCGCCAATTCGTCAAGATCAGCGAAGACGGCTTGGTGGACGCTGATGGGGGTCATGAACGGAATTTAGCAGGGTTGGGCTTGTGCACCAGCCAGTGAATGCTGCGCCAAGTGCGATCCATCGTTTCACAACAGTGTTGTTCCATGCGATTTACGCCCGCGACAACCTGCCCGCGTTGGCAGGTGCTGCCAGGCCCAGGCATGCGAAATGCCAGAAGGCCCTAGGCCTGCCGTGGGACGCCTACCGCAACGGGTCAGGTTGACCATGGGCTTCGCCATTGCCACTCAGATAGGTTGTATAGAGTTGGCATAGACCAAACTCATCAGTGAACTCGCGCTCTAGGACCATCCCAATTTTTTTAGCGACCGCTACCGACGCCATATTGCCCGGTGTGATGAGGCACACAAGACGACGCAGACCCAAAACGTGCTGAGCATGGTCAATGATGCCCTGCGCGGCCTCGCTTGCAAATCCTTCCCGCCAGCGCTCCTTCTTGATCATGAAAGCCACTTCAACCTCCTGCGCTCCCTCAATCATCCACGGCAGTAATCCGCACCGACCCAGAAACTCACCGGACGATCGCTCGATAGTTGCCCAAAGCCCGAGTTCAGGACGTTGGGGGTGCCCGTTAAGGAACCACTCAAGTTCTTCCTTCGTTTGCGCGAAGGTTCTAGTCCCGTCCGGGTAGTACTTTCGAATTGCGGGATCTCGGTACAGTTCGTAAAGACTCTCAAGGTCATCGTGCTCAAGATGCCGCAGTTGAAGACGTTCGGTGGTCAGAACATTGCTTGAGTCAGCCTAGTCCGGCTCCATTTGTCGGTAGTGATCAGCCTGGGTTTTTGGGTTGACCCAATCGGTCTTCACATCCTTGGTGATGGGCAGCATCGTCGCGTCCCAGGCTTCCCACTGTTGCTTCAGTTTGGCAAAGATTTCTGGTTCAAGTTGGGCGTAATTGGCCCGTTCGCGTACGTCGTTTGCTAGGTTGAAAAGAAACTCGTTGTCGCTCATTTTCAAATACTTCCAATCGCCACTGCGCACCGCTCGCTGCGCATTCGATTTGAAGCGCCAGAACAGCGTTCGTGTGATCGGTGGCTTTTCGCCCAACAGAATTGGCAACAAATTCTCTCCGTCGCTGGGGTAATTCGAATCGGGGGCAGCGCCAGCTGCGGCGAGCAGCGTGGGCAACCAATCCATACCCACGGCCACTTGTGTGTTGACCTGTTCGGGCTTGATTTTGGCAGGCCATCGCATGAGCGTCGGCACGCGAATGCCACCTTCAAGCAGTTCGGTTTTCTGTCCGCTCAGAGGCCAGGTTTTCGAAAACCTTTCGCCGCCGTTGTCGCTGGAAAAGACCACGATGGTGTTCTCCTCCAGGCCGTTGGTCGCCAGCGCTTGGAGCACTCGGCCAATGGCGGCGTCCATCGATACCACCATCTTGGCATAGGTGGCCAAGCTACCGCCATCGTTGTGCCGCAGGCCTTTCAGTTTGCTGGAGCTCGCTTGATCGTCAGGTCCCTGCCATGGCCAGTGCGGTGCTGTGAAGTGCAGCGAAACGAAAAAAGGCTGCCGCTTGTCGTGTTCAGTTATGTACTTGACAGTGCGGTCGCCGAGCAGATCAGTCACATAGCCCGCGCGCTTTGTTGGTGTTTCGCCTTCGTAGAGGTCAACCACGGCGGTAGCCGTCGTGCTACTTTTGTGGGTGAAGTAATCGATGCCGCCGCTGAAATTGCCAAAGAACTCGTCATAGCCACTCTTAAGTGGGGAGAAAGCAGGCAGGTAGCCCAAATGCCATTTGCCAAAAAGTGCGGTGCGGTAGCCTGCCTTTTTCAGCAGCGACGGCAGAGTTGGATGCGGCGGAGGAAGACCAATCACTTCCGACATACGATCACGTATCGGCTCCTCCAATCCGCCACGCAGCCGGTATTGGTACCGTCCGGTGATCAGGGCAACGCGTGAGGCCGAACAAATGGCGGAATTGGCGTAGGACTGCGTAAAGCGGATGCCCTGACGCGCCAGCCGGTCCAGATGCGGAGTCTGGAAATCCTTTTGCCCGTAAACGCTCAGGTCTGCATAACCCAGGTCATCGGCAAGGATGTAGATGATGTTTGGTTTGGCGCCAACATCTGGCGTGGCGGCCGGCAGCATGCCAGCATAGGTTGAAAGCGACAGGGCTGACGCCTGCCCAAGAAAACGGCGGCGATCTTGATTGTTTGACGACATGATCTGTTAGCCTTTCGCGTGTGTGGTGGCACGAAAAGAGCAAAGCGACAGCCAATTCGGCTGAGATTCAAGGCGTGACTGCATTGAATGCACGGTGATCGCTCAACTCTATTGGTTCACTAGGTACAACATCAGACTTGCGCTCAGGTCCACTGACGATGACGTTTTCATCGCCAACGCATTCAACCGATCAACCGGCCGCCAAGACAATGTTCCAGACGGCCACAAGTGAGCTTGACTCCTGCGCCCCGGACGATGCGCCCCAGCGAGCAATCAACCCCTCTTTGCGTGACGAATCCTGAAGCAGTTTGTCCTTGTCGTTCAATGCTTCACCTTCAAAGTACATCTGAGTGACGAGCCGGCTGGCGCGGCCCTTGACGTCGAAATGGATGTGCGGAGGTCGCATCCAATCGCGAGTCGCCGGATAGGCACCTGGCTTGACTGTCTTGATGCGGTAGCTACCGTCAGGTCCCGTTCGAATTCGCGCGAATCCCTGGAAATTGAGGTCGACTGGCTCCGGGTTGCGATCGGCGGGGTGGTCGTAGCGGCCAGCGGCATTGGCCTGCCAGATATCCAGTTCAGCATCAACGATTGGCTCACCACGGGCATTGGTTACCCGGCCACTGAGGTAGATGATTTGACCGATAGCGCGTGCGTCTTTGCCAGCCACGATGGTGAGGTCAGCATCCTGATCGATGGGTTGGCGTACGGGGTAGAACGGCCCAAGTATTTGTCCATTTGTCGACCGCGCTGGGGGCTGCTGACCGAAAGCCGGTGCTATTCCACCAGCTAGTCCCGTGCCGGCAATGGCTGCCGACACAGTCATCATTCTTCGGCGTGATATGCCGGTGCCCGGGAGGGCTACTTCGACTTCGAAGTGCGGTTGGGAGTCCTGAATTTGCGGGGTAAGTCTAAGCATGTTGAGCGCCTGACAAGTTACAGCAACAGTGAGGCCAGAAGTCTGTTCTTCTTCCCAAGCCGTGTCAAGGCCGCGATGTTTTTAAGTCCGCCAAACGACGCGCAGCCCTTCGGAGCCATCATTGAATTCGATTACGGACCCACCCTGGACAGGAGTGAAAAAGGGGCGTGCGTGAGGCCTAGCGTTCGCGGCAAACTGACCGCTTCGCTTGCCGTCTCTTATTTTTCTCCGTTAACCAGATTCCCTAAAACAAGTTCAGCCTTGAAGCGAAAGAGCTGCGGGGCAGAAGGATCCAGAGTGACGCGAACCCAGTGACTTTCTGGGGAACCAAAGGTCTCCACGCGCGTGAAGTTCTGGAACGCTCGATTGGTCTTGCGGCTGTAGAGCGGCTTGTCGATGCGGAAGGTATGCGTGTCGCCGTGCAGATAGGCGACCGGCTTGCCGTATGTCTCTAGTTCGTCGGAGAGTGCTCGCAGGTAGTCGTCGCGGGCGAGCGGTGGCATCGACACCGCTTGCGTGGGCGTCATCGGTGACCGAAAGTAGCGTCGCTTGGCGCTTCCTGACCCTAGGCTTTCGAACTTGGGCCTGCCCATCGTGCGCCAAATCGCCCAACGCCATAGGGCCGATGTCAGCATTGGCGCCACCCACGAAGGCCAAACACCGCCGGGTGCTTTATTCAGCGTGCGGTTTTCTACTCGCGTTTGGGAGGCGGAGATGGCGGCTGAATGAGGCTGGGGCAGGCGTTTGGATGGCAGGCGTTAGGGCAATTTCACGCGGAGTTGCACAGTCATCTATTGCTATATTTTTTATAGCAAACTATGTAAGTAATTCGAGAGCTAGAGGCCTATTTTGTCTTAAAATCGGCGCAATTAGAAAAAAAGAACCTGCAGGTTCTTTTATAGAATTTTCAGCCAATTTAACCAGAACCCGCGGGAAAGCGGTGGTACATCGCAAACTGCGCGTCTTTAGTCCAACCCTGAGCCTCGTACAGCGCCTGCCCTGGCAAGTTGTCCAGCGCCACGTTCAGCGACACCCGCGCAGCCCCGTGCGCCCAGGCGTAGCTCTCCACAGCCGTCAACAACTTGGACGCGACCCCTTTGCGGCGACCGCCGTCACTCACGAACAGGTCATTCAGAATGAAAACCCGCGCCAAAGCAGTGGACGAATAGCTCGGGTAAAGCTGCGCAAACCCCAGTGGCGTTGCCCCCGCGCGAGCGATAAACGCCACAGATTCACCATGGTCAAACCTAGCCCGAAGGAACGCACGCCCGGCTGGCAGATCGCTGTGCTTGCCCTGAAAAACGCGATACAGATCAAACAGTTGCGCCAATTCGTCAAGGTCAACAAAGGCGGCTTGGTGGACGGTGATGGGGGTCATGGAAGTGGGTTGCGCTTTGCGTTATTTTCACTTACCAAGGCCTGCAACTTAAGCACGGTTGCCCAGTTTCTTGTTGTGACCGACTTGCCAGCTTTGCCGAGCAATGCTTCAGCGGCTTTGCTTTCAAGGATGCCCGTTGCGCAGTGCAAGTACGCAGCATTTTTGCCTAGCAAATACCGCTCAGGCGACACGACCAAAGACTCGACCAAGCCGAGTCCCGAAAGTGCAGCGCTGCTTTGAGCGAAGACGACCATCAGTTGCGAGTGATTGCTCGCCTCATCGGCCAGCTGGTTCTCCCCTACGATTGCCAAAAGCTCTTTCGACGACTTGACGATGACGGGAACTTCAACCATTAGTTTTGAAAATAGGGCAGCAGCTATGTCTGTCGCAAGCTGCGCCTGCGTTCCCTTGGACGCACGGAACACAGCGTTTCCGCTGTTCAACAGAGTTGCCACGTCTGTGTACCCAAGCTCAGCCAGCAGGTCGCGCAGTTCGGCCATAGGAACTCTCTTGGCCTTGCCAACATTGATGCCACGCAACAGCGCTACGAATTTTGGCATTTGCGACGCCTTTTGATTGAAAAGAAAGGAGTGACTTGGGTTGCCAAGAGCCTATTGACGTTTGGCCATCAAGTAGGCAACGAGGGCGTTGGCGTGCCCGTGGCCGATCTGGTGTTCAGTCTTGAGAACGTTCACAAGCTCCATGTGCTTGAGTGGACCCGCCTTCTTGACTATTTCAAGCCAGTGGGTGACTGGCTTGCCATATGTCTTCTCGATTGAAGGAAAGTAAGACGCGGGGCCTTTGGTCTTTGGTTCAGTCGGCATTCTTTGATCCTCCTGGCTGGTGAATTTATGCTTCCTGCGCCGGACCCTTGAGCTCGACGATGTTGCCATCCGGATCAGAGAAGTACAGCGAAAGTCCAACACCCTCTGCCCCAAAATTGTAGGCTGCAGGCCCGAGCACTTCAACTTTCTGATCGATTAGGTGCGCGAGCAGAGCGGCTTCGTAGAACGCGACACTGCGTTCCAGGTCAATCACCCGAAGGACGACGTGATCGATATGCTGGACGAAGGACGGATTCATGAGGGGCTTCTGGGGATTGGCGGGAGTTGCAGCTTTTGCGACGCGGACAGGCAGGGCATCCAAGCCTGCAACCCGCTACGCCAACCAGTCGCAAGGACAAAGCTAGCGTCAGGGCAAATTGCTATGAATTTCATATCTAACTATTCAATCAATTCGAGAGCTAGAGGCCTATTTAATTAAAAATTTGACCATTTTTCATAAAAAGAACCTACAGGTTCATTTTACGAAAATCAAGCTCTTTTTGCAGCCCAACTACTTGCAAGCCCGCAGCGCCTTGCCCGCCAGCGCTGCTTTCATTTCATCCAATCGCCCGCGCAAGGCGTCGTCCACGGCGTTGAGCTTCAGATTGGTGCCGCGCAATTCGGCGCGCTCTTGCACCACGCGGGCGGTGCGCACGCCGCGTTTGGTGAGGGTGTTCAGGGCGTTGGTGGCGGCGGTTTGGGTCTCGAAACTGCCCAATGAAAAGCCGAGTTCGAGCGACGGGTTTGTCAGCGCCTCCAGTTTCAGGTTCAGCGCGGCCAGTTCGCTGCGCTTTTTAGCCAGCGCGTCGGCGTTGGGGTACTTGCCCATGTAGACGATCCAGCGCGGGGCCTCTCGCATGGGTTCCAGCACCCAGGACCCAACGGGCAGGCTGGCCTCAAGCGACTTGCGCAACACGGTGGCTTGAATATCGTCAAACACGCCCGCCTGCAGGCATTCCAGCGGTTTGGCGACCACGGTTGCCGCAACGTCCAGGCGGCGGGCTTCGTCGGGTTTCAACAGGCGAATGGCGTCGGGGTTGATTTGCTGGGCGACGCGCTCGGGCTCGGTTTGTTGTTTGGGCGCAAAGTCCCAGGCGCGCAAAAAGCCTTGTGACCAGACAAAAAAGGTCGCGTTGGCCAACAAAAGCAGGGCGACGATAAGCTTGAGCATCAGGGTCATCAGGGTCATCAGGGACATCAGGCGATGGGCCGCACGCTGACTTCAGAGCTGGTGATGGTGCGCTCACCCTGCGGCCCGCTCACCCGCAAACCACCTTGCGCATCCACCCCCAGGGCTTGCGCGATGCCGCCATCACTCAAGGTGATGCTGCGCCCAGCCAGCAAATCAAGCCGCGAGAAACCCGCCTGAAACGGCACAAAACCGTGCTGCTCAAACTGCTGCACCGCCCGAACCAGCGGCTCCATAAGCCGCTGCAAGGCCATGGCGGCGTCCATGCCGGGCTGTACCTCTTGCAGGCAAGCGGGCGGCGTGGACAAGCCCTGTGCGTCGCGCGGCAAGATGTTGAGCCCCACGCCAATGACCACATAGCGCAGGTCGCCAAAACTTGCGGTTTCGATCAAAATGCCGCCCAATTTGCGGCCAGCCAACCAAATGTCGTTGGGCCATTTCAATTGCAAGCTGGGGTGCAGGCTTTGCGCCACGCTCACGCCGACCGCCAGCGACAGGCCTGACCAGGTGGCCGGGGCTAAGGGCATGCCCAATGAGAAGGTCAGGCTGGCACCCAAGCCTTCGACTTCGCTGATCCAGCTGCGCCCCAGCCGGCCGCGGCCTGCGGTTTGGCGCTCTGCCACCAGCAGCACCGGGTCGGTTTGGCCTGCGCGCACGCGGCGCATGAGTTCGGAATTGGTGGAATCGATGGCCGGCAGGATTTCGATTGAAAAACCCGGAACCAGCGGAACAACCGCCTGCCAAAGGCTCTCAGCTTGCCATTTCATGCCAATTACTGTTTGGGTTGGCGTCTTTTGGGGGCCAACAGAGTGCCGCGGCAGGTTTTGGCACCGCACCAGCAGGGGTATTCGGCTTTGAGCTTGGGCGTGTAGCGCTCTTCGATGATCAGGCCGTAGTCGTAATTCAGCTCTTCACCCGCCGCAATATTGCGCAGGGCTTTGATGAAAACCCGTCCGCCGTCTTCGTCCGCTTCGCAGTTGGCGTCGCACGAATGGTTGATCCAGCGCGATGAGTTGCCGCCGTACAGCGCGTCAATCACCCGCTTCTCGTCAATGTGAAAATAAAAGGTGTGGTTGGGGTCGCTGGGGTCGTGCGGATGGCGCTTTTGGGCTTCGGCCCAACTGATGATGGCACCCACATACTCAATGATGGTTTCGCCTTCTGCGATATCCTGCACGGCAAACACGCCCTTGCCATGCACGCCCGAACGCCGGGTTTGAATGCGACGGTTATCTCCTGGGGCGATTTTTTTGTTCACGATTTTTGGGGCAAAAAAGGGCAGCTTTTTTGTCGCCCTTGAAAATTTGGTATGGTGAATCGTACGTGTGCGCACCTGCGCGCACGCGAGGATTAGGATTGTAGTCAGATGAAAACACTAGTTATTGCAGAGAAACCTTCCGTCGCCCAAGACATCGTGCGCGCCCTCACGCCCACGGCGGGCAAGTTCGACAAACACGACGAACACTTTGAAAACGAGACCTATGTGGTGACCAGCGCGGTCGGCCATTTGGTCGAGATTCAAGCGCCCGAAGAATTTGACGTGAAGCGCGGCAAGTGGAGCTTTGCCAACCTGCCCGTCATTCCGCCGCATTTCGATTTGCACCCGATGGACAAGACCAAGACGCGGCTGAATGCCATCGTCAAACAGGCCAAACGCAAAGATGTAGGCGCGTTCATCAACGCCTGTGACGCTGGGCGCGAGGGCGAGCTGATTTTTCGGCTGATTCAGCAGTACAGCAAGGTGAAGCTGCCCGTAAGCCGCCTTTGGCTGCAGTCGATGACACCGCAGGCCATTCGCGATGGCTTTGCCAGCCTGCGTACAGACAAGCAAATGCTGCCGCTGGCCGACGCCGCCCGTTGTCGGTCTGAGGCCGATTGGCTGGTCGGCATCAACGGCACCCGCGCCATGACGGCGTTCAATTCGCGCGATGGCGGCTTCTTTTTAACCACCGTGGGCCGGGTGCAAACGCCCACCTTGTCGGTGGTGGTCGAGCGTGAAGAGCAAATTCGCAGGTTCATCAGCCGCGACTATTGGGAAATTCACGCCACCTTCAAAGCCGTTGCCGGTGACTACCCCGCCAAGTGGTTTGACCCGAAATGGAAAAAAGACGCCGAAGATGCCGAGAAAAAGGCTGACCGCGTCTGGAGCCAAAAAGACGCGCAGGCCATTGCCGACGCCACCCGTGGCAAGCCCGCCAGCGTGACGGAAGAGAGCAAACCCACCACGCAAGCGTCGCCTTTGTTGTTTGACTTGACGTCTTTGCAGCGCGAGGCCAATGGCAAATTTGGCTTTTCTGCCAAAACCACCTTGTCGATTGCGCAAAGCCTGTACGAACGCCACAAAGCGCTGACCTACCCGCGTACCGACTCGCGCGCCCTGCCTGAGGACTACGTGTCCGTCGTCAAAGACACCTTCACCATGCTGGCTGCCAGCGGCATGAAACACTTGGCACCTTTTGCCGCCACCGCCATCAAAGGCAACTACGTCAAGCCGTCCAAACGCATTTTTGACAATGCCAAAGTAAGCGACCACTTTGCCATCATCCCAACCTTGCAGGCACCCAGCGGCTTGTCTGAAGCTGAGCAAAAGGTCTATGACCTGGTCACGCGGCGCTTCATGGCGGTGTTTTTCCCCAGTGCGGAATACCAGGTAACCACGCGAATCAGCACCGTGAACGCCTTGGGCGCGGACCACAACTTCAAAACCGAAGGCAAGGTTTTGGTCAAGCCGGGTTGGCTGGCTATCTACGGCAAAGAGGCCGCAGAGGAAGTCGCTGACGCCAAAGACGGCGACAAAGGCCAAAGCCTGGTGCCTGTTGCCCCTGGCGAAAAGGTCAAAACCGAAACCGTTGACCCCAAAGGCTTGGCCACGCGCCCACCGGCCCGCTATTCAGAAGCGACTTTGCTCGGAGCCATGGAAAACGCAGGCAAAACGGTGGAAGACGACGAACACCGCGAAGCCATGCAAGAAAAGGGCTTGGGCACGCCTGCTACGCGCTCGTCCATCATTGAGGGACTGATCGCTGAAAAATACATGCTGCGCGAAGGCCGTGAGCTGATTCCTACCGCCAAGGCGTTTCAACTGATGACCTTGCTGCGCGGCCTGGGGGTGGAAGAGCTGTCCAAAGCTGAATTGACGGGCGAGTGGGAATACAAGCTGTCGCAGATGGAGCACGGCAAGCTGACCCGCGAGTCCTTCATGGCTGAAATTGCTGCCATGACCGAACGCATGGTCAAAAAAGCCAAAGAATATGACCGCGACACCATTCCGGGCGACTACGCCACCTTGGCCAGCCCTTGCCCCAATTGCGGTGGCATTGTGAAAGAAAACTACCGCAGATATGCGTGCGTCGGTCGACCAACCGACGTGGCACCTGCACAGGGTGACACCGACACCGGCTGCGGCTTCTCATTTGGCAAAACACCTGCGGGCCGCACTTTTGAGGTGACCGAGGTTGAGCAATTTTTGCGCGACAAGAAGATAGGACCCTTGGACGGGTTCCGATCCAAAGCGGGCTGGCCATTCACGGCTGAGATGGTCATCAAGTTCGATGAAGACACCAAAAACTACAAGCTGGAGTTTGACTTTGGCGATGACAAAAAGGGCGAAGAGTCAGGTGAAATTATTGACTTTTCAGCTCAAATGTC
Source organism: Rhodoferax sp. (assembly GCA_031431035.1). Taxonomy (GTDB): domain Bacteria; phylum Pseudomonadota; class Gammaproteobacteria; order Burkholderiales; family Burkholderiaceae_C; genus JANYCG01. The sequence goes on from JANPCR010000053.1 coordinate 12,159, forward strand.
GCTTGGGGCGTGCCGCAAATGCGGTGGCGCAGTGTTTGAACATGGCAAGAACTACGTGTGCGAGAAGTCAGTGCCCACCATGACACAACCCATTCCGAGTTGCGACTTCAAAAGCGGCCAGATTATTTTGCAGCAACCCATCGTGCGCGAGCAGATGAGCAAATTGCTGGAAACGGGGAAAACCGACTTGCTGGACAAATTTGTTTCCATGCGCACAAGGCGGGGCTTTAAGGCCATGCTGGCTTGGGACGCCGAAGCGGGCAAAGTCAATTTTGAGTTTGCACCCTCCAAGTTCCCGCCACGCAAGACGGCCGCGGGTGCGGCTGGCAGAGCGCCTGCCGCTGGAAAAACTGCGGCTAAAAACTCGGCTAAAACGACTACCAAGACTGCCACTAAAACGGCCGCCAAAAAATCGGCACCAGCCAAAACCAAAGTTGCGGCACCTCGCAAAGCCTCGGCCAAAGCCAAATCTGCGCCAGCCGCTGGTTTGCAGCCAAGCGCCGCTTTGGCTGGCGTGATTGGGGCAGAACCGGTGTCGCGCCCGCAAGTGATCAAAAAGCTGTGGGACTACATCAAAGCCAACGGCCTGCAAGACGCTGCCAACAAACGAAACGTGAATGCCGATGCCAAGCTACTGCCGGTTTTTGGCAAAGCGCAGGTCACGATGTTTGAGTTGGCCGGCATTGTGGGCAAGCACCTGAGCGCTTGACCCTGTCAACGGCGCGGCAACTGGCGGGTTTCGCCAACTTTCAGCAAAAAAAAATCCTCTGGGGTGAGGCCCTGCGCTTGCCTCGCCGCCTTCAGGTCGATGGGCGGCTGGTCTAGCGCTTCGTCGGTCAAATTGAAGGTGCCCCAGTGAATGCCCAAGCTGCGCATCGAACCCAAGTCTTGGTGAACCTGCACAGCCTCGGTCGGGTTGATGTGCTGCACCTTCATGAACCAGCGCGGCTCGTACGCGCCCACGGGAATGAGCGCCAGGTCAAACAATTTACCGTTCTGACCCACCGGGCGTCTGTCGGCAAAGTGTTTGAAGGTATCCGCAAAGTCTTTGGAATACCCCGCGTCGCCACTGAAGTACCAATTGAAACCTGCACCAAACACGGCCCATCCGCCCCACAAGGTTTTGCTGCGGTCGCCCA
>JANPCR010000054.1:0-6709 GCA_031431035.1 Rhodoferax sp.
GACCAAAAGCGGCATCATGGTTGGCCTGGGCGAAACCGACGACGAAGTGCTGCAAGTCATGCAAGACATGCGCGACCACGACATCGACATGCTGACCATTGGCCAGTACCTGGCCCCATCCAGCTCGCACCTGACCGTGAAGCGCTACGTGCACCCCGACACTTTCAAAATGTTCGAAGCACGGGCTTACGAAATGGGTTTTAGCCACGCCGCCGTGGGGGCCATGGTGCGCAGCAGCTACCATGCCGACACGCAAGCGCAAGGAGTTTTGAATCCGGTTTGAGGTGTCTGGGAGTGCTTTGAGCCAGTCGATGGCCGTCGCTAAAGACTAAAGTTCGCCCAATGAAAGCCAACCTCTACGCCCTGGCCGCCATCGCCCTGTGGGCCAGTCTGGCAGCGCTTGGCGTGTCACTCACCCATGTGCCGCCGCTGCTTTTAACGGGTATCGCGCTGATCATCGGCAGCGTGTTGGCTTGGCCGTCGGTTGCCCGCAACCCAAGCGCGTGGGGGGTCAAGCCCCGGGCGCTGGCGCTGGGGGTGTTTACGCTGTTTGGCTTTCACTTCTTGCTGTTCATGGGCCTGCGCCTGGCCCCGGCGGTCGAGGTCAATTTGGTTAACTACCTGTGGCCGCTGTTCATCGTGGTCTTGGCACCGCTGTATTTGGCAGGGGTGAAGCTGCGGGCGGTGCATGCGGTGGCGGCGGTGGTGGGTTTTGCAGGGGCGGCCATTGCCATTTTGGGCGGGCGTGGTGCGGGGGCTGCGGCAGGCCCCGCCTTCGCACAACCCGTGCTCGGCTACGCGCTGGCGCTGGGCTCCGCCTTGATTTGGGCTAACTACTCGCTGCAAACCAAGCGGCTGGAAGTGGCGGGCCAGGGCTTTCCAACCACTGCTATCGGGCTGTTCGGCTTGGTGTCAGGCGTTTTGTCATTGCTGTGCCATTGGGCGCTGGAGCCGTCGGTGGTTTTAACGGGTCGCGACTGGCTGCTGCTGGTTGCCATGAGCTTAGGCCCATTGGGTGCCGCCTTCTTCCTGTGGGACAAAGCCTTGAAATTGGGCGACGCCCGCCACATCGGCATCTTGAGCTACCTCACTCCACTGTCCAGCACCATTTTGCTGATGATCGTGACGGGTCGCGCCCTAACCTGGCCTATCGCCTTGGCCGCGACCTTGATCATTGGTGCTGCGCTGGTGGGGACGCGAAAATAGCGCTGAAAATGCAAAAAAGAACCTGCAGGTTCTTTTTTTGAAAATTCGGTTGAAATCGGCAAATTTATGATCAAATATGCCTCTAGCTCCCGAATATAGGCAATAGTTTGCTATATATTACATAGCAAACGACGACTCATTGCATTGTTGGCGAAAACCCCGCCAACCCCTCAATCCAGCGTCACCCCCGCAGTCTTGATGATCTTCTCCCAACGTTGGAATTCGCGCCGTGTGACTTCGGCAAACACATCGGGGTTGCTGCCGCGAACGATGAAAGCCAAGTCGTTAAAGCGCTGCGCCACGTCGGGCATTTTCAAAATGCGCTGCACCTCGGTTGACAGCCGCTGCACCACGTCTTTCGGGGTGGCAGCAGGCGCATAAAAACCGTACAAGCCTGCCGCGTCCATGTTGGGAATACCGGCTTCCAGCATGGTGGGCACATTGGGCAATTGCGGCATGCGCCGGTCCAGCACCACGGCCAGGGCGCGCAGGCGGCCAGATTCCTGGTGCGCTTTGGTCGATGCCAGGTCGATGATGATCGAGTCCACCTGCCCGCCCAGCAAATCGGTGATGGCTGGCGCGCCGCCTTTGTAGGGGATATGGGTGGCGTCCAGTTTGGCGATATCGTGCAGCACATGGCCCAGTAGGTGCCCGGTGGAGCCGTTGCCCCACGAGGCATACGAGAGCTTGCGGCCCTTGCCCCAATCGAAGAATTCCTTCACCGTTTTGGCCGGGTTGTTGCTGTTGACGATCAACATCACGGGCGAGGCGCAGATGTCGGTGATACCGACAAAATCTTTGAAGATGTCGTAGGGCATCTTGCGGTAGAGCGACTGGTTTTGCACATGCAGCGCCAGGTTCAGCAAGATGGTGTGGCCGTCAGCCGGCGCCTTGGCCACAAATTCGCTGGCAATGATGGTCGAGGCGCCGGGTTTGTTGTCGATCACTACCGGCTGGCCCAGCGCCAGCGCCAGTTTTTCACCAATCGTGCGCGCAATGATGTCAGAGGCGGCACCTGGCGGGAAGCCGACCACGATCTTGATGGGTTTGGAGGGAAAGGCCTGGGCATGAGCGGGCGTGAACAGCATGCTGCCCGCGCCCAGCGCAGCGATGGAGCCCAGAAACGGGCGACGGCGAATGGTCATGATGTCTCCTTGTTAATTATCAATGAACAAACTTGAGTACACCTCAAAGCGCTGGCCTGTCTCGCCCGTTCGCAAATCCTTATTTCAGGCACTCAGTTTGATGCATTCCGAAGAGGCTCACGGAACCTCTTCCACCTTCAACACCGCCGCCCCATACGCATCCGAGCACAGCGGGTTGTTTTGCCGGGTGGCCAGGTTCAGGCAGACTTGGGTAGCCACCATGTTGGACGTGGTCATGAGCGCACCCATTTGGGCCCGGCCTTGCGCGTCGTTCAGCGACGACACAAACGGCCCCGCCTTCACGGCTTGCAGTTGCCGCAGGTCGCGCGGGCCGTCGGTCACCATGACCAGCAGGTTGTCGACACCCGCCGGGCCAGAGGCTTTAACCCGCCAGTTGGCGCGTGGCAGTTGCAAGCTTTGGCCTGCGTCAATCTTGTTGTTTTGATCCAGGTCGTTGGGGAACAGCAGGTACACCGATTTGTTGTCAGACCCGGCTTGCGCCACATACACATAGCCAGCTTTGTCCGATTGCACAGTCAAATCCAAGGCGTCCTGGCCAATTTTGAGGCGGTTGTTGCCAGCGGTGAATTGAATGCGGCGTTTGGCGTCGCGCTGGTCAAAAATTTGGCGCAAGGCTTGCTCGCCGGTCAGCGCGGCGACCTGTTGGGAAGAGCTTGCGGCGGGCGTGCCAGCCACCGCCGTTGTGGTGCCCAAAGCCGTAGCCAGAGCAGCAAACGGCGGCGCTGAACCTGACGATGAACCAGGCAATGTCGATGACGAAGTCGCCATCACCGGCGTGGCACTGGCCTGCGAAAACCAGGCTGGCACAAACGCCGCGTTGCCGTTGAGCACCAAATTGTGCGGCTTGTAGTTCACGTCATTGTTCATGCGTTTGTTGATTTTGAGCTGCGCGCACTGGCGGATTTCGTCCATGCTGATGGCGCCCGAGTTGTCCAGGTCTTTGGCCTCGCGCAGCATGCAGTCGCGCATGAACTGGGTGGCCAGGCCGCCCTTTAGCTCGTCGTCAAAGCTGATTTCGTTGTCGCGCGAGGCGCTGACATGAATGATGTCTTGCGGCAGCCCGCCTTTGGCGACCACTTCAACTTCGAGGTTGCGGGTTTTCACGTTAACCGGACGGCCACACTCTTGTGTGATGCTGGAAAACTTGGGCCGCAGCACGCCCTCGTCGTTGGCGTTCAAAATGCCGCGCGTTCGCACGGATGAAGCGTTTTGCACCAGCCCGCCCGAGTGGCAGGCGTCGTACATCACGAACAGCTTGTCGGTTTTGTTGGTGATGGTTTTCAGCATGCCCGCCATCTCGCGGTTGGTGATGGTGCCGCTTTGGCCGCCGTCGTAGGCCAGCAGCGCCTCCACACAGCCGCCCGCTGCCGCGTCGTTAAAGCGGGTGCCGTGGCCCGAGTAATGAATGAACACGCGGTCGCCGTCTTGCACCTTGTCCGTCAAGTCCTTCAAAGCATTGCGAATGTTGTTGCCAGTGGCTTCGTCGTCTTGCAAATAACGAATGTTGCTGGGCGGCACCTGCATGGCCTGCGCCATTTGCGTGGCAGACTGTTTGTCGATGCGCGCACCAGGCAAGGGCGGCGTGGCAGCATCGGCATAGCGGCTGATGCCGATGATCAGCGCATGGCGGTTCACGCGGGCGGGCAGGCTGCGCAGGCCCAAGGGGGTGGTGGTCGAAGCGATGGGCGCATCACTCGGTAAATTGACAGAATTGGCGCGCACCCAGCCCAAGCTTGGGTTGCCTGATGCGAGGGTGGTTTCAACCCAAAGCCAACTGCCTTCGGCGCTGATCACTCGCACAGCAGCGCCCGCAGGCAAGGTCGTGATGGGCGTGGCATAGGCCAGTTTGTCAGTGCGCAATTCGGTGGCGTGCAGCAGGCTGGCAGTTTGCGCTGCACCCGGGCCCGCCAGTGCCAGCAGCCCGATTGACATCAAAACACGCATCAGCTTTTTCATAATGGCCTCTCTCAATCCAGATTGACAATGCGCACGCGGCGGTTTTCAGCGGCAAAGGGCGCGTCGGTGTTGGCCAGGTCGGTTGACCCCTTGCCCGCCACCACTAAACGGTCGGCCTCAATGCCTTGGGTTTTCAAATAATCACGCACCGCCTGGGCCCGCGCCTCGCTCAGTTTCTGGTTGTAGTTGGCATTGCCTTTGGCGTCGGTGTGGCCTTCAACGGCGAATTTGGACGCGCTTAATTCTGTCGATTGCAGCGCCTGCGACAAGTTAGCCAGCGCCTGCTGGCTCTCGGCTCGCACCTTGGCAGAGTTGAAGTCAAACTGAATCAACAGCGTGAGCGCAGGCTTGGCCGACAGCGTGGCATCGGACTGCGCAGCCAGTGCAAAGCCAGTGGCGTTGTCGGACGTGCCCCTGGGCGTGGCCTCCACCGTCAGATTGCGCAAACTGCGGGTTTTGGGCGACTTGAGTTTGTCGATCATCTCCTCTGTCGTGGGGGTCGCGTCAGTTGTAGAAGCGGCTGGGGCAGCGGCTGGCTTTTGCGCCAGCGTGGGCATGGCCGCGCAAACCAAAATAAGCCCGCTGATTTGTAAAAGCAGTTTGTTCGACACCATGCAATGCCCCTTGAAGACTTCAGACCGTGACAGTGGCCGAGTTCTGACGCGAACCCCACCCAAGGTTCAAGTGATAGCTTGAAACGATCTGCCAGTCTAACGCTGAATGCGCCGCTGCAGCGCACAGACCAGGTTACGACTTGATCAACCGCGTTTGCGGAAAGGCAGCGTGCCAGCCGAACCAGAACGCGCGGTGGGCGGCAAAGCGGGGCAGGCGCTCACCGTTGGGGCCGCGCAGCTCGGCTTCGTCCATCTGCCAGGGTCGACCTTGCGCGTCCAGCACTTGGGTCTTGGCATCCCAGCTGCTGAAGTTGATGTCTTTGGACTCGTAAACGCGATTGGCACCGCTGGCGTCGGTCAGCACCACCAAGTTGATGTTCCCCAGGCGCACTGCATAAACCGGGCGCGTGGCAAGGAATTCTGCCGAGATCGCCAAGGTGTCGCCGCCTGCCAGCGGGCTGGTCTGCGGCAGGCGCAGCGCCAGCACTTCGGCTTTGTTGGGCAGGCGGGCGTCAGTTTTGGGTACGTTGAACATCAGCTCGTCACTGGCAAAGTAGCGCCGGTAGGCCACGCCCTCGCCGTAGTCGCGCAGGTGGCCGGTGTCAAGCGACAGCACTTGCGTCGTGGGATGGCGGGTGCGCCACTCTTTCCAAGTGGTCGTGACAACATACAGCGATTTCAACGTGATGCCTTTGCCAACAAGTGGCCCGAGAACGGGCGAGCCAGTCAGCGTGGACCACATCGATTTGGTGGCGTGGTCGTACATCAGCTTGTTCGACCGGTACAAAAAACCGCTGGTTCCCAGCTCGTGCTGCACGCCTTGCGCGGTCACGTCGTACAGCACCAGCGCGCCGCACAGCGTGCAGTACACGCCAGCTAACTCAAGCCCGCCAATGCGATCCTTGAACATTTCATGCCAAGCCAGAATGCGCTTGGGGTACGCACGCACGTCGCCGTTGATCGCCACGCCAAACACGATGTGGTCGTCTTCCAGCCAAGTGGCCTCGCGCGCGGCCAGCATTTTCGGATTTTTCAGAGGCGGAATGCCATCGCGAAGCACGCCGCCCCAGCGGATTTCATCCAGCCGGATGAGCGACTTGGGGCGGTTGGCAAAGTACTCGCGAAAGCGCGGATCCAGGCTTTCGAACAACCGCGCCTTGAACTCCGCATAGTCAGGCCGCACCGGACGATCCTCAGACCATAGCCATTGGTACCAGGTGTTCAAATCGCCATCAAATGGAATGCCAGAGAGTTTTTCGACCAGGGCGACCAAGTGCGTCAATACCGGACGGCTTTGCGTGCGGTAGACCAGATCCACCAGCAGCGCGGCCGACGACGGATGGGCGTTTTTTTCAATCCGATCCAACGCCGCAATCGCCCTGGCCACATCGGTGCCCGCCACGTCCATGAAGGCAGTCAGCGGCACCAGGGCCTGTCGCTGGCTCGCAGCGGCAGGCTTGGGCGGGTTGCTAACGGCGTTGTCCACAGCCTTCGAAGTCGATTTGGCCGCCGCCTTGGCGGTATCGGCCGGTGCCTGCTGCCCTTTGGCCGCGCCCGCCAGACAAGCCAAGCCCAACAGCAAGGCGGCAGGTACTGGCGAGCACGCCGCCAAACTCACAGCCAAACCCGCCGCTCGCAGCTTTTGCCGCACCCTTGAAGCCACACAAGAAGCCATCGCCAAGGAATTTGAAGTGCGCATAGTGCTGGGTTTGTCGCAGGCTTTGGCCAAACCTTTCATCGGCTGCTTGCCAGGCCCCGTCATCAAGC
>JANPCR010000055.1:0-7337 GCA_031431035.1 Rhodoferax sp.
GGCAATGTGCTGGGCACCGGCAGACGCGCTGTCAACAATGATTTGACTGCCGTGGTCAATGAGCTGTCCAGCGCTGAAAACGGTGTGATTGTGTTTGCTGCATCGACCGGGCGCCAAGCGTCTCAGGAATCGGCTGAGTGGGGCAACGGTGCCTTCACCAAAGCAGTGATTGAAGGTATGAGCGGAAAAGCTGATGTAGGTCGCACGGGACGCGTCACTCACAAAATGCTGGATCTGTATGTGTCCGAACGGGTCAAAACACTGACGCGCGGCACGCAGTCACCCGTGACGATCGTGCCGCAAGGCATTTCCGACTTTCCAGTGGCGATCTCGCGATAAGGCCTTGGCGGAATTCACGCCAAGACCTTGTGGCTGCTTAGCTGCGCAGTTTGGTTGCGACTTCGTTCACACGCTTGCCATAGGCGAGGGCCGTGTCCAAATCGCCTTGGGGAATGGCGCTGGCCGGGTCTTGGGGGCCAACTTGGGCCATCACACCTGAATTCGAACCAATGCGGTTGATGGTGCCGTTGTTGAGCGAAGGCTGACCCACCCAAATCATGCCTTGCTGCATGGACAGGGTAATGAAGTATTGCAAGGTCGAGAGCTTGTCGCCACTAGGGCTGGCAGAGCAAGTAAAGCCACCGGCAACCTTGTCTTTCCAGGCGCTGACAAACCATTTTTTGCTGGTTGCGTCTGCGAATTTTTTGAACTGCCAGCTTGCCATACCCATGTAGGTGGGGCTTCCCATAATGATCGCATCTGCCGCATCGAGGGTGGCCCATTGGGCATCGGTCAAGTTGCCCTCTGCGTCAATGGTGATCAAATCAGCCGTAGCGCCCTGCGCTACAAACTCCGCCACACGCTGCGTGTGACCATAACCTGAGTGATAAACAACTGCTACTTTTGCCATTTTTTAATGTCCTGATTGAAAAAAAAGAAGGCCTGACCATCAGGCCTTCACCGAAAAAATTTGAGGCTGTGGGCAGCGAGTCACGCGCCGCGCTTGGCGTCCCAGCTCCAGGCTCCTGCACCATGGGCAGCCAAAACCAACAAGCCACCCACCACCGCAATGTTCTTGAAGAACATCAATTGCTGCACCATGACCTGATCAGCGGGCATGCCCCAAAAATTGTGAAAGATGACCGTGGCCACCAAGGTGAACCCGGCCAGCGCTAGGGCGGCCACGCGTGTACCAAAACCAGCAATCAGTGCAAGCCCACCCAGCACTTCCACCAAAATGGCAATGGCTGCGCCAGCGGTTGGCAACGGCAGACCTTTAGAGGCGATGTAGCCCACCGTGCCAGCAAATCCGCCAATTTTGCTGATACCGGCGGGCAGAAATAGAAATGCCATGAGCAGGCGTCCGACCAGTGTCAGAGGGTTTTGAAGAGAAATGAACATGAATTGATCCTGTTAAAAAGTTGAAGATAGAAGATGAAAGTAGTTGGCTTTGAAAAGCCGAATTCAGATTTGCGAAAGGTTCAGGCGCTGAGGTCAAACACCAGCACTTCGGCGTTCACGCCGCTGTTCAGCTCCAGCGCGGCTTCGTTAGCGATCAAGGCCGCATCGCCAGTTTTCAGATTTTGGCCATTCACCTTTAATTCGCCTCGCACCAAATGCACATAGCATTTGCGGCTCGTGTTCAGCGCCATTCGGGTGGACTGCTCCCCATCAAACAAGCCTGCATACAAACGCGCGTCAGCGTGGAGCGTGACCGATCCCTTGGCACCATCTGGCGACGCGACCAGCCGCAGTTGGCCCTGCTTTTCGGCGTCGGCAAAGGTTTTTTGCTCGTAACTGGGCGCAATGCCTGTGACGTTGGGTTCAATCCAGATTTGAAAGAAGTGGGTGGTTTCGTTCGGGGCGTGGTTGAACTCGCTGTGCTGCACGCCAGTGCCCGCGCTCATGCGCTGTACGTCACCGGGTGGAATGCCCTTGACATTGCCCAAAGTGTCTTTGTGCGCAATGTTGCCGCTCAAGACGTAGCTCACGATTTCCATGTCGCGGTGGCCATGCGTGCCAAACCCGGTGCCTGGCGCAATACGGTCTTCGTTGATGACCCGCAGGTTGCCAAAACCCATGTGCTTGGGGTCGTGGTAACCCGCGAATGAAAAACTGTGAAAGGACTTGAGCCAACCATGGTCAGCGTAGCCGCGTTCAATCGAAGGGCGAAGAGTCAGCATGGAATGGATCCTTTCAAGTGATTGTTCATTTGTTTCAGCATGGTTCAAACTGTAGGTTCATTGAATGCTTGGCAGCTACAGCCCGTTTGACTTCATCATTCAAAAAATTTGAATTAAAATGCTAACTTAATGCAAAATTCAAGAGATGTTCTGACACCCGACGCTATGGCGATGTTGCAAACCATCGCCGACGCAGGCAGCTTTGCTGGCGCCGCACGCCAGCTCGGGCTGGTGCCAAGTGCGTTGACCTACCGGGTGCGCCAAATTGAGGATGCGCTGGACGTGCTGCTGTTTGACCGCAGCTCTCGCCAAGCCAAACCCACCGAAGCGGGGGCCGAACTGCTGCGTGAAGGCGCTCGGCTGCTCATCGAAATTGATGCTGTGGCCAACCGCGTGAAGCGTGTAGCAACGGGCTGGGAGCCGCAACTCACCATTGCCGTGGACAGCATCATTGCCATGGGCACCATCATGGAACTGTGCGACGCTTTTTTGTCACTGAAGCCACCCACGCGCATCCGCCTGCGGGAAGAGGCACTTTCGGGCACGCTGCAAGCACTGACATCGGGCCAGGCAGATTTGGCGATTGGCGTTGCGATTGAGCCCGGCGTTCATGCCGATCTGCAAAGCAAGCTGTTGGGGCCAGTCGCTTTCGTCTTTGCGGTGGCCCCGCACCATCCCTTGGCCAGCCTGCCTGAGCCACTAACCGACGCCGTCATTCAACACCACCGCGCCGTGGCCGTCGCCGACTCTGTACAACGCGGCGCGGGCATGACCTTGGGGCTTTTGAGCGGTCAGGATGTGTTCACCGTCGCCACCATGCCCGACAAGCTGGACGCGCAACTGCGCGGCTTGGGCGGGGGGTTTTTACCCGAACCCATAGCCCGACCGTTTGTTCAAAGTGGCCGCCTGGTGGTCAAAAAGGTGGCCCAACCTGAGCGCGTGGCCCGGCTCAATTACGCCTGGCGCGGCGCCCCCAAGGTGGGACAAGCCCGCGCGTTGCAGTGGTGGTTGAAGCAGCTTGAAAGCCCCGCCACTCGGTGTGCCTTGATAGGCCAGCACCGAGGCGTGTAAAGTGCAGGTCATAACACTACAAATGGAGAAACAGGCAATGTCCAAACACCCCCCCCAAAAACCGAAACAAAAGATCACGAGGCACTACGCCGTTGTTGGCGCGGGCATGGCTGGCATGGTGTGTGCGCGCACACTGGTGCAAGCTGGCCATCAAGTCACGGTTTTTGAGAAAAGCGCGGGTTTGGGCGGGCGCATGGCTACCCGCAGCAGTGCATTTGGGTCGTTTGATCACGGAGCGCAGTATTTCACCGTGCGCGATGCTCGCTTTGCCAAAGCCCTTGAAACTGTCCCTGGCGTGTGCAAACGCTGGAGCGCCAACACCGTCCAGGTGCTGGACGCTTTGGGTCGCGTGGCAGCCGCGGGCCTGCCTGCCCGTGAAGCGCACTGGGTTCCGTCACCTGGCATGAAGTCCTTGGTCAGCGCTTGGGCCAAGCCGTTGGTGGATGCCCACCGGGTCGAAATGCAAACCCGCGTGACCCACATTGAACCTGATTCCCTTGACGCCAGCCGCTGGCAACTTCGCACCTCGGGTGTGGCCGATTCCAGCCATGTTTTTTCAGGCTTTGATGGCGTGATCCTGGCGCTTCCAGCACCCCAGGCGGCCGACCTGCTGCGTACTGGCAAGGGTTTGGGCAAAGTGGGAGCGCCGTTAGACAAAGTGAAAATCGCCCCTTGCTGGACCTTGATGCTCGCATTCCCCCAAGCCATGCAGGCCAACATGTCGGCGCTGGGGCCACAGTGGAATGCTGCCCGCAGCACCCACCACCGCATTGCCTGGCTGACTCGCGAGTCGTCCAAACCCGGGCGCGGCTCGGTTGAGCGTTGGACTGTTCAAGCCAGCGCTGCCTGGTCGCAAGAGCATCTGCAAGACGATGCCCCGCGCATTCAGGCCAAGCTGCTCAAAGCGTTTTCTGAAGTCACTGGCATTCGTGCTGAACCCAGCCACATTGACACTCAGCGCTGGCTGTATGCGCAAACAACGGTGCCCCTGGGCCAGAGCCACCTGTGGGACGCCAGCACCCGCGTGGGCGTGTGTGGCGATTGGTGCATTGGCCACCGGGTAGAAGATGCCTTTGTGTCCGGCCTTGAACTCGCATTGGCAGCGCTTTAAGCTGGTAATTAGGGCTCAGACCGCAAGCCTTTGTTTAACCCGTTGGACTACCGGGGCCGCTTTGCGCCCTCTCCCACCGGCCCCTTGCATGCGGGCTCATTGGTGGCGGCGCTGGCCAGTTGGCTTGACGCTCGCGCCCACGGCGGCACTTGGCTGGTGCGCATGGAAGATGTAGACACGCCACGCTGCGTGCTTGGGGCCGATCTTTTCATTTTGAAGCAATTGACTTCGATGGGCCTTGTCAGCGACGAGGCGCCCTTGTATCAATCGCAACGCTCAGTGGCCTACAACGAAGCCTTGGGTCATTTAGTGGCGCCGGGGCGGGCTTACCCCTGCACCTGTTCGCGCAAGGCCATTTTGACCACCCACTTGGCGCTAGGCCATAGCCCGCAGCGCCACGCCGAGTTAATTTACCCAGGCACCTGCCGGCCCGAGTACCCCAGCACCGAGTTCAAAGCGGCTTTGACCCAGCTTGCAGACCCTACCCAGCCCTGCGCGTGGCGTTTTCGCACCGACCTGCAAGCTGTGCCCGAAGCTGCATGGCAAGACCGCCGCATGGGCGCTCACACTCAAAATGTCGCTGAATCCGTGGGGGACTTTGTGGTGCGCCGGGCCGATGGTTGCACCACTTACCAGCTGGCCGTGGTGGTTGACGACGCCTTTCAGGGCATCACCCACATGGTACGCGGCGAAGACTTGGCGGACAACACGGCGCGGCAAATTTTGTTGCAACGCGCCCTTGGGCTTGCTACGCCTATTTATTTGCACACGCCCTTGGTTTTGGGCGGCAACGGCGAAAAGCTGTCCAAGCAAAATGGGGCCGCTGCGCTGGACATCAGTCAGCCCTTGCCAAACCTCAAGGCCGCCGCCCAGCGCCTGGGCTTGACCACCAGCGCGCTTCCAAGCATCTCAGAGGCCTTGTCAAGCTGGGTCGGACAATGGAGCACTCTTTACAATCTACCCCGTGACTAATTTGCCCAACCCGCCACCGCTTGATTTGCCTGCCGCCCCGGATCAGCCCCCTCAGCCCCTTCAGCCCAGCCAGCCGCGCCCTACCCGCACGCCCCGCACGCCAGAAAACATCGCTTTTCCCAAAAACATCAAAAGTTTTGTCCGCCGAACAGGCCGAACCACGGCGGGCCAAGCCAGAGCGTTTGAAGACCTGGGTCCCGAATTTTTAGTGCCCTACCGGCTGGACAGGCTCAATTTGCCCGCGCTGTTCGGACCTATTTCCCCCGAGCAGACTGATCAAAACGCCCCCCAGCGACCCGTCGTGTTTGAAATCGGCTTTGGCATGGGCGAAGCCTCGGCGGCCATTGCAGCCACGCTGCCAGGCACTGACTTTTTGTGCTGCGAGGTGCATGACCCAGGCGTGGGCGCTTTGCTCAAACGCATTGGCGAGCAAGATTTAGACAATATTCGCATCATTGCGCATGACGCGGTGGAAGTCATCGACACCATGCTGCCGGTCTGGAACCCATCCCACCCCGAGCGCGGGCTGGACGGCGTGCACATTTTTTTTCCTGATCCGTGGCACAAAAAACGCCATAACAAACGTCGGCTGATTCAAGCACCGCTCATCGCCAAGCTCGCCGCCCGCCTCAAACCCGGCGGCTATCTGCACTGCGCGACCGATTGGCAACCCTATGCAGAGCAAATTTTGGAAGTCTTGAGTGCCGAACCCTTGCTTCGAAACGCGTCTGTCTCGAATGAGTTGGGGGGTTACGCACCCAAACCGCACTACCGCCCGCTGACCAAGTTCGAGAACCGGGGCATCAAGTTGGGTCATGGCGTGTGGGACATCGTCTTTAACCGGCGCTGACCCGCAACAAAAATGGCCCGTTTCAGGCCCAACCCGCCGCCCGCACGCAACGGAGTGGGTGCCAGTTGCGTCGTTTTGCCGATTGGGCAGTGGCCCACCATGGCTGATTTTTTGATCGCTCGCTTTCCTGGCGTGGCCCGCACCGAATGGCTGCAACGCCTTGCCCATGGCGATGTGCTGGACGACCAGGGTGAAGTTGTCAACGCCGCGACGCCGTTTGAGGCCGCCCGCAGGCTCTATTACTTCCGCGCTGTGCCGTCTGAGCCGCGAATTCCGTTTGACGAAGTCGTACTGCACCAAGACGCTCATCTGCTGGTGGTCGACAAACCGCACTTTTTACCGGTGATGCCCAGCGGCAAATACTTGGCAGAGACGGTCCTGGTGCGCCTGAAAAACAAGCTGAATTTGCCTGATTTGGTGCCGATTCACCGCATTGACCGAGACACCGCCGGGTTGGTGCTGTTTTCAACCCAAATCGCCACGCGCGATGCGTACCACGCCCTGTTTCGCCACCGAGCGGTGCACAAAACCTACGAAGCCATCGCGCCGTGGAACCCCAGCTTGAGCTGGCCGCTTCGCCGCGAAAGCCGCATTGTGCCGTCAAGCAATTTCATGCAGCAGCACGAGGTGGACGGCCCGCCCAACGCGCTGACGCTGATCAAGCCACTGGAAGTATTGGGGCAGCTTGCCCGCTATGAACTACAGCCCGTCAGCGGTCAGCGCCATCAGTTGCGGGTTCACATGGCGGCGCTGGGTTTGCCGATTTTGGGCGATGGCATCTACCCGGTTTTAACGCCTGAGGGTGAAATTGACCTGAACCTGCCGCTTCAATTGCTCGCCAAACGCATTGAGTTCACCGACCCGCTCAGTGGCGAGCTACGGCGGTTTGAAAGTCTGCGCAGCTTGAAATTTTGAGGTGGGGTTTTTGAAGTTTTGGAGTTTTTCGAAAAAACGGCTATTTTTACCACAATTGTGGTAAATTTGGCGGATTTGCGGCATTTTTTGATAAATATGAACCTTGGATTCCAGTACGAAGTGCAACACCCCCGAAACAGGTGGGTCAAGGGCGCATAGGATTGCTTCTTGTTGACCTACCAGTCTGCGAGAAGCACTTTGAACTACACACACCTGACCCAAGACGAACGATACC
>JANPCR010000056.1:0-16027 GCA_031431035.1 Rhodoferax sp.
AAATGGTCATGCCAGGCGACAACGTGTCGATCACCGTCAAGCTGATCAACCCGATTGCCATGGAAGAAGGTCTGCGTTTTGCTATCCGCGAAGGTGGCAAGACCGTGGGCGCAGGTGTGGTTGCGAAAATTATTGCTTAAGGAACTGTCATGGCAACCAAACAAAAAATCCGCATCCGCCTGAAGGCTTTTGACTACAAACTCATCGACCAGTCGGCCGCCGAGATTGTGGACACCGCCAAGCGCACTGGCGCGATTGTCAAAGGCCCCGTGCCTTTGCCAACCCGCATGAAGCGTTTTGACATTCTGCGTTCACCTCACGTCAACAAGACGTCTCGTGACCAGTTCGAAATCCGCACGCACCAGCGTTTGATGGACATCATCGACCCCACCGACAAAACGGTAGACGCGCTGATGAAGCTCGACCTGCCCGCAGGCGTGGACGTTGAGATCAAACTGCAATAAGCCAGCCGATTCAGACATGCAAAAAGGGCCTGTGCGAAAGCGCAGGCCCTTTTTTTTGTGATGTTCGAAGGGGCGGTTGGCTAACGTCAGGCGCGCGTCAAACTCAAGCCCGGCTCATCTTCCAGCATGATTTTCCCAGCCCAGACTCGCAATTTACCGGTGTCGGCACGCAAAACCTCTTGCTTGACGGCCAAAATTTGCGCAGGATGCATGGAGAAGCTGCGCAGTCCCAGGCCCAGCAACAGCCGCGTCAGGCTGGTGTCACCCGCCATCTCGCCGCATACGCTGACGCCTTTGCCTTGGGCATCGCATTCGGCAATGGTCTCGGCAACCAGTCTCAGCACCGCCGGGTGCAGGGGATCGTACAGATGGGCGACCGACTCATCAGCGCGGTCGATGGCCAAGGTGTATTGAATCAGGTCGTTGGTGCCAATCGACAAAAAGTCGAAGTACTTCAAAAACAGTTTGAGCGTGAGCGCCGCCGCAGGAATCTCGATCATCGCGCCCAAACGAAGCGGGCCGTAGTTAAGGCCCCGGTTGTCCAGTTCGGCCCGGGCATGGTCTAACAGCGACAAGGTTTGGCGAATTTCACTGGCATGGGCCAGCATGGGAATAAGCAAATTGACGTGCCCGTGCTGTGCAGCGCGCAAAATCGCCCGCAACTGCGTCAAAAACATGGCCGGGTCGGCCAAACTCCAGCGAATGGCGCGCAGGCCCAAAGCCGGGTTCAGATGCGACTCGTCCCGATGCCCAATGTCTGAGCTTTTGCCCAGCGGCTTGTCGGCACCAATGTCCACGGTGCGGATGGTGACCGGCAGGCCGCGCATGCCTTCAATGGCTTTTTTGTAGGCCTGGTACTGCTCTTCTTCGTCGGGCAATTGGCCTGCCCGGCCCATGAACAAAAACTCGCTGCGAAACAAACCGACGCCGACGGCTCCGGCCTTGACCGCACCCAAAGCGTCTTCGGGCATTTCAATATTCGCCAACAGCTCGACTTTTTGACCGTCCATGGTGACGGCGGGCGTGTGCAATAAACGCCCCAACCGGCCGCGCTCCAGTTCCAGTTGGCGCTGTTTGAAACCATATTCGGCCAAAATAATGGGTGATGGGTCAACAATGACCACGCCTGCGTCACCGTCAATGATGACCCAGTCGTCTTGGCGAACAATTTGGCTTGAAAGCCGGGCGCCCACCACCGCCGGAATGTCCATGCTGCGCGCCACAATCGCGGTGTGAGAGGTTTTGCCCCCCACATCGGTGATGAAACCGGCAAACACGCTTTGCTTGAATTGCAGCATGTCGGCGGGCGACAAATCATGTGCCACCAGCACCAGCGGCACATCAATTGTGTCGTCCAGCAGCAAGTCTTGCTGCGATGGTTTGCGTGGTGTTCGACCCTGCTTGGGCGAAACAATCGGCGAGCCAACGCCTTTCATGGCACGCAAAACCCGCTCTGTGATTTGCTCCAAGTCCGCCTTGCGCTCGCGCAAATACTCGTCTTCCATTTCGTCGAATTGACGCGCAATCGATTCGAACTGGGTGGTAAGCGCCCACTCAGCGTTGTAAAGACGCTCGGTGATCCAGTGCTTCACGCCATTGATCAGGTCTTCGTCTTGCAAAAGCAACAAATGCACGTCCAGCAAAGCAGCCAACTCATGGGGCGCTTCTTTTGGTCCCATGTGCGTGATATTGACCTGCAAACGGTGAATTTCGTCGACCACGACGTTGCGCGCAACCCGAACGCGATCTATTTCAGCGTCAACCTGGGTCGCCTCAACAAAATAGTGCGCCACATCCACCCGGCTCGACGCCACCAGCACCGCCCGCCCAATGGCAATACCCCGCGCAACCGCCAAGCCATGAATCGAGAAAGTCATCGTGCCCCCACGCTCCGCCGCTGCGCGGGTCGCTGCCCCCCGCGGGGGCTAATTTTTCTCGGGGCGGCCCAGCGGGAAATTGCAATGCTGACAATAGCACCCGCCAAGGCACTCCGACTTGTTGCACGGCGGTGGGAGGCGTGAGTGGCAATTTCCCGACGGGCCGCCCCGAGAAAAATTAGCCCCCTCGGGGGGCAGCGACCCGCGAAGCGGCGGAGCGTGGGGGCGATATCCGTCACTCCCCCTCCCCAAACTTGTCATTGATCAGCGCCAACAAGGCGTCCATCGCGTCCTGTTCGCGGTCGCCTTGGGTTTCGACCTCAATGGACGAGCCAATGCCAGCTGCCAGCATCATGACGCCCATGATACTTTTGGCGTTCACGCGGCGCTCGCCCTTGGACAGCCAAACTTCACAAGGGAAAGTCCCTGCCAATTTGGTCAATTTGGCGGATGCCCGCGCGTGCAATCCCAACTTATTGCTGATGCTGATGGTGGTCTTGATCATTTAATTTTTTGATTTGATTTTGAGGGGCGGCGCTGGCCACCTGCATCACGCCTTGCGATCCGCCCGACAGCGCGCGGGCCACCAAAGCGTCCAGCGGCTCTGCCCGGTACGTCATGGCGCGCACCAACATGGGCAGGTTCACGCCGGCAATCAGCTTGGCTTTGATGCCATCGACCAGCTTTTGAGCGACATTACAGGGCGTTGCGCCAAACATGTCAGTCAGCACCAAGGTGTGGTCACTGTTCAAAATGGAAACTGCGGCAACGGCAGCAGCTAGAGTTTCTTCAGTGGTCACATTGGGCATCACGTCAATGGCTTGAATGCAAGCCGCGTCGTCCGGAAAAACGTGCAGCACGCTTTGGCGCAGCGCACTTGCCAGCGGTGCATGGGCGATGATCAGAATGCCATTGGTCATTGGTTGAAGGTGGCGGGTTGCAGGTGGCGGCGCTCTAGGCAGCCGCAGGTTGTGTCTCATCATTATGGCTTTTTACGCTTAAAAAATGACCATAGGCCGCAATACAACACACGAGAAACACCGACAGCGCCGCGCGAAATGCGTTGGTGTCGCTCAAGCCCAGCGCCCTGAAGCCGTCAATCAGCAGGCCGATGCCCCATTGAATGACAAAAACACCCGAAAAAATGATCAGGTTGTACGCCGACAGCGCGCGTCCGGCCAACGCCGGGGTGAACGCCATGCCAACAGCCGGCTGGGCCAGCGACACAAAGGTACAACTCATGCAATATAAGGCCAACGCCACAGCGGTCCAACTGCCTAAATGTTGCTCCGCTGCGATGATGAACGCGAGCAAAACAAAGCTGATGGGCACACCTCGGGTCATTAATTTTTCCGCCGTCAAACCCCTGCGAGCCAGCGTCGGGTTGACCATTCCCCACACCCAGAAGGTCAGCAGCATGCCCACGTTCAAACCAAAAAACCCGGTTGCTGCGTCGCTGGCGCTGTAGCCTGCGACCCGCGTCATCCAGGGCACCACCCACAGCGTTTGCATGGCCAGCAGGCCGCCATAGACAAAGAAACCAATCGGTGCCATTTTGCGAAAGGTCGGGTGACTCCACACTTGGGCGTAGCTGGCGGGCGCAGCTTGGACGACCATGCCGCTTTGCACGGGTGGAGCCGTTGCCAGCTGCCAGACCGGCACCCGCCACTGAATCAAAACCATGGCCAGCGCAACCAGCGCCGCCAAACCCCAAAACAGCGCCCGCCAGCCGACCAGTGGCATAAGCCAGTGCACAGGCAAAGTGGACGCGACCATGCCCATTGACCCCGCCATGAGCATCCACGAATTGGCGCGCAGCAGGGTGGCAGAGTCAAACCAGCGCCGGTAACCCGTGAGCGGGGCCATCAGGCAGGCGCTGACGCCTACGCCGCACAAAATACGCGCCACCAAAAGGCCAGTGAATCCACTCGCCACCGAAAACGCCAGGCAACCCACGACCGCGATGCTTAAAAACCCCAAAATGACGCGTTTGGGGCCGTGCCTGTCCAACAGCGAGCCCAGGGGCAACTGCGTGGCGGCAAAACCCAAAAAATAGCCGCCTGCCAGCAGACCCAAATCTCGGGAGTTGAGCGAAAACTCCTGCGTGAGTGTGGGCGACAAGGTCGCGGTGATGGTGCGAATAAGCGCTGAAAAGAAGTAAGCGACCGCGAACACCAAAAACACAGAAATGGCGGTGCGCCGGGACAAAACGGTCATTGAAGCTTTAACCCCGCGAAAAAAGTCTCGGCCATTTCGGCCGAAATGTTCGGCGCATACAGCGCGGCGTGAAAAATCTGTCCGGTTTGGGCGAACCAGACGCCTTGGAACTTCACCGCGCTGCCGTCAGGGCGCAGGCCTTGGGCTGAAACCAATGGGCTTTCCAACCCTAATGGCCCTGAGCCGCCCGCCGTTGAAACCAGGCTGGCGCCGGTCGATGCCTTTCCTGCGGCGTTCGCGGCACCCGGCACCAGACCCGTCTTGTCACTTTGTCCAAATGACTCCGTGGCAGCCTTGGCCCCCAAATTGGCCAGTGTGACCTGACGCCAATGGCTCAAAACCTCTGGTATGCCAGGCTTGGTCTGAGCCTTCAACGCATCACTAGAAGCGCCGTGAGAAGGCCCCTTGGCCGCAGTTTGAGCCGCGCCTTGGGCCTGATCCCAACTGACATGGGCGATGGCAAACGTCGCGCCGCCCGCGTCGCATGCGGTCATGTGCATGTCAACCCTTTGGCCCGCCAGAGGTATCGCCCGTGATTGGCGGTCGGGTTTGCACGGCATCAAGGCCACCAGAGAGGTGTTTTCAATGCGGGTTTCGCGCCAATTGAAAGTGGGGTTGCAGGCCGACAGGCTCAAAATCGCGGCCAAGGCGGTGGTTGCCAAGGCCTTGGGCAGCCCAACGCCATTCTTGCACCAAACTGAGGGGCGAATTCGGTTGAAGTGACCAAGCATTCAAGGATTATCCCGATAAAGGCCAGCGGCATTGGCCCTGAGGACTCTAGCGGGACAGGTTGGGCGCTTCAGGGCCGATTGGGGCCATGGCATGCACTCGAAGTAAGGTGTGGCGTTGTTTTGCACAAACTCCAAATGCTATATTATTAATAGCAAACTATTGATATAATTCGAGAGATAGAGGCCTATTTTGTTCATAAAATGGCACTTTTGGGCCAATTTTCAGAAAAAAAACCTACAGGTTCTTTTTTGTATTTTTAAGGTCTTTTTGAGTCCTCCAAGCGCGCAATCAGCCCCAAGGCGCTCCGCCCTAAATCGCCAGCTTATTTCAATACACCAAACACTTTTTTCAACAGCGCGCTGCCTGTGCCCACCGGGTCTTGGCGAATTTTACGTTCCTCTTCGCCGATCATGAAGTAAAGCCCATCCAGCGCTTTGCCCGTCACATACTGCTGAATGCTCGCGTCTTCGCGCTTCATCAAGCCAAAATCCACGGCCTTACCCGCGATCTCGTTGTATTGGTTGGCCAGGCCGACTTTTTCAGTCGCTTTGCTCACCACGGGCAAAAACTTAATGTTCAAGGGAGCGCGGGTTTTGTCAGCAAAAAAACTGGTGACCGACGTGTCGCCGCCCGAGAGTATGTTTTTGGCGTCGTTCACATTCATATTTTTGACGGCACCCACCAGCATGTCGCGGGCTTGGGGCACCGCCGTTTCAGCGGCACGGTTCATGGACGTGACCAGCTCGTCAATGCGCCCGCCTTGGCCCAAAGTTCTGAGCAGGTTGGAGGCGGTTTCCAGAAACCCCGGCAAAGGGATGCGAACTTTATCGTTCAGCAAGAATCCATCAGACTTGCCCAGCAGGCCAATGGCCGCCAACGCACCTTTTTCCAGCGCCAGTTTGAGCCCGGACGACGCCTCGGAATTAGTCAAATCGCCCAAAGTCAGGGCCAAAGCCTGTCGATGGGTCATCGCTATGAGCCCTGCCAATGGGACAATGGCACTTGAACTGAAAACACGACGATCCATGAGAACACCTTTTTTGAAACGGCCTGCCGTCTATCTTGCCGCACTCGCAGCCCTTGTTGCCATGGGAGCCGCAATTTATTTGAATCCAGGTGTCACAATGGCGCCGCCCGCCACCTTTGTGCTGCTGGACGGGTCACGCAAAACTACGGCGGATTTAAGGGGTCGGGTGACTTTGGTCAACTTTTGGGCGACCAGTTGCGTCACTTGCGTGGCTGAAATGCCCAAAATCATTGCAACCTATGAGAAGTACCACGTCAAGGGCTTCGACACCATTGCCGTGGCGATGAGTTACGACTTTCCCAGCTATGTGGTCAACTTCGCTGAAACGCGCAAATTACCGTTCGGTGTGGCCATCGACAACACGGGCAGCGTGGCCAAAGCCTGGGGCGACGTGCAACTAACGCCCACGACCTACTTGGTCAACAAGCAGGGCGAAATCGTCAAGCGCTACGTGGGCGAACCCAACTTCGCCGATCTCCACCGGCTGATTGAGTCGCTCTTGCTGAAATCCTAGCGCAAACTTAGTCTTTGCGAAACGCGTCGTGGCAGGCCTTGCAGGTGCCGCCCGTTGCGCCCACGGCAGCTTTGATACTGTCCAAATTACCCGTGCGAGCAGCGGCCGCCAGCTTCACCATTTCAGCTTGCATTTTGTCGCCTGATTCTTTGAACTTGGCGTTGTCAGTCCAAATTTCAGGTTTGGCCTTGGTGTCGCCTTTGTCGGTGCCTTCTGCAAAACCGGCCCACGGCAGTTTGGACATAGATTCGGCAATGTTGGCATTGTCTGCTGCCACCTTGGCATCAAAGGGAATGCGCCCAGCAGCCATGCCAGCAACCCGACCAAAGTGAGTTCCCATGACGGTGAGCGCTGACTTACGGTATTTGATGGCATCTTCAGGTTTGGCAAACTGCGCGGCAGCGGGCAAACACAGTGAGGCGGTGATGGCCAGTGCGGCCATAGATAGGATGGTTTTCAAAAGTAAGCTCCTTCGTGGGACATTGATAAAAATCGGTCGTTGATTTGTAGCCTGCGCCTCTAGCCCCGTTCGTTGCTTGTCTTTGGCCAAACAGCCTCTGACTGAGCCCCGAACGACCAACCGACAAGCGATAGAGCCAAGCCTTGTCTAAAAAGTTCGTTCAACCTTACAGAAATTAGGGAAAATACTGAACAAGTTCCAAGGCCCGTGAAAACACGGAACAAAACAACCCCAGGTGGCTCTGACAAAATCGCCTTCGAGTTTTGATTTCACCCCGATTGTGTGTCATTCGTGTGACCACCCAACAGGGTTTGAACCCTGAGCTTGCACCGTTAACTTGCCACGCCACCTGGACTATTTATGCAGCACACCGTCAGAGTTTGGGATCTTCCTACCCGCGTTTTTCATTGGGCATTGCTGTTTTTTGTGCTGGGTTTGGTCAAAACCGGGTTGACTGGTGGCGAAGACATGATTTGGCACTTTCGTTGCGGCTATGCGGTGCTGAGCCTGCTGCTGTTTCGCATCGTCTGGGGACTGGTGGGCGGGCATTGGTCGCGCTTTTCTTCTTTCATTTACGCGCCGTCCACGGTGGTGAATTATTTCAAAGGGCGTTCCAACCCGTTGCACTCGGTGGGCCACAACCCAATGGGCGCTGGATCGGTGTTTGCCATGCTTTTTTTTCTGCTGGCGCAGGTGGGCACTGGTCTGTTCAGCGACGACGATATTGCAAACAGCGGGCCATTGTCCAAGTTTGTCGCCAATTCCACTGTGAGCTTGCTGACCAATTACCACAAGAATATTGGCAAATTTGTGCTGCTGGCGCTGGTGGTGCTGCACATTGCCGCAATTATTTTTTACTTGGTTAAAAAGCGCGAAAACCTGGTCAAACCCATGCTTCAGGGTGACAAGGTGCTTGCCATTGCCGCGGTGAGCGCCAAAGACAATGCTGCCAGCCGCAGCTTCGCAGCTGTCGTGTACCTCGCATGCGCCGGGCTGGTCGCGCTGATGGTTAAACTGGCGGGCTAACTCCCATTTCAAATCGTTGAAGAGCCGCCCTGCCGTTAAAGTCGCTACGCCGTCCTTGCCAGAGGATCTGGCGGGCCTGCGCGAGATATTTGCTGATTACGCCAAGTCACTCAGCGTTGACTTGTATTTTCAGAATTTTGACGCTGAACTGGCTGCCCTGCCTGGCGACTACAGCACACCACGCGGCGCACTGCTACTGGCCTGGGTCGATGGTGCTTTGGCCGGTTGCTGCGCCATGCGGCCTTTGGATGCCGTTGATTACATCGGCGCCTGCGAAATGAAGCGCCTCTACGTGCGACCTGCTTTTCGGGGCCTGGGGCTGGGCCGTCAATTGGTCGAAGCCTTGCTGGACATCGCTCGCCAGGCGGGCTACGCCTGCGTGCTGCTTGACACTTTAAACGACATGGAAGCCGCCAGAGCCTTGTACGAAGACCTCAACTTTGTCGAGGTGCCGCCCTACTACCACAACCCGATTCCAGGGGCGCATTACCTTAAAGTGCAACTCTGACGGACACCCGATGGCGATCGCCTCGGGGTTCCAAAGTCCAGTTTGCGGTCGTTCAGGCCTTGGCCTGGGTCAGCATGGTTGCTGCATCGCTCACGTCAAACTTGCCTGGCGCTTCCACGTTCAAAGACGCCACTTTGCCGTCTTTGACCAGCATCGAGTAGCGATTGCTGCGCAGACCCATGCCGCGGGAGGTCAAGTCCAATGTCAGGCCAGTCGCTTGCGAAAACGCTGCACTGCCATCGGCCAGCATGCGAACTTTGCCGTCTGATTTTTGATCGCGCGCCCAGGCGCCCATGACGAACGCATCGTTCACGCTGACACACCAGATTTCATCAACGCCAGCGGCCTTGAGGTCGTTGAAATGCTCAACGTAGCCGGGGACGTGCTTGGCAGAGCAGGTTGGGGTGAAGGCACCTGGCAATGCGAAAAGCGCGATTGTTTTGCCCGCACTGGCTTTGACCACATCCACGGCATTGGGGCCGATGCTGCAACCGTTGCCTTCAACTTCCGAGAACTCCATCAGCATTGCTGCGGGAAGGGAATCGCCTACTTTGATCATTGAATACTCCTGTGTTTGGTGGGTAGGAAATGGATTTTCGGGGACAACCTGAACCGTGCGGTTTGGGGTGACTCAGAGCGAATGCACCAAGGGCCAGCCCTGCAAACGAAAACGGCCCACATTGTGAGCCGAATTCGCAAGGCTTTACAGTCCGCAAGTCTGAAAAACTTAAACGGCGGCAGCCTTTTCAACCAAACGGGTTGCAACCCAGTTCTTGGTTTTGGAGATCGGACGGCTTTCAGTGATCTCGATGGTGTCACCCATCTTGAACTCATCTTTTTCGTCATGGGCATGGTATTTGCTGGACTTGCCAACAATCTTGCCGTAGAGCTCGTGCTTGACACGGCGCTCAATCAAAACCGTCACGGTTTTGGCGCGTTTGTCGCTGACCACCTTGCCGACCAAGGTGCGCTTGAGGGATTTTTTAGCTTCCGTCATAGTGTTCCTTATTTGGCGGGCTTGGCAGCGACAGTCGCTGCGGCTTGCGTTTCGACCAAAATGGTCTTGGCGCGGGCAATGTCACGGCGCGCAGAGCGCAGCGTGGCGGTGTTGCTGAGTTGTTGCGTCGCCTTTTGCATGCGCAGACCGAAATGGGCCTTTTGCAACGCTTTGACTTCGTCTTTCAAACCAGCAACGTCTTTTTGACGCAGTTCAGTGGTGTTCATATCAATTCCTTCTGATTACGGGCCAATCATGCGGGCCACAAAGGTGGTGCGCAGCGGGAGTTTGGCAGCAGCCAAACGAAACGCTTCACGGGCCAACTCTTCGGACACACCGACGATTTCAAAAACAATCTTGCCTGGCTGAATTTCAGCGACATAGTACTCAGGGTTACCCTTGCCGTTACCCATGCGAACCTCTGCAGGCTTTTGAGAAATTGGCTTGTCAGGGAACACGCGAATCCAGATGCGGCCACCACGCTTGACGTGACGGGAAATTGCACGGCGTGCAGCTTCGATCTGGCGAGCCGTCAAACGGCCACGGTCTGTGCACTTCAGGCCAAAGTCACCAAACGCCACCGAGCTACCCCGGGTTGCGATGCCGGTGTTGCGGCCTTTTTGCTCTTTGCGGTACTTTCGACGCGCGGGTTGCAACATAAATTATTCTCCTTTGCCGTCAGCCGCAGGGGCCGCAGCGCTTGTGCTGCTTCCTGAAACTGGCGCGGCGACTTTGCGGACGCGCTTAACGGCTGGTTTGGTTGCATCAGTCGCTGCGGTGGCACCACCAGTAGCTTCTGCGGGTTTGTCGCTGCCATCAGCAGGGGCTGTGTTGCCGCCAACTGGACGGCGCACTGCCGTGCGCGCGGGCGGACGGTCACCGGCTGGGCGCGCGCCCGGGCGGTCACCTCGGTCATCGCGGCGGGGGCCACGAGGACGGCGCTCTTCGTCAGCACGAGACTCCACAGCGGCTGGCAGGTCATTGCGGCCCAGCGTGTCGCCTTTGTAGACCCACACCTTGACGCCAATAACGCCATAAGTCGTTTTGGCTTCAGACGTGCCGTAGTCAATGTCAGCGCGCAGAGTGTGAAGTGGCACGCGACCTTCGCGGTACCACTCACAACGGGCGATTTCAATGCCATTCAGGCGGCCTGATGACATGATCTTGATGCCCAAGGCACCCAAACGCATGGCATTCTGCATGGCGCGCTTCATGGCTCGGCGGAACATGATGCGTTTTTCGAGCTGCTGGGTGATGGAGTCGGCAATCAGCTTGGCATCGATTTCAGGCTTGCGCACTTCCTCGATGTTGACTGCGACCGGCACGCCCAATTGCTTACCCAAGTCACGCTTCAAGTTCTCAATGTCTTCGCCCTTTTTACCGATGACCACACCCGGACGAGCCGAGTAAATGGTGATGCGGGCGTTTTTGGCCGGACGCTCGATCAAAATGCGCGAAACAGAAGCGTTTTTCAGTTTCTTCTTGAGGTATTCGCGGACCTTGATGTCTTCGGCCAGCATGCCAGCGAAGTCTTTGTCATTAGCGTACCAGCGCGAGGACCAGTTGCGGCTAATCGACAAGCGAAAGCCGGTTGGGTGGATTTTTTGTCCCATATTTATCCCTGCCTCTTTCAGTTACCAACCGTCACGTACACATGGCACGTGGGTTTTCTGATTTGGTTACCACGGCCTTTTGCGCGGGCTGTGAAGCGCTTGAGCGACGCACCTTGCTCAACGAAGATGGTTTTAACCTTCAATTCGTCAATGTCAGCACCGTCATTGTGCTCAGCGTTGGCAATGGCAGACTCCAGAACCTTCTTGATGATCACAGCAGCTTTTTTCTGCGTGAATTGCAAGATGTTCAGGGCTTGATCAACCTTTTTGCCGCGAATCAAATCTGCGACCAAACGGCCTTTGTCGACCGATAAACGGACGCCACGAAGGGTTGCACGAGTTTCCATGGTCACCTCCTTATTTCTTTTGGACTTTTTTGTCCGCAGGATGGCCCTTGAAAGTCCGGGTGAGTGCGAACTCGCCCAACTTATGGCCCACCATTTGGTCAGTGATATAAACCGGCACGTGCTGCTTGCCGTTGTGCACGGCGATGGTCAAGCCGATGAATTCGGGCAAGATCATTGAGCGACGCGACCAGGTCTTGATCGGCTTTTTGTCTTTGTTGGTGACAGCCTTGTCGGCTTTGGCCACCAAATGATGGTCAACAAAGGGACCTTTTTTGAGAGAACGAGTCATTTAACCTTCCCCTTACTTCTTGCGACGCGACACGATCATGACCTGCGTGCGCTTGTTGTTACGGGTACGGTAACCCTTGGTCAAATTGCCCCAAGGATCGACTGGGTGACGGCCTTCGCCGGTTTTGCCCTCGCCGCCGCCGTGAGGGTGGTCAACCGGGTTCATCACCACACCACGAACGGTTGGACGAATACCCATCCAGCGCTTGACGCCGGCCTTGCCCAAACGGCGCAGGCTGTGCTCTTCATTGGCGACCTGGCCAATGGTGGCGCGGCAGTCAATGTTTATTTTGCGAACCTCGCCTGAGCGCATGCGCACTTGGGCGTAAACGCCTTCGCGAGCCAACAACGTGGCTGATGCACCTGCAGAGCGAACCGCTTGAGCACCTTTGCCAATTTGCAACTCGATGCAATGGATGATGGAACCCACTGGAATGTTGCGAATTGGCAGCGTATTGCCAACGCGGATAGGAGCTTCTGCGCCATTCAAAATCGTCGCGCCAACCTCAAGGTTGCGCGGCGCAATGATGTAGCGACGCTCGCCGTCCGCATAGCAAACCAAAGCAATGTGAGCCGAACGGTTGGGGTCGTACTCAATGCGCTCGACCTTCGCTGGAATCGCATCTTTGTTGCGCACAAAATCGACCACACGGTAATGGTGCTTGTGTCCGCCACCTTTGTGACGCGTCGTGATGTGTCCGTTGTTGTTGCGACCAGCATGCTGGAACTGCGGCTCCAGCAACGGGGCAAACGGCTCACCTTTGTACAGGTGATCACGAGAAATCTTCACCACGCCACGACGGCCTGGTGAGGTTGGTTTCATTTTAATGACAGCCATGATTACGCAGCCTCCCCACCGAGGTTGAGCTCTTGGCCAGCTTTCAGCGTCACATAGGCTTTGCGAACGTTGTCGCGGCGACCCATGGATTTGCCGAAGCGCTTGGCTTTGCCCTTGGTATTGACAACCGAAACGCCCTTGACTTCAACCTTGAACATCAATTGCACAGCGGCTTTGATTTCATATTTGGTGGCGTCTTGCAGCACCTTGAAGGTCACGGTGTTGCTTTTTTCAGCAATCATGGTGGCCTTTTCAGACACGACGGGCGCGACCAAGACCTGCATCAAGCGGCCTTCGTCAAATTTAGCTAAATTAGGACCGTGGCTCATGCGAACATCTCCTTGAGTTTGTCCATCGCGGCCTTGGTCACCAGCACTTTGCGGTAATGCACCAGAGACACCGGATCGGCGTAGCGGGGCTCAACCACCAAAATGTTGACCAGGTTGCGTGAAGCCAGGTAAAGGTTTTCGTCGATTTCATCGGCGATCACCAAAACTGATTCCAGATTCATGGCCTTGAACTTGGCCGCCAGCGGCTTGGTTTTTGGCGAATCAACGGTCATGGAATCAACCACTGCCAGGCGGCCTTCGCGGGCCAACTGAGAGAAGATGGACGCCATACCAGCGCGGTACATCTTTTTGTTGATTTTCTGGCTGAAATTCTCGTCAGGCATGTTCGGGAAAATCCGGCCGCCGCCGCGCCACAGTGGCGAAGAGGTCATACCGGCGCGGGCACGGCCCGTTCCCTTTTGCTTGAATGGCTTTTTGGTCGAGTGCTTGACTTGTTCGCGGTCTTTCTGGGCGCGTGTGCCTTGGCGGGCATTCGCCTGGAAAGCAACGACAACCTGGTGAACCAGATCTTCGTTGTAAGCACGGCCAAACACCGTCTCAGGCACGTCAAACTTGGACGTTGCTTGACCTTGGTCGTTCAGGAGTTCGACTTGCATCAGTTCGCTCCTTTGGCTGTTGATTCGTTCACGGCTTTGACTTTGATCGCGTGGCGAACCGTTACAAAACCACCTGCCGAGCCGGGGATTGCGCCGCGGATCATCAGCAAACCACGTGCGTCGTCGATGCGAATCACGTCAAGGTTTTGCGTTGTTTTGGTCACATCACCCAAGTGACCGGTCATGCGTTTGCCTGGGAAAACGCGACCTGGGTCTTGAGCCATACCAATCGAGCCCGGCACATTGTGCGAACGGCTGTTACCGTGCGATGCGCGCTGCGAGCTCATTTTGTGGCGCTTGATGGTGCCGGCAAAGCCTTTACCAATCGATGTGCCTTGCACGTCAACCTTTTGGCCAACGGCAAACACAGCGCCCGCTGGCACCACAGCACCGGCAGCGTACTGGGCTGCGGCTTCAGAGGTGAGGCGGAATTCTTGAATAACTTCACCAGCTTCAACGCCTGCTTTCGCAAGGTGGCCAGCGGCCGGCTTTGTCACACGCGATGCACGTCGCGCGCCAAACGTTACCTGCAAGGCAACGTAGCCGTCATTCTCTTGGGTTTTCACCTGGGTCACGCGGTTGTTGGACACATCGACCACCGTGACAGGGATCGCATCCCCTTCATCGGTGAACAAACGCATCATACCAACCTTGCGTCCCAGCAACCCTAAGCGATTGCTTTGACTCATTGTTTTCTTTCGTAACTCTCATCGCGCCCACTTCAATTGGCAAGCGCACTCCATTGCTGGAGCCAAAAATGAAAGACTGTTAATAAACTCTCTCGCCCATTTTTCTTTCGAAATTTGGACAGAGCCCGCGAGTATAACTCGGATTCCTGTGCTTGGCAAATCGAGTTGGAATTGGTGAGCCTTAGGGAATCCGCTAAAAAGCAATCG
The DNA here is from genome assembly GCA_031431035.1 of Rhodoferax sp. Classification (GTDB taxonomy): domain Bacteria; phylum Pseudomonadota; class Gammaproteobacteria; order Burkholderiales; family Burkholderiaceae_C; genus JANYCG01. The sequence goes on from JANPCR010000056.1 coordinate 14,751, forward strand.
CGCCCATTTTCTTTCTATTTTCTAATAGATAGAGCAAGTTTTTGAGACTTAAGAGGAAAGTGGCCGGACCTCAACTGCAAAACTAAACCCGGCTGGGACGACGCGCCAACACGACCGGCTGAAAGAAAACATCATCCCGTCGTTCGAGACCTACAAACCCGGCTTCGGTCAGAAGCAACAGGATGCGACCAATTGACACCGCGTAATAGCGACTTCGCAAGACTTGGGTATCGCATCGACCTTTCTCTGACTCAGTGGTAATGTAGATGCTCAAGTCATATTGGTCGCCTTCCCACTCCCAAACCTGCACAGCGAGAAGACGGGTGCTCCCTTCGAAGCGCAGCCCGTAAGGGCGAACCTCTGGGCTGATCCGATCCATCCCCGCGTAGTCTCGTACCGAAAATATCGCAACGCCCCCTTGCTTTAGGCACCTGAAGCAACTTCGAAAAGCCTGCAAAAGCTCTGCGTCTGACAGCAAATGAGGAATGCTGTTGTCGCACGCAATCACAGCTGCCATGGACTCTGATTCCGTGTGCGCGAGTGTTCGAAGGTCGTCGACAAAGGTGGTCGCTTGCAAGCCTCGGTTTTTAAGCTCGGTTTTAAGTCGCTCGAGTGCCCCAGCTGAAATGTCAGACGCCGTCAGGCGGTACCCACATTGAATGAGGCCAAGGGTCTGTGTTCCGATGCCGCTCGCGGCGTCCAGAACTTGATCGCCTGGGAGGACGCCAGCTTCGCAAAGTAGTTTGCCAATCGCTTCACCTTGCTTGGTGATAGCGCTTTCCCAATCGCCATAAAGCAGGTGATAGAACGGGGCAAGCTTGTCGTAAAAGGTGGCCGTCATGTGTTGAAAGTGTAGGCGGGGTGCAATTTGTTGACACCCTGCAGCAAATACAGCTTGATTTCTGCGCCTAAACCAGTTCAATTGCCACTGGGCCAGGGCGTTCAGTGGCTAAGGTGCATTTTGACGCAGGCGTATCAACAACTTTAAGCCCTAGAACGCTATATTTATAATAGCAAACTATCTATATTGTTTGAGAGCTAGATGCCAATTTGATTCAAAAAACTGCCAAAACCACCTATTTTGACCATTTTGACGCTATTTTTACCACAAATGTGGTAAAAATAGCGCTTATTGAATCGAACCCGGTGAAACAGCCAATGAGCAGAGCCGTCAGCTTGGCAAGGCCTCGGCGAGAGCGGACGGCAAGAGGCCAATCAAAACGACCTCATCGCCATAGGCTTGAAGCTTTTTGTCGCCAATGCCGGTGATGCCGTTC
>JANPCR010000057.1:0-10348 GCA_031431035.1 Rhodoferax sp.
GCCAACATGGTCAAGGAAGACATTGACGCTGGCAAAGCACTTTGCAAAGCACCCTTGCCTGATTGGGTATTTGAGGGGCCTGTGGCCCAGTCGAATGGCGGGAAAGGCGGCGTTCACACGCCCGAAGGCTCGTGGAACCCGACCAGCGGCAAGTTTGTACCGCCGCGTCAATTGCCGGTTTACTCACGCCAGCATTTCCCTGAAAGCGTTTTAGGGGCCAACACGGCGTCTGCCACGACGGCGGGCACGACCCTGCATGAAGACGCCTCGATCCGCCTTTGGACATTGCCTGGTCAGGCTGATGGCGACGTGCTCATTGCAAGCATCAAAACCAAAATGCATGCCATCGGCGCGGGCGTGATTGAAGGCTTGGACAAAGCCGTCGATCTGGCCGAGCAAGCTTACAAAGGCTTGGTGGTGTGGTCGCCGGACGAGATGTTTTCAGCGGGTGCTGATTTGCAGTCGATGTTGCCAGGTTTCATGATGGGTGGTGTGGCCGCTATCGATGAAGCAGAAGCTGACTTGCAACGCGTCATGCTCAAGCTGCGTTACGCCAGCGTGCCTGTGGTGTCGGCCGTTCGAGGTCTGGCCCTGGGTGGCGGCTGCGAATTGGCGGTGTATTCTGCCAAGCGCGTCGCTGCCATGGAAAGCTACATCGGCCTGGTCGAAGTGGGCGTTGGCTTGGTGCCAGGCGCAGGTGGCTTGACCTACATTGCCCGGCGCGCTGCCGAAAACGCAGCCCAATCGACGGGCAAAGACTTGCTGCCTTTCCTCACCGAAGGGTTCACTGCGGCTGCCATGGCCAAGGTGGGCACCAGCGCACTGGAGTCCCGCAAACTGGGCTACCTGCTGGACAGCGACGTGATCGTCGCGCACAAAGATGAATTGCTGTTTGTGGCAATCAATGAAGCCAGATCCATGTTTATCAGTGGTTACCGCGCACCGCACAAGCGCCAGTTTGCTGTGGCTGGACGCAGCGGCGTGGCCACCATCAAAGGCTCATTGGTCAACATGCGGGACGGCGGCTTTATCAGCGCGCATGACTTCCACATCGCAGGGCTCATCGCCAATGTAGTGTGCGGCGGCGACGTGGACACGGGAACGCTGGTGACCGAAGAGTACCTGATGACTTTGGAGCGTCGCGCTTTTTGCGCCTTGCTGACGCACCCGAAAACTCAAGAGCGCATCATGGGCATGATGTCCACGGGCAAGCCTTTGCGCAACTAATTTCAGCCACCTGCTTACCAATTTTTAGGAGACCGCGATGGACACCTTACTCAACTACGAACTGAACGCTGGGGTTGCCACTTTGACCATGGACGACGGCAAAGCCAACGTCATGAGCGTGCGCATGCTGGACGCCTTGAACACAGCACTTGACCGCGCTGAAGCCGACAAGGCGATTGTGGTTCTGACGGGGCGCGCGGGCATGTTTTCGGGCGGCTTTGACTTGTCAGTCTTCAAAAAAGGCGACTCTGCCGAAACGCTCAAAATGTTGGCTGCAGGGGCGCGTTTGTCGCACCGCTTGCTTTCTCACCCGCAGCCCATCGTTGTGGCCTGCTCCGGCCACGCCGTGGCGATGGGGTTTTTCGTGCTGCTTTGTGCCGATGTTCGCATCGGACTCAAGCAAGGCGCCGTTTTTCAGGCGAACGAAGTCGCTATTGGCATGACACTGCCCTATTTTGCAATTGAAGTTTGCAAACAGCGACTTGCGCCCGCGCACCTCACGCAGGCTGGCATCACGGCCCAAGCCTATGGCGGAGAGGCCGCGCTGGCCGCTGGAATTTTGGACGAAGCCGTCGCACCAGAAACCATGGCCTCCGCGGTGCAAGCCCAAGTTGCCCGTTTGCAAAAATTGACCCCGGCTGCCTTCACTGCGACCAAGTTGCGTTTGCGCCACGCTGCACTGCAGGCACTAAGCCAAGGCATCGACCAGGACATCGCCGATTGGGGCCAACGATTTGCGCCTCAGGCTTGATCGCACCGACCAGAACCCACCATGAAACAAATTCAAGAAGCCTACATTGTTGCCGCCACGCGCACCCCTATTGGGCGCTCCCACCGTGGGTTTTTCCGCAATACCCGACCTGATGACTTGCTGGTCGCTGCGCTCAGAAGCGCGTTGAAGCAAGTGCCCACGCTGGATCCCATCGCGATTGAAGACATCATTTGCGGCTGCGCGATTCCAGAAGCACAGCAGGGCCTGAACATCGCCCGAATTGGCGCCGTGTTGGCAGGATTGCCGCACAGCGTGGGCGGCATCACGGTGAATCGCTTTTGCGCGTCTGGCTTGTCAGCCGTGCAGATGGCCGCCGACCGCATTCGCGTGGGTGAAGCCGACGTCATGATTGCTGCGGGTGTTGAAAGTATGAGCATGGTGCCGATGATGGGCAACGCGCCGTCGCTGTCACCTTCCATGTTTCTGAACGACGACAACATTGGCATTGCCTATGGCATGGGCTTGACCGCTGAAAAAGTCGCCAACCAGTGGAAGGTCTCTCGCCAGGCGCAGGACGAATTCGCGGTCGAATCCCATCGCCGCTCTGTGGCCGCCATGAAAGCGGGCGATTTCGCCAGCGAAATGACTCCGGTCGAAGTGACTGACCGATCACCCAACCTGGACACGGGCGAAGTCACCACGGCCACGCGTACTGTGAGCCTGGACGAAGGCGCACGGCCTGACACGACGTTTGAAGGCTTGTCCAAGCTCAAAGCCGTGTTTGCGGCGCGCGGTTCGGTCACAGCGGGCAACAGCTCGCAAACTTCAGACGGCGCTGGCGCTTTGATTCTGGCCAGTGAAAAAGCAGTCAAGCAGTATGGCCTGACTCCGCTTGCCAAATTTGTCAGTTTTGCCAGCCGGGGCGTGCCGCCACACATCATGGGCATCGGCCCAATCGAGGCGATTCCAGCGGCACTGCGAAACGCCAATTTGAAGTTGCAAGACATCGATTGGTTTGAGTTGAACGAGGCTTTTGCCGCCCAGTCTTTGGCGGTGATCACCACCTTGGGCCTGGACGTCACCAAAGTCAACCCGATGGGAGGCGCTATCGCCTTGGGCCATCCGCTGGGTGCCACCGGAGCCATTCGGTCTGCAACGGTGGTGCATGCGCTGCGCCGCAAAAATTTGAAATACGGAATGGTGACCATGTGCGTTGGCATGGGCCAAGGAGCTGCCGGTATATTTGAACGGGTTTGAGCCATCAACCTAAGCCCGCTCCATGTCGATGCACCCATTTGACGACACCATAGCGCTGGCTAAACAGCCAGATGGCCATTGGCTGGGACACACCAGCCCGGCCTACGCCAACATGGTCGGACCATTTGGTGGCGTCATGGCGGCACAGGCACTCCATGCCGTTCTGCTGCACCCTGACCGCCTGGGCGACCCGATTTCATTGACGATCAATTTTTGTGCGGCATTGGCAGACGGCGCATTCTGCGTGCAAGCCCGCGCTGTTCGCACCAATCGATCAACCCAACACTGGTTGCTGGAAGTCGTTCAAGCAGATCAAACAGTGCTGACTGCCACGGTCGTCACGGCGGTGCGACGGAGTGCCTTCAATTTGGTTGAATGCGCAATGCCGACTGTGACCGCGCCTGCCGACACCGCCCCAACTCAAGGCAAGGTGCGCATGGAATGGCTCAATCGCTATGAGCAGCGCTTTGTGAGTGGCGGGATTCCGGTGGCATTGGACGGGCGCGACTTGGGCGATAGTCTGTCGCAACTATGGATGCGCGACGCGCCACCCCGCGCACTGGACTTTGCTTCATTGACGGCTCTGTCAGACATCTTTTTTCCTCGGATCATCCGCAGGCGCGCGAGCCCCACACCCGTGGGCACGCTATCCATGACGGTTTACTTTCACACAGATCAAGCGGCTTTGCGCGAGGTGGGCACAGGCTACTTGTTAGGCCAAGCCCAGGGGCAGGCCTTCAGTGACGGGTTTTTTGACCAGACTGCGCAAGTCTGGAGCGAGGCTGGCAAACTGCTGGTCACCACCCACCAAATTGTTTACTTCAAAGCCTGAGCCCTAGGCGTGCGAGACGAAATTACGCCCCTGCATGGTAAAGTTTTGACCGCATGCTCGATTGCGTGTTTGAAGCACCAGGAGTCCTATGACCAAAACCGTTGATTTTTATTTCGATTTCGGCAGCCCCGCAGCTTACCTGGCCTATACCCAATTGCCCAAGCTGGCCTTGGACACGGGCGCGCAGGTCAACATGAAGCCCATGCTTTTGGGCGGCGTCTTCCAGGCCACCGGCAATCGACCTCCCATCAGCGTGCCCCTCAAAGGCAGCTACCTGTTTACCGACATGGCACGCTACGCCAAACGCTACGGCGTGCCATTGAACATGAACCCGCATTTCCCGATCAACACGCTGACCTTGATGCGGGCTGACGTGGGTTTAGTCCATCAAAATTCAGCGCAGCTAGGAGCCTTTCGCGACGCTGTGTTCAAAGCCATCTGGGTTGACAAGCTGAACCTGAACGACCCCACCACGGTTGGCACAATGCTGGCCACTGCTGGCCTGGACCCCGCTGCGTTGATGGCGCTGGCCAATGACCCAGCGGTTAAAGAACAACTCAAAGCCGCGACGCAATCTGCTGTAGACCGAGGCATTTTTGGTGCGCCAACCTTTTTTGTTGGTGACGAAATGTTTTGGGGTCAGGATCGCCTTGATTTTGTTTATGAAGCCTTGGCCCGCTGATGCCTGGCTGCCTCATTTCCCAATCTAGCCATTTCCCAAACTAGCCAATGCCAATGACCGACATTTTGATCCACACCGAAACAGGTGTCACCACCGTCACTTTGAATCGACCAGAAAAAAAGAATTCAATCACGCAAGCAATGTACGGTGCGATGGCCGACGCCTTGGGTCATGCGGCAGCAGATCCCCAGGTTCGGGTGCTCACTTTTCAGGGTCATGTCAGCGTGTTCAGCGCGGGCAATGACATCAGCGATTTTTTGAACCAGGCGCCGTCCACTGATGAATCAGCCGTCATTCGATTTTTGCGTGCCATCAGTACGTTTCCAAAACCGCTAATCGCCGCCGTTTGTGGACCCGCTGTGGGGGTTGCCACGACCATGCTTTTCCACTGCGATTTGGTTTACGCGGGCGACAACGCTGCGTTCTCAATGCCTTTTGTCAATTTAGGCTTGTGCCCTGAGGCGGCCTCCAGCCTGTTGGTGCCCCAAATGATGGGCTACCACCGCGCAGCAGAGGCGCTGCTACTGGGCGAGCCTTTCATGGCAGAAGCAGCGCTAGAGGTCGGCTTGGTGAACCGCATCGTGCCACCCCTTGAAGCCAATGGTGTGGCGCAGGCTCAAGCGCGCAAGCTGGCCGCCAAACCGATTGGCGCATTGATTGAAACCAAGCGCTTGATGAAAAAGGGGCAGGCTGCGCAGGTCGATCAGCAAATCACTGAAGAAAATGCCAGTTTTGCCCGTTTGCTGCGTGAGCCTGCGGCACGCGAGGCTTTCACGGCGTTCATGGAAAAGCGAAAGCCAGACTTTTCTAAGGTTTAAGCCTTCGGTCAACTTCCAGAGCAACAACTGTCAAGCTGAATCGCGCCGGAATCGAAACGCTGCTAGCGCTGAGGGGTGTTTTTCATGCCCGCCACGCATTGCCCATAGGCCTTCCAGAACTGGGCGTCTTGCGTGCTCGCAAAATTGATGCGCATCAAGTTGCTGGGTTGGCGTTGGGCATGAAATAGTGCACCAGGTGCCAGCAGATACCCAACGTCCAGCATGCGCTGCGCCAAAGCGTCGGTGTCTACGCCCGTGTCAACCCAACCAAAAAGTCCGGCGGGCGGTGCGGCAAAGGTGCAACCCTGGACCAGGGCCAGCTTCACACTGCGAATGCGCGCGGCATCCAGTCGGGTGCGTATGCGTTCAGCATGGCGGCGCAATTGGCCTTGGTCAATGCACCAGGCCAATGCTTTCTCTAGCAATGCGGGTGTGGTCAGGGTCGCCAGCAGTTTGGTGTCCAGCAACTGCTCGATTAAGTTGGCAGGCGCCGCAAGGTAACCCACCCGCCAGCCTGGCACCAAAATCTTGGCAAACCCACTGACGTAAATGCTGCGTTGCAAGCCATCCAACGCGCACAGTCGGGTGGCGTGGTCAGGTGCCAAATGGCTGTAGGTGTCGTCTTCAACAATGTGGAAATTGTGCGCATTGGCCAGTTGCAAAACCCGGTGTGCACTGCCCGGAGGAAGGCAATAGCCCGTTGGATTGTGGAACACACTGACACTGACAAACAGCTTGGGGGCATGCAGTTCGCAATAGCGTGCCATCACCGCCAGGTCGGGGCCATCGGGTCCACGTGGCACGGGCAGTATGCGCATGCCCAGCGCGGCAAGGCGGGCAAACTCAATCGCCCAACCTGGTTCTTCCACCATAACAAAATCCCCCGCCTTGAGCAAGGTTCGGCTCACAATATCGAGCGCATGGGTCGCACCTAAGGTTGTGACAATTTGCTGAGGCGCAGCGTGAATGTTGATGGACGCCAACTTGTTGGAGAGGGACTGTCGAAGACCCATGTCACCCGCCGGTTCGCCATATTGCAGCGACACCGATTGCAAAGCACTGCTGGTGGTGACCTTGCGCACTGCGGTTGCCATGAAACTGGTTTCAAGCCAATCGGGTGGGAAAATTCCCATCCCGGGTTGCGGTTTGTCGTGCGGGCTGTGAAACATGCCGCGAATCAATGCTGTGGCGTTAACGGGCACATGGTGGGCTTCAAAAACTGACCTGGACGCCAACGAATCCACTGCCATGCTGTTTTGGGCCGTTTCGCTAGGCACGCGGGTTGGGCGCCGTACAAAAAACCCTCGGCCCCTTTGCGCTTCAACCAAACCCTGTGCCAGCAACTGGTCATAGGCGGCAACCACGGTGGACGGGCTTACCCCCTGCTGTTCAGCGCATTGGCGCACCGATGGCAACTTGGCCCCAGGTGCCAACAGTCGCGTGCGAATTCGCTCTGCAAAGCGCCCACAAAGTTGCTCGGACAAGGACTGCGAGGCCGATTTCATCAACATAATGTCCATCCGTGGCTAAAAAAGATCAGCACTGTACTGACTAACAAGGCAGTACACGTTTGCCATTTGAATGCAAAACTGTACTGGTACTGTGCTGACAAGAACTATAAAGTCAAAACCCTGCGTTGGCAAGATGCAAACGCCAATGACTTGTGACCCAAGATGTCGATTCGACTTGCCCGCCTGCCCTACCCAACTGGATAACGACCGCGCCTTGAATGAACACCGCTGAATTCACCGCCTTGCTGCTGCTCACCACCGCTGCCAGCTTCACGCCTGGCCCCAATACCACGCTGTCCACCGCGCTGGCCGCGAACTTCGGTTTCAAACGGGCGTTGACCTTTGTGTTGGCAGTGCCTGTCGGCTGGGGGCTGCTGTTCAGCATATGCGCGGCGGGCCTCGGGGCCATGGTCGTGGCTGTGCCGGGTTTGCGCTTGGTCATTCAGGTGCTGGGCACGCTTTACCTGCTTTGGTTGGCCTACAAATTGGCCACCTCTGGCAGTCTCACGCAGGCTGATTCATCTCGCTTGAATGTCACTTTTAGCCGAGGCGTGATGCTTCAGTTTCTGAACATCAAGGCCTGGATGCTGGCACTGACCATCGTGGCGGGTTGGCTCGCTGGACGGCCTGATGCGTTGGCGCGCTTTGCTATCACACTGCCCTTGATGCTGGTGTTTGGCTTGGTCAGCAATTTAACTTACGCAGCCATCGGTTCCATGTTGCGCGATTGGCTGGTGCAGGGCGCTCGGTTGGCGTGGTTCAACCGCGCCATGGCGGGCCTGTTGGTTGCAACCGCAGTGTGGATGGGCACGCTATGACGACCACCCCCGCCACCCCCAACAATACCGCCGCAAGCAAAGTCGCTCCAGGCCAAAAACTCACCACCGACCACCAGCGCGGCATGTGGTTGGGTTTGCTGGGCGTTGTCATTTTTGCCCTGACTTTGCCCATGACGCGTTTGGCCGTCGGCACGCCAGACGCGCCCCAAATGTCGGGCATCTTCATTGCTATGGGCCGTGCTGTGGTGGCGGGTGGCTTGTCGGCCTTGTTTTTGATCGCATCCAAAGCGCCCCTGCCAACGCCGAAGCAATGGCGGCAATTGGCACTGGTCGCCGCTGGCGTGGTGTTTGGGTTTCCGCTCTGCACATCAATTGCCATGCGCCATGTTGAAGCCGTTCACGCCAGCGTGATCGTCGGCGTGCTGCCCTTGGCTACGGCTGCAGTGGGCGCGTGGCTTGCCCGGCAACGCCCGTCCAATGGTTTTTGGATTTGCGCAATTGCAGGCACTGCCTTGGTGGTTGGCTTTGCCGTCATCAAGTCTGGAGCTTCTGGGACTGCACCGGCCAACGGATTGGCAATTTCACCCGCCGACGCTTTGCTGCTTTTGGCCATGGCCTGCGCGGCGGTGGGCTACGGTTATGGCGCCAAGCTGTCGCAAACCATGCGGGCAGAGCATGTCATTTGCTGGGCGCTGGTGATGTCTTTGCCTTTGACCACACCTTTGGCCTGGTTGGACCTGCCGCAGGGTAACGTCAAGCCCTTGGCATGGTGGGCATTTGCTTACGTGGCGGTCTTTTCAATGTGGCTGGGCTTTTTTGCCTGGTATCGGGGGCTGGCACTGGGTGGCACTGTGCGGGTAAGCCAGGTGCAGCTGGTGCAGCCATTTATCAGCATGCTGTTTGCCGTACCCTTACTGGGTGAGACACTCGATGCCTTGACTTTGGGCTTTGGCCTTGCGGTCATCGCGGTGGTATTTATTGGCAAGAAAATGCCGGTCGTGAGTGCACCAGCCGCTTCAGCCACTTGAAGAAATTATTCGCAGCTTGGCGGCGCCCCGCCTATCATTTAAACAATCGCCTCAACCTTCGGAGAAAACCATGAAACCCAATGACCTGCCCCGCACCAGCCCCTGGACTTTGGCACGCCGCGCCGAAAAAATGAACCCCTCGGTGATTCGCGAGATTCTGAAGGTGACTGAGAAGCCGGGCATCATCAGTTTTGCGGGCGGTTTGCCGTCGCCCAAAACATTTCCGATTGCAGAATTTGCCAAAGCCTGCGAAGAGGTTTTGCGCGGCAAGGGCGAAGCCTACGGCCACGCCGCCCTTCAGTATGCCGCCAGCGAAGGCTATGCGCCTTTGCGCGAGATGGTGGCTGCCGGTTTGTCCTGGAAAGTGGATGCCGCGCAAGTGCTGATCACCACCGGGTCACAACAGGGCCTAGACTTGATCGCCAAAGTGCTGATTGACGCAGGCAGCCGAATTCTGGTGGAAACCCCGACTTACCTGGGTGCGTTGCAAGCCTTCACGCCCATGGAGCCCGAGGTGGTGAGCGTTGCCAGTGATGACGAAGGCGTTGTCATCGACGACTTGAGTACTAAGGCCAAGGATGCTCGGTTTCTCTACGTGCTGCCCAATTTCCAAAATCCGACGGGTCGCACTATGAGCGAGGCGCGCCGCGCCGCTTTGTCTGCGCGGGCTGCCGAATTGGGTCTGCCGCTGATTGAGGACAACCCCTATGGTGACTTATGGTTTGACGCACCGCCGCCCTTGCCCCTTACGGCCCGCAACCCCGACGGCTGCGTTTACTTGGGGTCGTTTTCCAAGGTGCTAGCACCCGGATTGCGCCTGGGCTTCATGGTTGCGCCGCCTGCGTTGATGCCCAAACTGCTGCAAGCCAAGCAGGCGGCAGATTTGCACAGCCCCGGCTTCAACCAGCGCATGATTGCGCAAGTCATGCAAGGCGGCTTTCTGGATCGCCATGTCCCCACCATCCGTGCCCTGTACAAATCGCAGCGAGATGCCATGCTGGCGGCACTTGCCAAGGAGATGGCGGGCCTGGACATCACCTGGAACAAACCCGTGGGCGGCATGTTTTTGTGGGCACGTTTGCCCGAAGGCATGAGCGCGGTCGCCTTGTTGCCCAAAGCGGTTGACGCAGGCGTTGCCTTCGTGCCGGGTGCCGCGTTTTATGCCGATAGCGCCGACCCGCGCACGCTGCGCTTGTCGTTCGTGACGGCGACGGTGGATCAAATCAACACCGGTATTGCCGCCTTGGCAGCGGCCATTCGCGCGCACCGCGAATGATCATCCTGGCCACGTTTTTACTTTTTTTGCGGCGCGGTGCTCACCATGCTAGTGACGCTGACCCTTTTGGCTTTTGTGTTTCATACCGTTCTGGGTGCACCGGCCTTAAGACTGTTTCTAATTGAACGCCCCACGGCGACTTGACTGCAACACCATGTACACCGCCTCTTTCATTTTTGAGCCTGGCACTTACGACGACAAGTTTTTTGCGCTGGATGCGCTGATT
>JANPCR010000058.1:0-51659 GCA_031431035.1 Rhodoferax sp.
ATCACCAGATCTGCACCACCAATCACTCTGACAAACTCCTCAAAGCAATCGCGGGTGCGGGTATACCGATGGGGCTGAAATGCCAAAACCAATCGACGATTTGGAAAGGCTCCACGAGCGGCCAACAGCGTTGCCGCCAATTCCACAGGATGATGGCCATAGTCATCTATCACATGAAACTCTCCACCGGAGCGTGCGGTCAGATTTCCGTAGCTTTGAAAGCGCCGCCCAACGCCCTGAAATTCAGCCAGCGCAGCCACTAAAGAATCATCAGGAATATTGAGTTCGGCAGCCACTGCAATGGCTGCCAAGGAATTCAACACGTTGTGGCGACCTGGCAAATTTAGTACAACTGGAAGATCCTGCAGCTTCACACCATTTCGTCTTTCAACGGTGAAATGCATTTGGTGGCCCACCGCGCGAACATCAACCGCTCGTACCTGCGCACCTTCTTCAAAACCGTAGCTTGTGATTGGACAGGTGACCTGACCGAGAATGTCACGGACAGCTGCATCATCAGTGCACAAAATAGCTGTGCCGTAGAACGGCATTCGATGCAAAAAATCCACGAACGCGCGTTTCAAACGTTCAAAATCGTGGCCATAAGTTTCCATATGATCAGCATCAATATTCGTCACAACAGCCATTACAGGAAGCAGGTAAAGAAATGATGCATCCGACTCGTCTGCCTCCACGACAATGTAGTCCCCCTTCCCTAACTTGGCATTTGTACCGGCGCTGGTTAGGCGTCCACCAATTACAAAAGTAGGGTCCAGGCCGGCCTTAATCAGAACGCTTGAAACAAGGCTGGTGGTGGTGGTCTTTCCGTGCGTCCCTGCAACCGCAATGCCGCTTTTCAAACGCATCAATTCAGCCAGCATTTGGGCTCTAGGCACAATCGTGATCCGATTTTCTCGGGCTGCAACGACTTCAGTATTGCTATTGTTGATTGCTGAGGAGGTCACGACTGCGTCAGCACCGTTGACGTTACTAGCTGCATGACCCACAAAGGTTTCAATGCCCAAATCTGAAAGGCGCTGCAGTGTGGGACTGTCATGAAGGTCTGATCCACTGATTGAATAACCTAAAGTGTGCAAAACCTCGGCTATTGCAGACATACCCGAACCGGCAATGCCAACAAAATGGATATGCTTTACGGCGTGCTTCACAATTTACCTCGTACACTGGCGATGGAATCGCAAGAGGCAAGCATTCGCTCTACCGCACCGAACTTTGCCATTTTCCTAGCGGCCACCGCACTCGTCATCAGTGTTGAACGATCAGCTTTTTGCAGCATCCGGGCGAGCCGATCTACCGTCAAGTCCTGCTGTTTGACTAGCCAACCGCCCCCTTGATCCGCTAGAAACTTGGCATTGGTCGTTTGGTGGTCATCAACCGCGGAAGGAAAGGGCACGAATACAGCAGCTACACCTACCGCCGCAACCTCCGTGACTGTGCTCGCGCCTGATCGGCAAATGACCAAGTCTGCCTCAGCATAGGCTTGCGCAGTGTCTTTTATGAATGGCGTCAGATTTGCCGAAATGCCCGAGGCGTTGTAGAAATTTCGCAACTGCTCAATGTGTTTGTGTCCACTTTGGTGGGATACTGACGGCCTATTTTGAGGCGGCAACATTGCCAAGGCTTGGGGAACTATTTCGTTGAGCGTTTTGGCGCCAAGACTTCCTCCCAAAACCAACAATTTCAGTGGCCCTTGGCGAGCCCGGTATCGAACCTCTGGTGCATCAAGGTCGACAAACTCAGCGCGCAATGGGTTGCCGATCCACCTAGCTTGCTTCACCGATTCTGAGAAAGGCGCTGGAAAGGCGGTGAAGACTTTTTTCGCAAACCGCGCAAGCACCTTGTTCGCCATGCCAGCTACTGAATTTTGCTCGTGAATCACAACCGGCGTTCCCATTAATATGCTCATCAAGCCGGCTGGTAAGGTGATATAGCCTCCAAATCCCAACACAACATCCGGTTTCACTTGCCGCAATATGCGGGTACTTTGCCAACAGGCCAGCACTAGGCGCAGTGGTAACGCCAATAGAGCCAGATATCCGTTTCCGCGGACACCAGAAAACTCTATCATGTCGATGCTGAAATCCGATGCCGGAACAATTTGACTCTCCAAACTGGGACTTTTCTGAGATCCACGCCCTCCAAGCCAATGCACACGCCAGCCCGCATTGCGCATCGCAATTGCAACAGCTAAGCCAGGAAAAATATGCCCGCCAGTGCCACCTGCCATGATCAAAACCGTTTTTTGAACAATCGTGTTCATCGGCCGCCTCCATGCATCAACTGGTGGTTCTCAAAATCTACACGGAGTACCACGGCAATGGCTACCAGATTGACCAGAATCGCTGATCCCCCATAACTCATTAAAGGCAGAGTCAGTCCTTTCGTGGGCAAAGCACCCAAGTTCACACCCATGTTGATGAAGGCTTGGAACCCCATCCAGATACCAACACCTTGGGCGACCAATCCTGCAAAGACACGATCGAGCGAGATTGCCTGTCGTCCAATGTGCATCATGCGTCTGGTCATCCAGAAAAAGAGTCCAATGACAACAACGACGCCAAGCAAGCCAAACTCCTCACCTATAACCGCCAGTAAAAAGTCTGTGTGCGCCTCTGGTAACCAATGCAGTTTCTCGACGCTTCCGCCAAGTCCAACCCCGAAGACCTCACCACGGCCAATTGCGATCAATGAGTGAGTGAGTTGGTATCCTTTGCCAAGCGCATGCTCCTCTGCCCATGGATTCAAATAGGCAAAAATCCGCTCGCGACGAAAGTCACTGAATGCAATCATCAGCGAAAACGCAACGACCAGAACCGCCACAATCAGGAAAAACATCCGCGCATTGACACCACCCAAGAACAAGATGCCCATTGCAATGACAGCAATGACCATGAAGGCACCCATGTCCGGCTCAGCCAATAACAAGAGCCCCACAACCGCGACAGCTGCACCCATCGGCATCACGGCTCTAAAAAATCGCTCCTTCACCTCCATTTTGCGAACCATGTAATCCGCTGCGTAAAGGAGGACAGCAAATTTAGCCAACTCAGAGGGTTGAAAGCCGGTGATACCTAGCGGAATCCAACGCTTCGCGCCGTTCACTCCTTTGCCAACGTGCGGAACCAAAACCACGACAAGCAACAGCAATGCGACCACAAACAGCCAAGGAGCAGCTTTTTCCCATGTTGCAAGCGGCAATTGAAAAGCGATTAGCGCTGCAACAACCGCCACCACCAAAGAGACTACGTGACGCACTAAAAAATGGGTATGGGTGTACCGCGAAAATTTTGGATTTTCCGGCATCGCGATGGAGGCTGAATAGACCATAACCAAACCCCACGCAAGCAGTGCCACCGACACCCAAATCAGAGCCTGGTCAAATCCAATTGCGCGACTTGGTACGGCAGAAAGGCCTGCCCCTTTGTGTGTGAGCACAATCATGCGCTTTCCTTGATAAGCGCTTGTAAGGACTCAGAAAGTGATGCAACAGCCTTTCGAAAACTTGCAGCTCTGTGTTCGTAATTATCAAACATGTCAAAGCTAGCACAGGCTGGCGACAACAAAACGGCGTCGCCATTTACCGCTTGTAAGGCCGCAACCGTTACAGCATCTTTCATGCTTGAAGCTTCTAAAAGCTGAACCCCAGTTTCGCGAAGCACATCGGCAATCAAATGTCCATCGCGACCTATCAAAATTACAGCTCTGACATGGGATGCAACCGGAACAGCAAGGGGTGAAAAATCCTGGCCTTTACCCTCACCTCCAAGAATGACGACTAACTTGCGATTCCCACCGAGTCCGTTGATTGCGGCAACAGTAGCCCCAACATTAGTTCCTTTGCTGTCGTCAATGAACTCGACGCCACCAACGACCCTAATCAACTCCACTCGGTGAGGCTCACCACGGTACTCGCGCAATCCATAGAGCAAAGGCGCAATACTGCATCCTGCAGCCAAGGCTAGCGATAAAGCGGCTAGCGCGTTTGAAGCGTTGTGCTTTCCGTGAATTTGAAGTGAATCCGTCGGTAAAAGTCGTTGCGTGAATATTTCCTCGGCCTCTTCGGTTCGCTTTCGGCGGGCACCATCACTCAGCGTCATTCTGACCAACCATGAAACACCATCGACAACTTCTACTCCAAAGTCACCTGCACGCGTCGGCATATTTGTGCCAAAGGTTTCAAAAAGCGGACGGGAACCGCCCTTGACTCGACCTGAGGGTTGAAGTTGAGGAGCCATCTCCATCACCGCGCAATCCTCCCTGTTGAGAATCATTTTGGCGTAGCGACCGAATACTCTCGCCTTGGCCCTTGTGTAGGCTTCCATCGAACCATGCCAATCCAGATGATCTTGAGAGATATTCAACACGGTGGCCGCTGTCGCCTCAAAATCTTCCACACCGTCGAGCTGAAAACTGGACAATTCAATGACCCAAACTTGTGGCAAAGCCTTGTTGTCAATGGCTAAAGTCAAAGTGTCCAATAACGTGGGGCCGATATTTCCAGCAATCGCAACAGATTTCCCGGCTCGTGCGATCAGTTGCCCGGTCAAAGCCGTCACGGTGGTCTTTCCATTTGTACCAGTGATTGCCAATACTGCGGGCGAATAACCCACTGACTCCTTGAGATCAGTTAGTGCTCGTGAAAACAAATCCAATTCGGACCGAGTTGTGTAGGATCCGCCAGCGTTGTTTGCGAGTAGCGGTTTGATTGTGTCTGGTGGGATGCCCGGGCTCTTCAATAGGATGTCAACAGGCTTGCCGTCAAACAGTGTCCCGGCGAATTCACCTCCCACGAATTCGGCGACAGGGAACTCCCGTTTCAAAGTTTCAAGTTGCGGGGGAACCATTCGGGTATCGGCTACCGTCACAACTGCCCCCGACCGGGCGCACCAACGGGCCATGGCTAATCCCGAAGCCCCAAGGCCCAAAACCAATACGTTTTTTCCATGCAAATCCTTCATGGCCTATCTCAACTTCAATGTCGATAAACCGACTAGGCATAGAAGCATGGTGATGATCCAGAAACGCACAACAACCTGCGTTTCTTTCCAACCACTTTTTTCGAAATGATGGTGCAACGGAGCCATTTTGAAAATGCGCCGACCTTCGCCGAATTTTCGCTTTGTGTATTTAAACCAACTGACCTGAAGCATGACGGAAAGCGCTTCAACTACAAAAATTCCGCCCATAATGGCCAACACGATTTCTTGACGAACAATGACGGCGATCGTTCCCAGAGCCCCGCCTAATGCCAGCGCCCCAACGTCACCCATGAATACCTGCGCTGGATAGGTGTTAAACCAAAGAAATGCCAAACCTGCTCCGGCCATCGCAGAGCAAAAAATCAGCACCTCACCTGAACCTGGAATGTGTGGTAGAAAAAGATATTTCGAAAAAACTGAACTGCCTGTGACGTAAGCGAAAACGCCAAGCGCCGATCCCACCATCACGACGGGCATGATCGCCAGTCCGTCCAAACCATCCGTTAAATTGACGGCATTACTTGAACCGACAATGACGAGATAAGTAAGTAATACAAAACCGAGCACACCCAACGGATAACTAACTTCTTTAAAGAACGGGACCAAGAGACCCGCCTTCGGTGGCAAATTCATGTCAAAACCCGATTGAACCCACTTCACAAAGAGCTCCAAAACTCTCAGATTTGAGTTCTCTGAAATACTGAAAACAAGGTACAGTGCGGCGACCAATCCGACAACTGACTGCCAGAAATATTTTTCTCGCGACCGCATGCCTTCTGGATCTTTATTCACAACTTTGCGCCAATCATCCACCCAACCAATCGCGCCAAATCCAAGCGTTACCATCAAAACTATCCAGACAAAGCGGTTGGTGAGATCAAACCAAAGCAAGGTCGACACTGAAATGCATAACAAGATCAGCACACCGCCCATGGTGGGTGTTCCGCTTTTGCTCATGTGGGTCTCTAAGCCGTAACCGCGAATAGGCTGTCCAATTTTCAGACGAGTCAGCTGACGAATGACCATAGGTCCCGCGACCAACCCCATGATCAACGCCGTTAAAGCAGCCATCACCGCTCTAAACGTCAGGTACTGAAACACCCGAAAAAAACCGAACTCAGGCGATTGAGTCTGGAGCCACTGTGCGAGGCTTAAGAGCATTTGAGCTCCTGTGATGAACTTGTTACCTCAGACAAGCGGGTGATCGCTTCAATCACCCGCTCCATCTTCATAAACCTAGAACCCTTCACTAAAATGCTTTCGCAAACAGACAATGATGCGGGCAAAGCTTCCACAAGCTGATGCAGATCATTGAAATGATTTCCATTTCGAAAACCTGCGCTCGCGTGCGTCGCTAAACTGCCCAGCGTGAATAAGCCTTCAATCCCCAGTGATTTCGCGTATTCGCCAACCTCGGCATGAAACTCCGGGCCCCTAGCTCCAACCTCCCCCATGTCACCTAGTATCAAAAGCCTGGGGCCGGGTAAACCTGCCAGCACATCAATTGCCGCGCGTACGGAGTCGGGGTTTGCGTTGTAGGTATCGTCAATGAGGGTGTATTTGTGCCCTGCTGCAAAGCCTAAACTAGAACGAGATCGGCCCTCCACCGGCTCGAAACTTTCCAAGCCACGCCGTACTGCAGCCAATGAAGTTCCCACGGCGAGTGCACAGGCTGAAGCAGCCATCGCGTTTTGAACATTGTGCCGCCCTGGAACCTTCAATTTGAATTGGAGCTGCCCAGCGGGTGTTTGAGCAGTGATGTGCCAAGCATTTTCAAACCATTCTGATTGAGTACACAAAATGTCAGTGCTGGCGCAGTCGCCAATTTGACCGACAGGATTTGATTTTTCACAACTGCCAATGCCAAATGTCAAAGTGGTTCGGTGACCCGCAATTTCCTTCCAAAACCCGGCAAAGTCATCTGAAATCGGGAAGACTGCTACCCCGCCAGCCGGTAGAGCGCTAATGACGGCTGCATTTTCGCGAGCAACTGCATCAACCGTTCCCATGAACTCCAAATGTTCACGCTGAGCATTGTTCACCAACGCGACAGTTGGTCTAACCATAGCCGCCAGCATCGCGATTTCACCCGGGTGGTTCATGCCCACCTCAACCACGGCGACCTGATGCGTTGAGTTCAGCCGAAGGAGCGTCAAAGGCACTCCAATTTCATTGTTCAAATTCCCCTGAGTTGACAAAGTTGATTGCGGCTTGTCTTCACGCAAAATGGAAGCAATCATTTGAGTCACGGTCGTTTTGCCATTGCTTCCCGCCACCGCGATCATTGGAAGATTAAATTGGGACCTCCAACCAGTAGCGAGTTCCCCCAACGCTATGCGGGTGTCGGTTACAACGAGTCCAGGAATTCCTGATTGCTGCAATTTGGAGCTGGAACTGCACACAACTGCTGCTGCGCCCTGTTCGTGCGCAAGGACTAAAAAGTCGTCACCATTGAACTTCTCACCTGTCAAAGCAACAAATAAATCTTCGTCCAAAATAGTTCGAGAGTCTGTGTGAACTCTGGAAAATGAAACATCGTCGTTTCCCATTTTTTCAGAGTGTGAGATCCACTTCGCGGCTTGGCCCAAACTCATCATTGAAGCCACGCCGCGCTCCTAACTGACGAATTGGCGATTGACCATGAATTCAATGCCAAAGCTACTTGCTGGCGATCCGAAAATGGAATCTTTATTCCCTCGATTTCCTGGTAATCTTCATGGCCTTTCCCAGCGAGTAGTACCACGTCGTTCGCTTCAGCACCACCGATGGCATATTCAATTGCCAGCCCACGATCAAGTTGAATTGTGGTCGATTCAGACCGATCAAACCCTGCCAATATTTGTTCAACAATTTCCAGCGCATTTTCCCTACGGGGGTTATCGTTCGTGACAACCAATTTGTCAGCCCCTTGGTGAGCAATGCGCCCCATAACAGGCCGCTTTGTCTTGTCTCGGTTACCGCCGCACCCAAAGACGCACCAAAGCTGGCCCCCACGCTGCTTGGCAAGTGGACGAAGAGCCTCTAAGGATTTTTGCAGCGCGTCAGGTGTGTGAGCGTAGTCGACAGCCACCAAAGGTTGGTTGACGCCCCCCAAGCACTCCATTCTCCCGGGCACTGCACCCAACGAACTACAGGCAGCGACACACTCATCTAAAGAAAGGCCCATTGCACGCATGACTCCTACAACGGCTAACAAATTGTCAACGTTATATAGACCAATAGCCCGGGTGCTTAAAGCGGAACGATGCTTACCCTCGACAACCCAAAATTTCAAGCCCAGAGCGGTGTATGAAATATCGATTGCCTGCAGTCGGGCAGGGCCAACACTTGAAAGCGTCCACACATCAACTTGACGAGTCTTACCTGTCGCGCTTAGCAGATTGACCAGCTCGACGCCTTTGGGATCATCAATATTGATCACGGCCACAGCAAGACTAGGCCAAAGAAAAAGCGAGGTCTTGGCAAGCCAGTAGGCTTGCATTGACTTGTGGTAGTCCAAATGATCTTGTGTGAAGTTGGTAAAAACCGCAATTCGAATTTCAGTACCAAGGAGTCGATTTTCCTCAATACCGATCGAGGACGCTTCGACCGCACAGGCCAACAAGCCATGTTTGACGAATTCCCCAAATGCTCCTTGCAGTTGCACGGCATCGGGTGTAGTTAATCCATTTGAAGTCATCACGAACTGGCGCGGCGCCTCAATTTGGGCGCTGACAATTGGAATCTGTTCACTCTGGCTCGGATACCCAATGCCCAACGTTCCGACAACACCACAGCCAATTGATTTGGAGAAGCCATGACCAGACAGTGCGTGGGCGAGCCACCATGAGGTTGAGGTTTTGCCGTTAGTGCCGGTAATTGCGACGACTTGCAATTGTTTTGAGGGGTGACCCAAAAAGGCTGCTGCGATCGGTCCTGAAGCGGCTTTGAGCCCTAAATAAGATGCTATTGCAGCACCATCAAATTGGTAGCGTGCTACATCGTCATGCTCCACTAGGCAGGCCTTTGCACCACTTTGCATACTGCTCAATACAAAGTCACGAGCGTCGATTCCGCCCCCTGCCCAAGCCATGAATCCATCGCCGACGCGAACTTTCCGGCTGTCCGTTTGCAAGTCGCGCGTGACATGAGCCTTCAGCCAGTTTGCTGCCTGGTCGGGTGTCGTCAGTTCAATCATCAAAAGCTTTCTTCCACCGCTGCAACGATTTGCGGTTTAACCGCCACATCAGGCTGAATCGCCATCATGCGAAGTGTTTGTTGAACGACTTCACTGAACACCGGGGCGGCGACCACACCGCCATAATATTGACCAGCAGTTGGCTCATCAATCATGACTGCAACGATAATTCTGGGCTTGTCAATCGGCGCCATGCCAACAAACCAACCTCTGTATTTGCGGTTTCCTGTGCTGCCGTAGCCTTTGCCGATTTGTTTGTAGGCAGTTCCCGACTTTCCACCGACTGAGTAGCCCATGGTTTGAGCCTTTTGACCTGTTCCTCCTGGTCCAGTAGCCATTTGAAGCATTTTGCGCACTTGAGAGGCTGTTTTTTCCGACAGCACTGGTGTACCGATGGCTGGTACGCTGGTCTTTAGCATGGTGGCCGGGATAATTTGTCCGTCGTGCGAAAACACCGTGTAAGAACGCGCCATCTGAAACAGGGAGGCTGAAAGCCCGTAACCATACGACATGGTCGCTTGCTCAATCGGACGCCAAGTTTTGTATGGCCTCAGGCGACCAGACTCTGCACCGGGAAAACTAATTTGTGGCTTTTGACCAAACCCGGCTTTCGAAAACAATTCCCACATTTCTCGCGGGTGGGTTTGCATTGCGATCTTGGTGGTTCCGATATTGCTTGATTTTTGAATCACGCCCTCGACGGTCAAGACCCCATTGGGGTGAGTATCTGAAATTGTTGAACCAGTGATGTTCAATTTGCCATTGCCGGTATCGATCAGTGTGTCTGGCTTGAATCGACCTGTCTCCAGGCCCAGGCCTACTGTGAACGGCTTCATGACCGAGCCTGGTTCAAAAGTATCTGTCAACGCCCTGTTTCGCAACTGGTCACCCTTCAGGTTGCGGCGCTTATCTGGGAGGTAGCTTGGGTAGTTGGCTAGCGCCAAAACCTCCCCGGTAGTGGCATCCAGCACCACGACGCTACCGGCTGCGGCTTTGTTGCTAATCACCGCATCTCGCAACTTCTGGTAGGCGAAGAACTGAACTTTGCTATCGATGCTCAGTTGAATGTCCCTTCCATCAGCAGGGGGGATGGTTTCACCAACGGCCTCTACTGCACGGCCCATCCTGTCCTTGATGACTCGTCTAGAACCTGCGCGCCCCGACAGATCTTTATTGAACGCCAATTCAATACCCTCTTGGCCAATGTCCTCAACATTGGTGAATCCAACAACGTGCGCCGCAGCTTCGCCCTCCGGGTATTGACGTTTATAGTCTTTTCTGAGATGGACGCCCCGCAAATCCATGGCAGCAATCTGCTTTCCAATGGAATCATCAACCTGCCGCTTTAGCCACACAAAGGTCTTGTCGTTTTCGGCCAGTTTCTTGTTGAGATCAGAGATACTCAAGTCCAACAACTTTGCCAGCTGAAGTGCTTCAGATTTGGTAAGGACTACATCTTCTGGAATCGCCCAAACACTTGATGCGGCCACGCTTGAGGCGAGTATCAAACCGTTGCGGTCAATGATTCGCCCGCGGTTGGCGGGCAACTCGAGCGTTCTTGCAAAACGTACCTCGCCTTGCTTTTGGTAAAAGTCGTTCGACAAAACCTGAATGTAAGTAGCCCGCGCGGCAAGCCCGAGAAACGACAAACCAATCGCCGCCACGATGAGCTTGCTACGCCAAACCGGCGTGCGGCTGGCCAACAAGGGGCTCGACGTGTAAACAATGCTGCGGCTCATTGCAGCCTCCCGACAGCGTTTTGTGCCGATGCAGGGTATTCACCTTTACCTTGCGGCTGATCCCTATCTGCCGCCGCTGTCTGGCTGACTCTTTGCGTGATGGCCGGCGTTGCAGTGCGCATGTGAAGTTGGTCTTTGGCCAGTCGCTCGACCCTCATTGGAGTCGCCTTGGCCTGTTTTTCGACTTGAAGGCTCTTGTTTTCAGAGACCAATCTGCGTGACTCCGAGTTCGCTTTGTCGATTGCCGAAAAAAGTCGTCGTGACTCGTATTGAACGTTCACCAAATAGAGTGCGCTCGCCAACACCGCCGCCAACAAGACAAGGTTTAGGCGAATCATGCAGCGGTCCTTTGGGCCACACGCATGACGGCGCTACGCGACCGTGGATTCATACCTATTTCTGCGGCACTAGGCTTTGTGCGACCCAACATCAACAGCTTCATCGCCTTGGGCGCAGCAAATGGTGCGCGACGATCATACTCATCACGAGAGTTTTTGGCGATGAACTGTTTGACCATCCTGTCTTCAAGAGAGTGAAAGCTAATCACCACCAAACGACCTGCGGTCTGCAACACATCAAGACTCGCCTCTAACGCCTGTTGCAGCTCTTCAAGCTCGGCGTTGATGAAAATCCGAAAAGCCTGAAATGTGCGCGTTGCAGGGTTCTGGCCCGACTCGCGGGTTTTGACCGTGTCAGCCACGAGCTGGGCCAATTCAGAGGTGGTTGAAACAGGCCCCCGTGCCTGTCGGCGAGCAACAATCGCCTTTGCAATGGGGCCAGCAAACCGTTCTTCACCATATTCACGAATCACCTCCGCAATTTTCTCTACCGCTGCTGTTTCAAGCCATTGAGCAACGCTTTGTCCACGGGTTGTGTCCATACGCATATCCAATGGGCCATCGAATCTGAAGCTAAAGCCCCTCTCAGGGCTGTCAATTTGGGGCGAGCTGATGCCCAAGTCCATCAACAGCCCAGCCACGCTGCCGCGTCCCAAGCTTCCCAATTGATTGAATCCTTCGTGCCGAATATTGAAGCGGCCATCGGTGATAGATTGGGCTGCCTTTACCGCCTGCGGGTCTTTGTCAAAAGCAATCAACCGCTCAGAGTCTTTCAAATGAGAAAGAATCAATTGGGAATGTCCGCCTCGGCCAAAAGTCGCATCAACGAAAGTGCCCTGCGCACGCTCTCCTCCGGCTGCCAGTGCCGAGCTAAACAGTGCCTCTACCGCTTCGTTCAACAAGACGGTGATATGGTTCAAAGATGTATCCACCGCAATGTCTCAAAAGGAAAATTCTCTGAGGACATCGGGCATGTCGCCCTGCATCGCTTTGGCTTCAAGAGACTCGTAAGTTGCTTTGTCCCACAGCTCAAAGTGATTGCCCATCCCCAGCAATACAGCAGCTTTGGTTATGCCCGCCCCTTCTCGCAGTTCAGGTGAAATCAGCACACGACCAGTCGAATCCAATTCCAACTCCATCGCATTGCCCAAGAAAATTCTTTTCCACCACTGCGCAGACATGGGAAGAGAGGCAATCCGCTCACGAAACTTATCCCATTCAGGACGCGGAAAAATCATCAGACAGCCGTGGGGATGCTTGGTTACTGTAAGCTGCCCCGACGCCGAGGCAACAAGCACGTCACGATGGCGGGTCGGCACAGAAAGTCGGCCTTTTCCATCCAAAATCAGTGAAGAAGCCCCTTGAAACACAGTAACGCGACCTTTTTTGCTAAAAACACAGAAAAATCAAAATGCAATGGCAATTTCTACCACTTAAATGCACTTTTTTGCACTGTATCAGCAAACTACTGTCACGTGACAGGTCACGCAACAAATTTTTCCAGCGAAATCAAGGGGTTAGAAACGAAAGCTTGGTTGAAACCAGTTAATTATTGTTTTAAATTAACCACTTACCGCTTATTTTGAAAGTAACACTCAAACTAGGTAACACACCAAAAAAAGGATAGCTACAGAATGTAACGAGACAGATCCTCATCTCGGCTCAACTCCCCCAATCGGGTGTCAACGTAGGCACCATCGATGAGAATCGTCTGACCAGTCAAATTGGCTGCATTGAAACTCACTTCGTCAAGCAACCGCTCCATCACTGTCGAAAGCCGCCGCGCACCAATATTCTCGGTTCGCTCATTCACATCGAAGGCAATTTGCGCCAATCGCGTGACACCGTCCGGTGCAAAGTCTACCACCACGTTCTCGGTCGCCAAAAGGGACTGGTACTGCTTGACCAATGAGGCATGTGTTTGAGTCAGAATTGCCTCAAAATCTTGCACCGATAACGAGTTCAACTCTACCCGAATTGGAAACCGCCCCTGCAGTTCAGGTATCAAATCACTCGGTTTGCTGAGGTGAAATGCGCCTGACGCGATAAACAGAATGTGGTCTGTTCTGACCATGCCGTACTTGGTGGACACCGTGGTTCCTTCAACCAATGGCAGCAGATCGCGCTGCACGCCTTGCCGCGATACCTCTGCACCACTGCCTTCACTTCGTGACGTGACTTTGTCAATTTCGTCAATAAAAACGATGCCGTTTTGTTCAAGCATGAAGAGGGCTTGCGTCTTAATCTCATCTTCGTTGACCAGCTTGGCCGCTTCTTCTTCGATGACAAGTTTCTGAGCTTCGCTGATTTTCAGCTTTCGGGTTTGCCGTTTTTGCTGACCCATTTGGCCAAACATGCCTCGCAGCTGTTCGGTCATTTCCTCCATACCAGCAGGCCCCATAATTTCGAGTTGTTGCGCCGCTTGGGCCACATCCATCTCAATTTCTCGGTCGGCCAACTGCCCTTCGCGCAATTTTTTTCGAAATGTTTGGCGTGCGGAGCTTTCGGGGGTTTCTTCATTGGGAAATGCAGACGCATCACCACGCGGCCTCGGAACCAAAATATCCAATATTCTGTCTTCTGCGGCATCCTCGGCACGCTCGCGCACCTTCTTCATCTCGGCCACACGCGTTTGCTTGACTGCTATGTCAGCCAGGTCCCTGATGATGGCATCCACATCTTTGCCAACGTAGCCAACCTCTGTGAATTTGGTCGCTTCGACTTTGATAAACGGTGCGTCGGCCAACCTTGCCAATCGTCTTGCAATTTCAGTTTTCCCAACCCCAGTGGGGCCAATCATGAGAATATTTTTTGGCGTAATTTCTGCTCGCAAGCCAGGTTCGACTTGCTGGCGGCGCCAGCGATTGCGCAGCGCGATGGCCACCGCGCGTTTGGCCGAATTTTGGCCAACAATGTGCTTGTCGAGTTCAGCAACGATTTCCTGGGGTGTCATTGATTTTGGTCTGGAAAGGGGAAGGAAACTGGGCAGACTGAAAATATCGAAAACCGCTGGCGGCAAGGCGCTAGTCAAGCGTTTCAATGGTGTGGTTCATATTGGTATAGATGCACAGCTCACCCGCAATTTCAAGTGATTTTTTGACAATCATCTGTGCCGACATGTCGGTATGCTCCAAAAGCGCCGTCGCCGCCGCCTGAGCAAAGGCGCCACCTGAACCAATAGTGACTATGCCCCTTTCGGGTTCCAGCACATCTCCATTACCTGTGATGATTAGAGATGCTTCACGGTCGGCGACGGCCAACATGGCCTCTAACCTGCGAAGCACTCGGTCTGTGCGCCAGTCTTTGGTCAGCTCTATCGCGGCTCGCACCAAATGTCCCTGATGCTTTTCTAACTTCGCTTCGAATCTTTCGAACAAGGTGAAGGCATCGGCGGTCGCGCCGGCAAAGCCCGCAAGTACTTTGCCGTGGTAAAGCTTTCGCACTTTTCGGGCCGTGCCTTTGACCACAATGTTGCCCAGCGTCACCTGTCCGTCACCCCCAATGGCCACCGTGTCGCCGTGCGGTGACTTTCGGCGCACGCTGATGATGGTGGTTCCGTGAAATTGTTCCATGATGGGTGTTTAGAAAATGTGGCCTCGACCAGCGACTTGGTCAAGTGAAATTGCTACCTGGAGGCAGTCACTGGAGTCGGTAAGCGCGGACTGGTTTAATTGGATCGCAATACGACCCGCGCATGCTCATTGATACCAATGACATTGAAAAACGCTGCCACCAGTCGGTGAACTTCCCTGAACTGCACGTTACAGCCTTCGTCTTCACGCGCCGCAACCCAATTGAGAATACTGCCAGCCGCCGAAAAATCAACGCGAATTAGTTTGGCGCAGGAGATTACCAATCGGCCCGCGCCTTGGTGACGCCCTGCCTCCAGGCGCAACAGGGCTTCAGCGGCGTCACCCGCGATAGCCCCGGCAAGTTCAACCACAAACAAAGGCGCGTCTTCCAGCCCCATCGGCGCCGTCAAGGCTTGTGATGCATCTGGGTGGTTGAACGAATCATCATTGTTGGACGACTCCTCAACATCGCCTTCATCCAGATTGTCAGTGACATACTCGCAGTTTGCATCTTGCCAGGCGGGCGGGGACACTTCGTAGGTGACGCAAAAGTCCAGCGCCAACAACTCAAACTCATCTTGCCTGCGCATGATGCGAAACAGGTCCATTCGCAAGCGCCACCAAGTCGTGTTGATACTGTTGTTCCCTGTTGGCGCATAGCCTTGCAGGACTCTGGAGAGGTTTTCGGCACCATCAAAACGCAAACGCACTCGCTGCGTGCACCAATTGGCAAACAACTGGCCCAGACTGTGCAGCGCATTGGGTTCAATTTCCTTCAGGGCGCTCCAGTTCAGATACCAAGGCAGCGGTGCGCTGGCCAAAGCCAAGTGCAACGCCCCTATGGCTGTGAGGTCGATGCGGGCAGGACTGTCCCAATTTGGTTTTTCGGGTGACAACTGGGGCATTGCGCCCCGAGCGGTAGTTGGTGTTTTTGCATGCTGTTGCTCGGGCATTGAAAACCAGGCCGGGGCAGATCGACCAAACTGCTCAGCAAAATCCAGCGCCATTTTGTCAAATTTCGATTGCTGTCCGGTGGCGCGGTAAAAGTCAAAAAGCGCTGCAGTCCAGATTTCGGCTTGCTCTTGGAGCCCATTGCCCGCTTGCAGGGCCTCTAGCAAGCCAGTTTCAGCGCCTTCGTCATCGCCGTTGGCAAATCGGATGGCGGCTTCTTCCAAGTCAGGGTCGGCGTTGTCATCGCTGAGTTCAACGGCAAAGAGCTTGGAGGTTGAAAATCCACCACCATTGGGACCTGTTGCCCGCCCTTGGCCGGCATTTCTGCGATCTGGTGCCTTGGCGGCTTGACCATTGGAAGCTTGGGTACCGGCGGCCCTGCGCTCGTAGTCCTGCCCACCCCCAGCAGGTTGAGTGACAGCAAAGTCGCCCTGAGTGTCGGGCAGCATGGATGGAGTGACTGCAATGTCGAGCACCTCAGGGGCGGCATCGACCTGCTTGCCTTTCCACCACTGCTTGGACATTTGCGCTTCGATTTCGTCGATCTTTTTGAGCGTGACAGCCCGCTCGCCGATGTTGGAAGGAATGCTGGTTTGGAAAAACGAGGGGCGCCCTGCGCTTTCTGCCAAGGCGATGGGGTCTTTGCTGCGCAGCTTGCGCAGCTGGTCAAACTCGCGTTTGCGCACAAAGTCGTTTTGCCGCTTGCGCTCAATCATCTCCTTGAGCGCCTGCTTGCTGTAGCCACTTTCAGCGGGTGGCGGCTGGGCGTCCAAATCCGCCCAGTTCGTGGTCGGATTTCGCACGAACTTCGCCACCTTGGACAGCAAGCCGGACGAATTATCTTTGGTGGCCATGAAGGTCGAAGTTGAGTAGGACGTCCAATTCAATCAGTCTAAATGAAAATTGGAATGACAAAACTGCTACTTTACTTCTAATCCCCAAACATTTTCTGCTTGAGCTCGCGCCGCTGTTGCGCCTCTAAGGACAAGGTGGCGGTTGGACGCGCCAACAGGCGACCCACGCCAATCGGTTCACCGGTTTCGTCGCAATAGCCATAGTCGCCCGCATCAATGCGGTTGATTGATTGCTCAATCTTTTTCAGCAATTTGCGCTCACGATCCCGGGTGCGCAGCTCCAACGCGTGCTCTTCTTCAATGGTGGCCCGGTCTGCCGGGTCAGGCACCACTACGGTGTCTTCACGCAAATGCTCTGTGGTTTCGCCAGCGCTGTTCAAAATATCTTGCTTCAAAACCGACAGCTTGAGGCGAAACACCGCCATTTGCTTGTCGTTCATGTACTCGGAGTCTGGCATGGACATGAGCTCGGGGTCCGTCAACTGTTCAACGGGTTTGGTTTTCCAGTTGTTGGCCAATTTAGGGTCTTTTTTGTGCGCTGTTGCCAAAGGCGGAGCGATAACTGGGGCTGCCACAGTTTGCGAATAGCTTGATTTGGCGGCGGTAGACGCGACCGATTGGGCCATGGACGGAACAGTCAACTGAGCCAAACGAGACGATGGACGGCCTGCTTTGGGAGCCAGAGGAACCTGTGCCGAGGTGCTTGCTAGCGCAGCCACCGCGGCGGCGGGTGCAGGGACAGGGGCGCGAGCCGCAGGGACGGGCGCGGCAGCGGGGCTGGCGGTTTTGGGCTTGGACTGAACGACAATTTCAGGTTTTTTACTTTTTTGAAGAACTGGATTCACGTTTTTTACAGCGACTTTGGCAGCCGATTTCTGATCTTTGGATTTATCGCCAGACTTTGGCGAAACTTTGGGCAACGGGGCCGCAGATTTGGCGGGCGATTTGACTTTTTGAACAACGGCAGGCGTTTTGCCCGGTTTGGATGCTAACTTGAGCATTGGCTTGCTCGGCGCCTTGGTTGGCGCTTTGGTCGGCGGCTTCATCGTTGATTTGGGCGGTGTTTTGATTGGCATTTTGATCGCAGTTTTGCCGCTTGGCTTGACCGCGGCTTTGGCAGACGGCTTGGCAGCAGTTTTAGACACAGACTTGGCACCGGTTCTTGACGCCGACTTGGCCGCAGACTTGCTCAAAGCCTTGTCAGCAGGTTTGACCGTGGGCTTGACAGTGGGTTTGGCAACAGGCTTCGCAGCCGATTTGCCAGCCAACAGCGGCAGCGTCTTGGCAACACCTTTGACCAAAGCCTTCACCAGCGCGTTGGAGACGGGCTTTTTAGGCGTAGGGGCTGCGTTTTTTGCCTTTCCGACTGTCCCGTGGGCCTTGGCTAGCACCTTTTTGCCACCGCTTTTAGTGTTCACGTCTGTTCTCCTTGCAGTTTTTGCCTATTTTTAGCGCTCGCATAGTCTGAATCGATCAGTTCTTTATACCTCGAATACTGGCCGCTGAGGCCCGTTCCCGAGTTGTTTTGACTGGCGCGCGAGTGTACAGGTTTAGGCTTTCAAAAACGCGGCAATTTCGAAAACTCTCGAAATCTGGCTAAATCTAGCCAAATAGATGACTTTCTGCCATCGCAGCAGTCAGACGGGACCCGCACCACAAGGGACGGACCGACCGGGACGAAGGAAGGCGCATCAAACCAGAGCTTGCTCCATGCCTTGCAAAAAGATGTCTTTGGGCAGGTCAATGCCAATGAAAACCATTTTGCTGACGCGCGCTTCGCCGTCGGCCCAGGCGGGACCCAGGTCGCTGCCCATGAGCTGGTGAACGCCCTGAAAAATCACTTTTCGCTCGGTGCCTTTCATGTTCAAAACACCTTTGTAGCGCAGCATGCGGGGGCCGTAGATATTGACAATTGCACCCAAAAAGTCTTCCAGTTTGGCGGCATCAAAAGGGCGGTCTGACCTGAAAACAAAACTTTTCACGTCGTCGTCATGGTGATGGTGGTGGCCGTGCTTTTCGTTTTGGTGCGAAGGGTGATCGCAGTGCTCGCCTTCAGCGTGGTCATGTTTGGCATGGTCATGCTCAGCGTGATTTTCGTGACCATGGTCGTGGCCCGCGTGGTCATGCCCGGCGTGGTCATCTTCCTTCAAAAAGTCAGGGTCAATGTCCAGCTTGGCATTCAGGTTAAAACCCCGCAGGTCAAACACTTCGGCCAGGGAAACATCACCAAAATGCACGGCTTTTTGGGGCGCACGCGGGTTCATGTGCTTGAGCCGGTGCATCAGGGCGGCAGTTTCGTCCTGGGCCACCAAATCGGTCTTGCTGATGAAAATCTGGTCGGCAAAACCCACCTGGCGGCGCGCCTCTTGGCGGTCGTTGAGCTGGTTTGCCGCATGTTTCGCGTCTACCAGGGTCAAAATTGAGTCCAGCAGGTAGCTTTCGGCGATTTCGTCGTCCATGAAAAAGGTTTGCGCCACGGGGCCAGGGTCGGCCAAACCGGTGGTTTCGATCACCACGCGGTCAAAGTCAAGCTCGCCTTTGCGCTTTTTCTCCGCCAAGTCACGCAGGGCACCGCGCAAGTCTTCGCGGATGGTGCAGCAAATGCAGCCATTGCTCATTTGAATGATCTGCTCTTTGGTTTCAGACACCAAAATGTCGCTGTCGATGTTTTCTTCGCCAAATTCGTTCTCAATCACGGCGATTTTTTGGCCATGCGCCTCGGACAAAATGCGCTTGAGAAGGGTGGTTTTGCCCGAACCCAGAAAACCGGTCAGGATGGTGGCGGGTATCAAACTCATGATTTTTCAAGCTTTCGCAAAGACTGGCTTACACACTGGCTTACACATTAGCCAAAACACTGGTTTTAACACTAACTAACACACAGAGCGCCTTGAAATTAGCGACATTTAGGCCCCAAGAGATGGGGGCCAGAACGGCAATTTCAAGTAACAACTACCTGCACTTCATTTGCGCATGACCACCAGCCCCTTGAGGTACTCGCCTTCCGGAAAGGTGATGGTCATGGGGTGGTCGGGTGCGCCGCCCATGCGTTCGGTGATGAAACCATCAACCCCGGCATCGGCCCCGGCAGACGCCACTATTTTATGAAACAAATCGGCGTTGACGCCACCCGAACAGGAATAGGTGAACAACACGCCACCGGGCTCCAGCAGTTTGAAGGCCAGGCGGTTGATGTCCTTGTAGGCGCGGGCTGCGCGCTCGGCATGGGCGCTAGTGGGCGCAAACTTCGGTGGGTCCAGCACGATGGCGTCATAGGTTTTGCCTTGGTCGATCATTTGGCGCAAAAAGGCGTTGACGTCGGCATCGACAAAGCTGGTTTGGCTAGCGTCAAAACCATTCAGGGCAACGTTGTGGGCAGCTTTTTCGAGGGCTGGCGCTGATGAATCGACAGATGTGACGTGGGCTGACTTGCCACCCGACCCTGCCAGCCCGGACAAAGCGGCGACCGTGAAGCCCCCGGTGTAGCAATAGCAATTGAGCACGCGTTGAAACTGCAGGCGGCGGCAGTAGTCGGCAAATTTTTTGCGGCTGTCGCGCTGGTCCAGGTAAAACCCGGTTTTGTGTCCGTCGGCAATGTTCAGCGCCAGTTTCCAGCCGTGTTCTTGCAGCACCAGCTCAGTGTCGCCCTGGCCACGCAACCAGCCTTTGACCTCTGGCAGACCCTCTAAGGTCCGGCTACTGGCGTCTGAGCGCTCATAAAGCTTGGTTAATCCCGTGGCGGCCAGCAAAGCATCCGCCAAAACGGCTTTCCAACGCTCGGCCCCGGCGGACAAAAACTGCGCGACCAAGGTGTCGCCGTAGCGGTCGAGGATCAAACCCGGCAGGCCGTCTGACTCGCCGTGCACCAGGCGCATAGCGTCGCTTTGTATGTCAAAACGGCTGCGGGCCTCAACCGCTGCCGCGCAGGTGGCCGCCAAAAAGGCCGCGTCAATGCGCTGGTTGGCGTCAAAACTCCAAACCCGCGTACGAATTTTGGAGGCAGGGCTGAACGCGCCCCAGGCCAAAAAGTCACCCGTGGCGGACTCGACCCGCACGGTTTCCCCAGCGTCAGCCCCGCCCCGGGCGATGGCCCCATCAAAAACCCAGGGGTGGCGGCGCAGCAGCGAGCGTTCTTTGCCTTCTTTGAGTCGAATTGTTTTCATGCTGGTTAGAAAAGGCGCAGGGGGCGATGGTGGGCTATGGGAGGCTATGGAAGGCTATGGAAGGCAATTGAGCCGGGTTTTGAGGACTTGATATCACCGGTGATATGACTTTTTGATTTTACCGCATTTTGAGTCAAATTATGAATAAAAAAGGCCTCTAGCTCTCGAATATATTCATTAGTTTGCTATATTAATTATAGCTATTGATGGCGCAAGGGGTTATTCGGGTGGCTTGCTGGCTCGCTTGGCAAATGCCCTGGGGTGCGCTGCGTCATACACCCGGGCCAGGTGCTGAAAATCCAACCGGGTGTAAACCTGTGTGGTGGTGATGTTGGCGTGGCCCAGCAGTTCTTGCACGGCACGCAGGTCGCCGCTGGACTGCAGCACGTGGCTGGCAAACGAATGGCGCAGCATGTGCGGGTGAACGGGCGTGGCCAATCCCGCTTGCAGGCTTCGCTTGCGCAGGCGCTGCCAGACGGATTGGGGCGTCAAGCGGGTGGCGTTGCGGCCAATGAACAAAGCGGCCAGATCAGCTGCCGAACCAGCAGAATTGCCAGCAGCGGCACCTGAAACCTGATTTGCCTGATTTCGCACGGCCAACCACGCATTCAATGCCGCCAATGCCTTGCTGCCAATGGGCACCAGTCGCATTTTGGAGCCCTTGCCCAGCACATGGGCTTCGGCGGCGTCCAGGTTCAGCCAGCCCTTGGCGCTGCGGCTGGCGGCCACATCCAGCCCCGTCAGTTCGCTCACGCGCAAACCACTGCCGTACAGCAGTTCGACCATGGCAGCGTCTCGCGCATCGAGCCAGGCATCGAATGGGTCGCTGGTGTCAGTGTGAAATTCGGCCAGCCGCACGGCGTCGTCCACGCTCAGGGCTTTGGGCAGCGGTTTGGGTGCTTTGGGGGCGCGCACGTCGACCACTGGATTAGAGGCAATCAAGCCCTCGCGGCCCAGCCAGACGTAAAACCCGCGCCAGCCCGACAAAATCAAGGCAATGCCGCGCCCGCCGCGCCCGCCGCTGTGCATTTGCACGACCCAATGGCGAATGTGGTGGTTTTGGACGGCCAGCAGGTCGACTTTGGACCGGGTGGCAAATTCAGCGAGTTTTTGCAGGTCGAGGGTGTACAGCTCAACTGTCCGCTGTGCCAAGCGTTTTTCGACTCTGATGTGGGTCAAATAGCGTTGGATCAGCGACGCTTCGTTGTGTGAATCCGCAACTGGGGACAGAGCCGTGAAATTGGGGTCAGAGCACAAATTCGCCGGGCTGTTCGCCCGCCCTGCGGGTGCTTCACTGCGCTTCGCAGCGATATTGTGATCTGACCCCAATTTCACGGCTCTGTCCCCATTTGCTTCGTTTGTTCGTGCGGTGTAATCACGATTTGATGCCAATTTCTTTGCCGCCCACCGACCCGCTGGCTAGCGCAGGCGCGACAGCGCCGCGCTGGCCAGATCAGACAAGCGCTCTAAAAAATCAGTCCCCATGGTGCTGTTGTAGCGCTGGGGGTCGGGCGATGCCAGCACCAGCATGCCAAATGCAGGCGGCAAACCGGGGTTGAGCGCCGTGACGCCGCCAAGGTCGTGAGCGCGCAGGGGCACCAAAGCCACCGAAGTGGCTGCAGCCGGGTCTGACAGCCAGGACACGGCTTCAAAACCCGTGTTCAGCCCGCAAAACGGCTCACGCAAGGACGACGCGAACAGTCGGGCGTCGGCGCTGACGCCCTGGGCAAAACCAGCGTGGGCAAAGTGGGGAGCCACGTCCCAGACGCGAATAGCCACTTGCGGCACCAAAAACTGGTCGCGTATTTCAGTGGCGATGCGGTCTGGCAAGGCGATGGCGTCGCTGACCAAAAACAGCTTGCGCGTCCAGTGCAGCAGCTTGTCAGACAGCATGGTGTTTTCCGTGCCGTTGCGGATCATGTCCATCATGCGGTGCTCAATCGCCTTGATTTTGTCGCGCAACATTTCGGCTTGGCGCTCTTGCAGGCTGACGGCTCGGTTGCTGTGCGGGCTGGTCAGGTGAATGGCGGCCAGCAGTTCGGCGTGGTGCTCAAAAAAATCGGGCGTATTGGCCAGGTAGTTGGCAATATCGGCTTCGGTGACAGGGTTGTTCAGGCTGGTGTTCATGGGTTCAATTCAGTGGGGTAGATAGGTGGTCAGGAAGGTCAATTTCGCCGCTAAAAACAGTTGTGGCAGGCCCGGTCAACAACACCGGGGCCGCGCCACCCGCCCAGTGAACCGTCAGCACGCCGCCATGGGTTTGCACGGCGACAGTGTCGTCCAGCAGCCCCAAGCGAATGCCGCACACCACCGCAGCGCAAGCGCCGGTGCCGCAGGCCAGCGTTTCGCCCGCACCGCGCTCGTACACCCGCAGGTGAATGCGCGCACGGCTTTGCACCTGCATGAAGCCGACATTCACACCCTCTGCAAAGGCCGCCAAAGCCTGTACCTGGGGGCCTAAAGCCAGCACGTCGGCGGCCTCTGCATCTGGCACTTGAAGGACCGCATGCGGGTTGCCCATGGACAGCACCGCCGCGTCCAGGGTTTTGCCGCTGGTGGGGTCAACCATAGGCAAAAGCCATGTTTGCCAGGTTTGCCAGGCTTCAACATATTGCGACGCTTGGATGGGCTTGGGCACCAGGCCTGCCGGGTTGAAGGGCACCGCGTCCAGGTCAAACACGGGGGCTTGCATGTCCACGGTGACTTGGCCGTCAGCCAGCCAATGCAGGGTCAAAACCCGGTTCATGGTTTGCACGGTCACCACGGTTTTTTCAGTCAAACCCGTTTGCCGCACAAAACTCAAGAAACACCGTGCGCCATTGCCGCAATGCTCCACCTCGGCACCGTCGGCGTTGTGAATGGCGTAGGCAAAGTCAATGCCTGGCGCGGGCGATGGGCGAACTGACAAAATCTGGTCTGCGCCCACGCCCCAGCGCCGATGGCCCAAAAACTGGTACTGCGCACGGTTCAGGCCCAACAGCCCACGGGTTTCGTCCAACACGACAAAATCATTGCCTGCGCCCTGCATTTTGGTGAACTGAATTCGCATGGGACGGATTATCCATTTATCCTTGATGGCGCTCTGTCTGGCATCACTGCATTTGCGGGGACGCCTGATGGGCCTCGCCCTTCATCGTCAATTTGAAAGAACCTTATGCGAATTCCTGACTGGACTGCCGACCTTCACCCCCAACCGCAAGACTTGGTGGACGCGGTGCTGAAGCGCCGTGGCGGCGCATTGATTGAACTGGATCGCGTGTTGCTCTGGAGCGAGCCAATCGCCCGCGGCTGGAACCTGTACATGGGCAACGTGCGCACCGGGCTGCCCACCAGCCGGAAATTGCGCGAACTGGGTATTTTGACAGTGGCATTGCTGACCGGGGCCGAGTACGAGTACAAACACCACGCGCCCGACTTTTTAGCTGCAGGCGGCCTGCAAGCCGAGCTGGATGCGTTGAACCAGTTCATCACCAACAACCCGCGTGGTGCCTTGGCCAGCGCCGCACTGGCCGCGCCTGAAACCGCCGTGGTTCGCTACGCGGTGCAAATCACGCTGGATGTGAAAGTCAGCGACGACGTGTTTGCGGCCATGAAGCTGCACTTTGACACACCGCAGATTGTTGAAATCACCACGGCGATTGCCACTTACAACATGGTGGCGCGAATCCTGGTGCCGCTGGGGGTGGGGACCTGAGCACGGGCCGAGGGAAGCGTCGCATCTAAAGAGCTTCCCCGGCTAAAAAGGTGGTCTGACGCAAAGTGGCTTGAGGCAAAGCAGTTTGACGTGCCTCATGCGGGAAAATGCCTAAAATACCCCATTTTTACCACAATTGTGGTAAATTTAACCGATTTCGGGGAATTCGGCGAAATTATGAGTCAAAAAGGCACCCAGCTCTCGTATTTGCTGGAGTTTATGCTATATAAATTATAGCAATTTTGCGCGACCCTTGACAACCCTAGGCAACACTCAAAGCCGCCTGTTTCAACTTCCGCCCCTGCTTGAACCAAATCCACAAAGCCAGGAAGACGCCCGGAAACAGCCCCCAAAACTGCGATGGCCGGGCCGGGTTGGGCAATTGCAGATCGAGAATTTTGTAGCCCTGGTCCACGCCCAGCTTCTTCGCGCGGCTACCGAACTTGACTTGGGCGATTTCGATGTCCGCGCCCAATTGGGACAGCGTCACGCCGCCGCTTTTGATGCGTTCGCGGCCATCCTTGCCCTCTCCCATTGGGATTGCCAGCGTTTTACCGATAGTTTTGCCTTCCAGGTTTTCGCCCTGGGTGCGCACGATCAGCCATTCGTCTTTCGCCAGGTTGTCGGCCGCCTTGAAGATGTCGGCAGCGGGGGCTGACACATATTTGGCGTGGAATCGGTCAATCACCCAATCGGGTCGGAAGAAGAAAAACGTGGCGGCCAGCAGCAGCACGATGTCAAACCAGGTGCATCGCACCCGAAACCAGCCCATGCTGGCTGCCGCAAACAGCAGAGAGGCGATAGTGGCGGTGATGCACACCAGCACCACTTCCCCCACCCCGCCCACGCCGATAAACAAGAGCGCCGGGTTGAAAATAAACACGAAAGGCAAAACCGACGTGCGAAAGCTGTACCAAGTGGCCTGCCAGCCGGTGGCGTTGGGGTCGTCGCCCGAAATCGCTGCCGCCGCGTAAGAGGCCAACCCCACAGGCGGCGTCACGTCGGCCATGATGCCGAAGTAGAAAACGAACAAATGCACGGCAATGAGCGGAATGATCAAACCGCTGCGAGCGCCCAGTTCCACCACCACGGGGGCCATCAGGGTAGCGACCAAAATGTAGTTGGCTGTGGTGGGCACACCCGCGCCAATCAGCAGGCAGACAAACGCCGTCAAGATCAGCATGATGAGCACGTTGCCGCCCGATACGGCTTCGACAAACTCCGTCATCATGAGGCCCATGCCGGTGAGGGTGATCGCCCCCACAATCAACCCCGCACTGGCCGTGGCCACGCCAATGCCGATCATGTTGCGGCCTCCCAGCACCAGGCCCTTCCAAAGATTGGAAAAACCCAACTTGAAGCCGTCGGCCACGCTGCCGGCCTTGCGCATCCAGGCGTTCATGGCAGGCTGGAACACCACCAGCACGATGGCCGCCAGCGTGGCCCAAAACGCCGACAAACCGGGCGACAACTCTTCGACCGTCATCATCCACACCAAAATGATCAAGGGGATGAAAAAATACAGGCCAGCGCGCACCACGGGCCAGGTGTCAGGCAGGTGCACGATCTCTTTGGTCGGATCGTCGATGGGCACCTCCGCGTGGCGCGAGGAATAGGCCATCAGCGCGACATAGGCCACCACACACACCGCCGCCAGTGCCCAGGGCGCGTAGTCGCCCGCCAGGGCATGCACGCCTTGAATCAGGTAGTAAATCGCGCCCACCACCGCAACGGTGCCGCCCCAACCCAGACCCCAGCCGGTGAGGCGCTCGCGCCAGGGCGCAATGCGGTCCCGTGGGATGGGCTTCATGTCGAACTTCACCGCTTCCAGGTGAACGATGTAAAACAGCGCGATGTAACTGATGATGGCCGGCAGCGCCGCGTGTTTGATGATTTCGCTGTAGGGAATGCCAACGTACTCCACCATCAAAAAAGCCGCTGCTCCCATCACTGGCGGCATGATTTGCCCGTTGACAGACGACGCGGCCTCAATCGCCCCCGCCTTCACGCCCGAATAACCGGTGCGCTTCATCATGGGAATGGTGAAGATACCGCCCGAGACCACGTTAGACACCGACGAGCCCGACACCACACCATTCAGCGCCGACGACACCACGGCCACTTTGGCTGGCCCGCCGCGCAGGTGCCCGAGCATCGCCAAGGACATTTGCATCATGTAGTTACCGGCCCCGGCAATGTCCAGCAGAGTGCCAAACAGCACAAACAAGAAGATGAATTGCACCGAAACGCCCAAGGCCACGCCATACACGCCTTCGGACGTGAGCCACATGTGAGAGATGAAGCGGCTGACGGACGCACCTTTGTGCATGATCGCATCGGGCATGAAGGGCCCAAGAAACACAAAAGCGAGGAACACGCCCGTGGTCATGAGCATGCCAAACCCCATGGCGCGGCGCGTGGCCTCCAGCATCACCACCACACCGACGATGCCGCACCAGATGTCAAACGGCGTCGGTTTGCCGGGGCGGGCCGACAGTTCCACATAAAAAATATAGAGGTAGGCTGCGCAAAATGCGCCGACCAAGGCCAGCCCCCAATCGAACCAAGGCACGACAGTGCGCGACGATGACTTGAACGCCGGGTAGGCAATGAAGGCCATGAACGTGGCAAACGCCAAGTGAATGGATCGCGCTTCCGTGTCGTTAAAAATGCCCCACCGAATCACAAATGGCAAGGGCGACGCGTACCACAGCTGAAACACCGACCACAGCGCCGCCACAATGGCCAACATCAGTCCGACCTTGCCAATCGGTTCACGCCCGCCCAGATCCGCGTCTTTGACAATTTGCGCCAGCTCGTCGGAGCTGTGTTTTTTGAGTTCGTTCATGTTGCTTTTTCTGTAATTTTCTTAAGGCTGGCAAGCGCGGGCAAGGGCTTTTTTTATTCGGCAAGCGCAGCATCCAGCGCATCGCTCAGGCGTTCCACAATGGTGCCAAGTTCAGCGCGGGTGGCAATGAAAGGCGGCGCCAAAAGGACGTGGTCACCCAAAACACCGTTCACCGTTCCGCCCATTGGGTAGACCATCAAACCCCGCGCCATCGCCTGGCGTTTCAACTTGATGTGCAATTGGCGCGAGGTCGGAAACGGCGTTTTAAGGGTGCGGTCCGCCACGAACTCCAGCCCCCAAAAAAAGCCCCGCCCGCGAATGTCACCCACATGCGGGTGCACCCCAAACGCGTGGTGCAAGGCCTTGCCAAACCAGTCGCCGTCGCGTTCAACTTTGGCCACCAAGCCATCGCGGGCAATGATGTGTTGAACCGCCAAGGCCGCTGCGCAAGCCACCGCGTGGCCCAAGTAGGTGTGACCGTGCTGGAAATAGCCCGACTTTTGCTGCATGGTTTGAACAATGCGCCCTGATGCCAGCACCGCGCCAATCGGCTGGTAGCCGCCGCCCAGGCCCTTGGCAATCGCCATCAAGTCAGGCGACACGCCCTCCTGTGTGCAGGCGTGCAAGCTGCCCGTGCGCCCCATGCCACACATGACCTCGTCCAGGATCAACAACGCTCCATGGCGATCACACACCTCGCGCATGGCTTTGAAGTACCCGGGCAGCGGCGTCAACACGCCCGCCGTGGCACCGCCAACGGTTTCGGCCACAAAGGCAATCACGCTGCCCGGGCCATGACCTCGAACTTCTGCGGTCATGGCTTGGTCTAGCTCATCGGCCAGCTGGGCCACATAGGCCGCATCACTCTGCGCTGCAGGCTGCTCGCGGTACGGGTAACAGGGCGAGACATGGGTGACATCGATCAAGATCGGCGCAAAGGGCGCGCGCCGCCAAGCGTTGCCGCCAATGGCCAAGGCACCCAGCGTGTTGCCATGGTAGCTTTGCCTGCGGGCAATGAAGCGGGTGCGCCCAGGCTCGCCTTTGTCTACAAAATACTGCCGCGCCATTTTCAAGGCGGCTTCCATCGCCTCAGAGCCGCCGCTGACGAAATACACCTTGGCGTCTGGCGTGTTCAAGCCTGCAGGGGCCGAGGCGATCAACACCCGGGCCAGTTCTTCAGCCACCTCTGTGGTGAAGAAACTTGTATGGGCATATGCCAAAGTGTCAATTTGCGCATGCATGGCAGCCAGCACTTCCGGGTGGCCATGGCCCAGGCAAGACACCGCTGCGCCGCCCGACGCGTCGATGTACACCCGACCCTGCGCATCAGTGAGCGTGATGCCCGCGCCACTGACCGCGACGGGAGGCGTGACTTTAAGACTTCGATGAAAGACCTGGGTCATGGTTCAGAAATGCAATACGCCGTGGGATCAACTGCAGGGTCAGCGTTGCACAAGGCAGAAAAACAAAACGGGGAGCGTTGCCGATCCCCGTTTGATGGTCACTACTGAAAACGGGCTTACTTGATCCAGCCTTTTTCCTTGTAATAGCGTGCTGCACCTTCATGCAAAGGCGCGGTCAGGCCGTCTTTCACCATGTTTTCAGCCTTCAAACTTGCCAGGGCGGGGTGAAGTTTTTTCAGCTCTTCAAAATTGTCAAACACCGCTTTGACGATCTGGTAAACGCTGTCGGCTGGCACTTTGGAAGACGTGACAAACGTGGCCAATACGCCGTAGGTTTTGATGTCGTCCGGGTTGTTGGGGTACAACTTGCCGGGAATCACTGCGTGGGCGTAATACGGCTTTTCGCGCACCAGCTTGTCGACTTCAGGGC
The DNA here is from genome assembly GCA_031431035.1 of Rhodoferax sp. Lineage (GTDB taxonomy): Bacteria > Pseudomonadota > Gammaproteobacteria > Burkholderiales > Burkholderiaceae_C > JANYCG01. Next base: position 29,170 of record JANPCR010000058.1, read on the forward strand.
CTGTCACCGGGACCAGTTTGGCACCGCAGGATGTGGTGGGATCTTGCACATTGGCCGAGGGGTGACCAATCGTCCACCAAGAGCCGTCGATCTTGCCGTCACACAGGGCCTGGCCGTACTCGTCGCCCTTGAGTTCAGACGCCAGGCTGAAATCTTTGAGGGTCCAGCCCTTGGCCGCCACAAACTCCTCCAACGCAGCGCGTGAGCCCGAGCCGGGGTTGCCGACGTTGAATTTTTTACCTTTGAAGTCGTCGAACGATTTGGCGTTCATTTCCTTGCGCGCCAAAATCGTCATGGGTTCCGCCTGCATTGAGAACACCGAGCGCAGTTCGGGGTGTGCTCCACCGTCTTTGAACGGGCCGCTGCCCTTGGTGGCGTGGAAATTGATGTCCGACTGCGCCACGCCCATGTCCAGCTCACCGGCTTTGATGGTGTTGACGTTGAACACCGAGCCGCCGGTGGATTCAACCGAGCAACGAATGCCGTGTTTGGCGCGTTCTTTGTTCACCAAGCGGCAAATCGCTCCGCCCGTGGGGTAATAGACACCGGTCACGCCGCCGGTGCCAATGGTAATGAACTTTTGCTGCGCGGCGACAGGCAGGCTCAATGCCGTGCCTGCGACCATCGCCAACGCTGCGGCCACAGACGAAAACTGAAACGAATTCATGAAATGCTCCTTGAAATGCTGCTTGAAATGCTGCTGAGAATGAGAACAACCAAGCTACCATGATAGGCCCGCGACAGCCCGTCGTTCCTCGGTGTTTTCCTGCCCTTTGCAAGGCTAAACCTTCATGAACCCACCCAACCTGACCCCCGTTGAAATCAAGGCTTTCATTCCTGCACGCGACTTTGCCGAGTCCACGGCGTTTTACCAGGCGCTGGGGTTCACGAAGGCTTCAGAATTTGACGGCATTACCTATTTTCATTGCGGTAATTCCAGTTTTTTACTGCAAGATTTTTATGTGCAAGCCCACGCTGACAATTTTCAGATGCATTTGCTGGTGGAAGACGTCAATGCTTGGCACGCAGTGGCTGCCAAGGTGGCAAAACAGTTCGAGGTGAAGGTCGGTGAACTGATCGATCAGCCTTGGGCGATGCGGGATTTCACGCTGTTCGATCCCAGCGGTGTTTTGTGGCGCATAGCCCAAAACAGGCCGAAAAATCCTGCTGTCTAGTCCGCCTTGATGGCGTTGTTGACGCCGATGCCGCCACCGACGCGCCAAAATCTAAAGCCGTCGTCAGATTTCGCGGCAAAATTCAACCATGCCAAGACTCAACCAACTTCTGTACCCCCAACGCGAACCCGCGATACCCCGCCCTGCTGCCACTGTGCTGCTGCTGCGGGACGGCCCAGACGGCATCGAAGTGCTGATGACCCGCCGCTCGTTAACCGCCAGCTTTGCGCCAGGGGCTTACGTGTTTCCGGGCGGTGGCGTTGACGTGGCAGATAGCACTGCCTACGCCCAATCGACCCGCAGAGCCACCCAAAGCGACTTGCATTTGACCCAGGCGATTGCCGCTATTCGAGAGAGCTTTGAAGAACTCGGCGTTTTGCTGGCCCAGCATGCAGACGGCAGTGCCGCCACGGACGCCGACATTGCCTCGCTGGATCGCAAGCAGCCATTTGCCGCGCAATGTGCGGCTCGCGGCCTCAAATTGTCTGCCGACAGGGTGCACGTGCTTGCCCACTGGATCACTGACCGCGACCTGCCCCGACGCTTCGACGTGCCGTTTTTGGTGGCCCGCATGCCCACCGGCCAGACGCCGGTGGCTGACGAATCTGAGCAGTTTGAACCCGTTTGGGTGCGCCCTGCCGATGCGCTGGCGCGGCACGAAACCGGCAGTTTTTTCATCATTTTCCCGACCATTCGCACTTTGCAGCGGCTCAAAGACTTAAAAACCGTCGACGCCGTGCTTACGGCCTGTGCCGCCACCGAACAGCCACTGTGGACTAGCTGCCCCCGCGCGGGCTGGCTGGCTGGCAGCGAGGCGCGCTACATGGAGCACGAGCAGCCCTATGGCGAGCTGGAACTTGTCAGCCCCGATGGGCAAATCAACCATCACCTGGACTGGAACACCCTGCAGCCCGTGCCACTGCTCAAAAACGTGCTGCGCTTGACCGCGCCCAACCCAGGCGTCATGACTGGCCCCGGCACCAACAGCTATCTGGTGGGCGACCCCCACACGGGTTACATCGCCATAGACCCTGGCCCAGCCGACGCTGAGCACATCGAACGGCTGTGGCACGCGGCCAGTGGGGACATTCGCATGATTGTTTGCACCCATTCGCATGCCGACCATTCGCCCGGAGCCAAGCCACTGCAGGCGCTGTGCCAATCTGCACCGCACGGCCTGCCTCCTGTTTTGGGTCTGCCCAGCCAACCCACTGCCCGTGCCAATTCAGTATTTGCACCCGACCGGGCTCTGCAAAACCTTGAATTATTGACGCTGGCGGCAGGGCTACAAAGCGACGAAAAAAGCGACGAAAAAAGCGAATCACCCTCTCACACCATGCAAGTGATCTACACCCCCGGCCACGCGGCCAACCACTTGTGTCTGGTATTGGTCGAAGACGGCTTGTTGTTCAGCGGTGACCATATTTTGAACGGCAGCACCACGGTAATTGACCCGCCAGACGGCGAAATGACAGCCTACCTGGATTCCCTGGACGCGCTGACCGCAGCCTGCCAAAAGCACACGATTCAGTTCATATTGCCCGCCCACGGCTACGTGCTGGGCCAAGCCACCACCGCCATCGCCCAGCTCAAAGCTCATCGCCTCAAGCGCGAAGCCAAAATTCTGGGCGTGATGCAGGCCCACCCCCACGGCAGCATGGACGACTGGGTGGCCAAAGCGTACGACGATGTGCCCCCGCGCATGTGGCCCGTGGCCAAGCGCTCGCTGTTGGCGCATGTGCAGCGGATTCAAACTTTGGCGGCCTGACGGCGCTTTAAGTCGCCTTGCATGGCCCCACACACTTGAAAATTCAGATGCTCATGCCCAGTTAAACCTGACTTGAACTCTCATTTGGGCGGCTGTGTGGCGGCATTTATTTTTTTGATTTTGGCTTTGCTGTTTTTGGCTTGGCTGATTTGGCAGCCCAATCTTTTGGCGCAGCAACGCAAGCGCATCAAAGCGCAGCCTTTCCCTGCCGAGTGGCGCGACATTTTGAAACGGCGTGTGCCCTACGTGCACAGCATGCCGGCCAATTTGCAGCTTCAACTCAAAAAACACATTCAAGTTTTTTTGGCTGAAAAGGCATTTTTGGGTTGTGATGGCCTTGAAATGACGGATGAGATTCGGGTCACGATTGCCGCACAGGCTTGCCTGCTGATTTTGAATCGCAACAGCTTTTACTACCCTGAGTTGCATCAAATTTTGGTCTACCCCAGCAGCTTTGTGGTGCAGCGGGCACACACAGACGGTGCGGGCATTGCGCACGCAGGGCACCAGGTGTTGGCGGGAGAGTCGTGGTCAAACGGGCAGGTTATTTTGTCGTGGCACGACACGTTGCAAGGTGCCGCTTTGCCAGATGATGGGCAAAACGTGGTGATTCATGAATTTGCTCACCAGTTGGACCAAGAAACCGGGTCAGCCAACGGTGCCCCGCATCTGGCGCGGCGCGATCATTACCCACGCTGGTCGCAGGTGTTCAACACCGAGTACCGGGCTTTGCAGGCGCGCATCAGGTTTCGGCATGAGCGCCGCCCTGGGCAGCCCTCAGCGATCGACCTTGGGCCGCAGGAGCCGCCGCTTTTTAACGACTACGGTGCGACCAACCCTGGGGAATTTTTTGCAGTGGTTTCAGAAGTCTTTTTTGAACAACCCGCCCGCATGGCGGCCGAGCATGTGGCGCTGTACCAAGAACTGGCGACGTTTTACCGGGTGGACCCGATGAGTTGGTAAGTTAAGAAACCCATTTGCTCCAGCGGCGCCAGGATTCTGTGGAGCTTCCCTCGCACCCTACAAATCAAATTCCCCAACTTCGTCTTTCAAAACGCTCAAATCCAGGGGACGCACGGCCCCCATCCACAAGGCGCGGTCGCGGTGATCCAGCAGATCGCTGTTGCTGATGGGGTGAATAAAAATCACCAAACCCGCGCGGCGCATGGCAAGCCAAGGAATCACCTCGCCAAACAAGGCGGGTTTGAAGGCCAATTGGCAACTCCAGTCTGGGTGCGGCCCCACGGGCGCAGCATGCATCCGGCCCATTTTGAGCGGGAATTCAAGGGCCGCCGCCTCGCACAGTGCCTGGGCTTGCGCCCTAGTTTGGGCATTGAAGTAAACGTGGGCATGAAACCCGCGAATACGCGGCTGCATGCTTTCGTCAGGGTGATTTGACCGATCACCAGTGGGAGGTGCAGTTAACATGCCGCCTATGATCGCAGAACCTCGCTCACAGCGCCCACGCCCCACCCAAAATTCCGCTTCGCCGCCCCCAAAACTGGCGGATGAAGGCCTGCGATTGGCCAAGTGTGTGGCGTCCATCATGAGCTGCTCGCGCCGCGAAGCCGAGCAGTACATCGAAGGCGGTTGGGTCACCGTGGATGGCAAATTGGTTGAAGAGCCGCAATTTCGAGTCACCCAGCAACGGGTTGACATTGACAAGGACGCCAGCTTGATGGAATCGGGCGACGTGACTTTGCTGCTGAACAAGCCGCCGGGGGTTGTGTCGGATCAGGATGACGAGGATGACGATGACGACGAATTGGACACGCGCCAGCAAGGCCGCGAGCCTGACCAGCGGCAACAGCGGCACCAGCGGGACAACTCTCGCGGTGGGCCTGGCGGCAGGGCACGCGGCCCAGTCCCCATCAAGTCGGCCCTGCAATTGCTCAACGCCGCCTCGCATTTCAACGGCGACCCCGCCGACCAACGCGTGCTAAAACGCCACTTCACCAAGTTGAACGCTGGTTTGCCGCTTGAAACCGGTGCTAGCGGCTTGGTCATTTTCACGCAAGACTGGCGCGTAGCCCGCAAGCTGGACGAAGACGCCCATGTGATGGAGCAGGAGCTAATGGTCGAAGTGCGCGGGCCCGTGGCCCCTGACATTCTTAAACGGCTGAACCATGGCTTGATTGACAACGGCCAGCCTTTGCCACCCGTCAAGGTCAGCGCCAGCAGCTCCAACGACACCGCCACCACGCTGCGCATCGCCTTGAAAGGCTCCCGCCCCGGCTTGATCGCCTACCTGTGCGAGCGCGTGGGGTTAGAGATCGTCAGCATGAAGCGCATTCGCGTGGGCCGTGTCTCGATGACGCAGCTGCCCATGGGGCAGTGGCGGTATTTGGGAGCGCACGAGCGGTTTTAAGCCGTGAACAACTGCCCCCGGGCGGCGTCCGTGATGGCCACCACGCAGGGGTGGGTGATGCGGCGCTCCACCGTGACGGCAAAGAATTCTTCGATCAATTCATCACTGCGGCCAACGACTTCAACGCCGAATTGCTGAATGGTTTCCTGCTCCAGCACGCTCGGGGCCATGAAAACGCCACGGCCTTCGCGGCCAAAGGCGGTCATCAGGGCGCCATCGTCAAACTCGCCGACCACGCGTGGGTGAATTTGATAGCGCGTGAGCCAACCTTCAAGCTGCTGGCGCACCGATGCTGAGGCACCCTGAATCAGCATGGGGGCGTCATTCAGGCATTGCGGGAATGGGCCTTTCAGGCTGGCTTTGAGCTCGGGCGTGCAAAAAAAGCTCATCGTGGTGCTGCCCAGCGGGTGGTTGAAGGCTTTCACGCTGATGCGCCGGGACATCGGCTCGTCGGCAATCACCAAGTCCAACCGATGCAGGGCCAATTGGGCCAGCAGGTCGTTGAATTTGCCCTCCACACAAATCAGCCGCACCGGCATGGCGACGGACAAAGCGGGCTCAAGCAAGCGGTACGCCACAGATTTGGCAACCGAATCGGCCACGCCGACCGAAAAGTCCAGCACGCGCTGGCCGCCCCGGGCTTGGCGCAAGGCGGCCTCCATTTCGCCGCCCAAGGTGAAAATTTGGTCGGCAAAGCCTAGCGCCAAGCGGCCGTCTTCAGTCAGCTCAAGCTGCCTGCCGCTTTTGCGAAACAGTTTGCGACCCAGCCATTCTTCGAGCAGCTTGATTTGGCCCGACAAAGTTTGCGGCGTGGTATGCAGCTGTTCGCCCGCGCGCATGATGCCACCGGCCTTGGCGGTGACCCAAAAGTAGTGCAAGTGCTTGAAATTCATGGTTTTTCTCCTAAACTGGACAAATCAGGAATGCATAATACTTCGAAAAAACGGAAGTTAAATATTACAAAATACGAATTTACGCGAAGTAATTAAAGGCATAAAGTTCGTTTGTCACACTGTTGTGACCTTGTCGGGAGTCATGAATATGCGTTTAAGTACCAAAGGTCGATTTGCGGTAACAGCCATGCTGGACGTGGCGTTGCGCCAGAAGAGCGGGCCTGTCTCGTTGTCTGATATTTCTGCGCGGCACCAGATCTCTTTGTCTTATCTGGAGCAGATGTTCAGCAAGCTGCGCCAGCACGGCTTCGTGGAAAGCACGCGCGGCCCAGGCGGCGGCTACAAGCTGGGGCTTTTGGCCGACAACATTTCTGTGGCCGACATCATTGGCGCGGTGGAAGGCGACAGTGCGCCGATTGAGGTACGCACGCAAGGTCGCGCGGATGTGAAGGGCACAGCCAGCGCAGTTGTGATGGCGCAGGACGGGGTGTCTGACATGACGCAAGACTTGTGGAACACCTTCAATGCCCGTTTGGAAGACTACATGCAGTCCATCACCTTGCGCAGCCTGGTGCTGGAGCAACTGGCCAAGGGTTTCCGGGCTGATGAGCCGATCGCCGCTCAGCGCGGCGTGTTCAAAAAGCCCAAAATCAAAGCCGAACCGCAACGCAAACCCGTGGCCAATTCGGTGTTTGCACTGGCGCAGGCCATGGGTGTGGGGCAGCCGGTGCGCTGACTGGCCCGGCCTCAAAGGCCGCTTCATATCACCGGCGATATGACTTTTAGAAAAAAAAGAACCTGCAGGTTCTTTTTTTCATTCAAAGCCCTATTTTTATCAAAATATGAATAAAATAAGGCTCTAGCTCTCGAATATATTCAATAGTTTGCTATTTTTATAATAGCAATTGAAGGTCATATTTAGAGTCGTGTTTAAAGCCGTATTTAAGGCCGCATTTGTTTGCCGCGATTGCTGCAACAATTTGTCAAAGCGACTTAAAAATCTCTGCTGCTGCTGAAACCGTAGCATCGATGTCAGCATCGGTGTGGGCTGCACTGACAAAGCCAGCCTCATAAAGCGCTGGGGCGATGTAAACCCCCCGGTCCAGCAAACCGTGAAACAGGCGGTTGAAACGCGGGCTGTCAGTGGTCATGACCTTGGCGTAATTTTGCGGCAACTCGGGCATTAAAAAGAAGCCAAACATACCGCCTTGCGAATCGCCACACAACTCGATACCGGCCTTGACTGCCTCAGTTTGCAGGCCGCTGACCAATGCGCTGGTTTTGCGCCCTAATTCTTCAAAAAAACCTGGTTTTTGCAGCTCGCGCAGGGTCGCCAAGCCGCAGGCGGTTGCCACCGGGTTGCCTGACAAGGTGCCCGCCTGGTAAACCGGGCCTAAGGGTGCCAAGTGCTCCATCACGCTGCGTTTGGCGCCAAAAGCTGCCAAGGGCATGCCACCGCCAATGGTTTTGCCCATGACGGTTACGTCGGGCTCAAACCCTGGAATTGACTTGGCGTAAACGCTTTGCGCGCTGCCCAGGGCGACGCGGCAACCCGTCATGACTTCGTCAAAAATCAACAACGCGCCATGTTGTGTGCAAAGCTCGCGGCAGCGTTTCATGAAGGGCACGCTTGCGCGCACGAAGTTCATATTGCCGGCAATCGGCTCAATCATCAGGCAGGCAAGCTCCGGGCCGTGCAGTTTGAAGGCTTCCTCTAGCTGTTCCAGGTTGTTGTACTCCAAAACCAGGGTGTGCTGCACCACTTCAGGTGGCACACCGGCGCTGGTGGGGTTGCCAAATGTGGCCAGCCCCGAGCCCGCCTTGACCAACAGCGCATCCGCATGGCCGTGGTAGCAGCCTTCAAACTTGATCAGCTTGCTGCGCCCAGTGGCACCACGCGCCAGACGAATGGCGCTCATGGCCGCTTCTGTGCCTGAACTGACCAGACGCACCATGTCCATGCTGGGCACCAGCTTCAAAATTTCTTCAACCAGCTCGACTTCACGCTCGGTGGGCGCACCAAACGAGAAGCCGTCCAAAGCCGCAGCTTGAACGGCCTGCAGCACGGCAGGGTGGCCATGGCCTAAAATCATCGGGCCCCATGAGCCGATGTAGTCAATGTAGCGCTGGCCGTTGGCATCCCAAAAATACGCACCCTGGGCGCGTTTAACGAACCGGGGCGTGCCGCCTACGGCCTTGAAGGCGCGGACGGGGGAATTCACGCCACCAGGGATCACGCGGCGAGCGCGCTCAAAAAGAATCTCGTTTTGGTCAGTGTTTGGTTTCATGAGGGGGCATTTCAAACAAAAAAGGAGTTGGATTGGCATCAGTGGCAGCATCATCGCTGCCGTCAGTCGAATCATCGTCTTCGGGTTGGGCCCAAAAGAGCCGATCTGGAAACACATGCCCCATTCCGGGGCGAAAACCAGCACCCAAGGCCCGGTCCAGGTAGCCCAAGGCTTCGGTCACGGACTCGGGCAGGGGGGTGCCGGTTGCCAAAACGGCAGCCAAAGCGGCGCTTAGCGTGTCACCCGCGCCGCTGAATATGGCTTCAAAACGTTCAAACTTTTCGCTGGCCAAAACGGCTTGCGGCGATGCCAGCACGTTGTCAATGAATTGGTCTGGCAGCAAGATGCCCGTGACCAGTGTGTAGGGCACGCCAAAGGCTTCGGCCGCGCGGGCAATGTCACGCGCGGTGGGGCTTTTGGTCGAACTGCGGTCAGGAAGCAGCCACCGCCACAGCGTACTGTGGTTTCCGACCAACACTGTGGTTTGGGGCAGCAAGAGCTCTTGAAATGCGTCCAGGTAGCTGTCAATTTGGCTTTCAGTCCACCAAGACAGGTCTGGCATGTAGGCCACTAAAGGCACGTCGGCATAGTCGGCTGCAATCTCTGCAATGGCGCTCAAGTTGTCAGGAGTGCCGACAAACCCAACCTTGAAAACGGCGACCTCAATGTCCTCCAGGATGGTGCGCGCCTGCTGGGCAACGGACTCATCGTCAAAGCCGAAATGATCCACAATTTCACTGGTGTCGCGGTGGTAAGCACCGGTCACCACCGACAGCGCATGCGCCCCTACGCTGGCAACGGCGGTGATGTCGGCACTCAAGCCACCCGCTCCGCTTGGGTCATTCGCATTGAACACCATGACGCAAACCGGTTCATGAAGGTCTGGGGCCTCTGCGTCAGGCGATGGTGCCGGGGATTGGGGAGACGCCAGCTTGGACGGAAGGGACATACGAAATCGCTTGAGTAGACCCAAAAATATGAGCGCCGAAGGCTTTAACTGCAAGCCAGAGGGGCACGTCCTAGCTACAATCATTGCATTCTATTCGAAGGCCCTATAAGCTGTGCTTGATACAAAAACTTGGATGTGTTTGATTTGCGGGTGGATTTACGACGAAGAGGTCGGCGCACCTGATCACGGCATTGCGCCGGGTACGCTTTGGAAGGATGTTGCCATGAATTGGACTTGCCCTGAATGCGGCGCGCGCAAAGAAGATTTCGAGATGGTGCAGCTTTAAGATGGGGTTGAGAGAGGTTGAGCTGGGTCCAAGGAAGTGACTGGCTCACACCCGTGAATTCCAACCGAATTCTCTGCATTTTCTTGAAATATTTGCGAACCTGTTGTGAACTTGTTGCGAATTCATTGTTATTGCCCGGCTATTGCGTCATAGTCCGGCTTTGAAAAAACCACAGTTGAGGAGCGTCGCCTTGTGACTGCAACAGTATCCGCCTACAAAGTGCTGGTGATTGACGACAGCAACACCATCCGGCGCAGTGCCGAAATTTTTCTGAAGCAAGGCGGGCACGAAGTCATGCTGGCGGAAGACGGTTTTGATGCGCTCTCCAAGGTCAATGATTACCTGCCGCACCTTATTTTTTGCGACATTTTGATGCCACGGCTCGACGGGTACCAAACCTGCGCCATCATCAAACGCAACACCAAGTTTGCAACCGTTCCTGTCGTGATGCTGTCCTCCAAAGATGGCGTTTTTGACAAAGCGCGTGGGCGCATGGTTGGCGCGCAAGACTATTTGACCAAACCATTCACCAAAGACCAATTGCTGCAGGCCGTGCAGCAATTTGGCGTATTGACCCAAGGGGAATCCTGATGCCTATCCATAAAGTGCTGATCGTTGACGATTCCAAAACCGAATTGATGTTCATGACTGACCTGCTGCAACGCAACGGCATGACAGTTCGCACAGCACAAGGTGCAGACGACGCTTTCAAGCGCCTGTCTGAAGAAAAGCCTGACTTGATCCTGATGGACGTGGTGATGCCCGGACAAAACGGTTTTCAGCTGACGCGGGCGATCAACAGAACACCTGAGTACTCAGAAATCCCCATCATCATGTGCACCAGCAAAAATCTTGAAACTGATCGCGTTTGGGGCATGCGCCAAGGCGCCAAAGACTACATCACAAAACCCGTCAACGAGGCTGAATTGCTTTCCAAAATCAAGGCTTTGAGTTGATCTGATTTTCGCCTTCCAATGGCTACCACACCGACTCCCCAAAACTGTCCTCAACACACAGCACTCAATTTTTAACAATGGCCAATCGCGCAGCAATTCGAGAGCTTCAAACTCGCCTGGCAACCCGCCTACAGGCGGCACGCACCGAAGGGATGTCCGTCGCCTGGCTGGCCGTGCGGGCGGGCGGTCAGAATTTCTTGTTTCCTCTGGTGCAGTCGGGAGAGATTTTTCCCCTGGCCAATTTGCAGCAAGTGCCCTATTGCCAAAATTGGTTTGCCGGAGTAGTGAATTTGCGCGGTGGCCTTTACGGCGTGGTGGACTTGGCAGGTTTCATTGCCAACGGCGTCATGCCCGTCCGTTCTGAACAACTGATTTCCGAGGCCAGCGTCATCACGGTGCACGCCGCGCTGGAGGTCAATTGCGCGCTGTTGGTCGAAAGCCTGGCTGGCCTTAGAAACGCCGATGCCTTTGCCCAATCCGCGCCGCCTGCCGAAGACGCGCCAAGCTATTTCGGAAACGTCTACACAGACTCTGAAGGTTTCAAATGGCAGGAAATCAACCTTCAAACGCTATCGCAGCTTCCTCAGTTTCTCAGTATCAGCGCTTAAGTTAACCGTTAAGGTCTCATCATGTCACTCGTCGATCAAATTAAAAACGTCTTCTCCAACAAGACAAACGACTCCGAGCTGGACTCCCGCTTGAGCCTGGCCATGCCAGATCCAACGGTTGATCCATCCGTGTCCGAGTCCATGCCAATCGATGGTGGCGCCGCGCAGATGGCTATGGCCCAGCGGTCCAGCAATGACGACACCTCGGCGACTGTGACCGCCACCGAACCCGAAGACCAGATTTCTTTGCCAATTTTGGGAAGCGACACAGTTGACAATCACCAAAAGAAACTCTTCATCCTTTTGGCCATATCCTTGTTGATTTTGGCCGTCGTTTTCTACTTGGTTCTGCGCCAAGCGAACCAAGTGTCGCAACAGCTCAGTGCGACAGGTCAGGCCCTGATGCAGTCGCAACGCTTGGCAAAAACAACGTCTCAAGCGCTGGTGGGCGGCCAACAGGCCTTTCCTGACGTGGCGGACAGCGCTGGTGTTTTAGCCAAGTCCGTTCGAGCACTCAAGTCGGGCGACGACGAGATGCGAATTTCGGCGCTTGGGGGAGACTTCAACGAAGACCTTGACAAGGTTGTTCCCTTGATGGAGAAAGCCGAGAAAAGTGCCGCTACCGTGTTGGGGCAACAAAAGATTCTGACGCAGATCAATTCCGCGTTGCGCTTGATCAACCGCCAATCCTCTGACCTTCTTGAAATTGCCGAATCAGTTTCATCCTTGAAGCTTCAGCAAAATGCCGGTGCAGCCGAGATTTCAGCGTCGGGCCAGTTGGTGATGTTGACGCAGCGCATCGGCAAGTCGTCCAATGAATTTTTGACTGCTGAAGGCGTGGGTGCAGAAGCGGTTTTTCTGCTGGGCAAAGACTTGAATTCTTTCAAAGAAATTGCCACTGGCTTGTTGCAAGGCAGCCCCGAATTGCGTCTGGCTGCCACCAAAGACCCGCAAACCCGTGAACAACTTGAAGCCCTGATCAAACTCTACGAGCAAACGCGCGTTCAAGCCGGCGCAATTTTGGGAAATCTTCAAGGACTGGTGTCAGCCCGCGAAGCCCAGTCGTCCATTTTGACAGACAGCGAGCCTCTGCGGCGCGCACTCGAAGAAACCCAAACCAAATTGTCGTCACGAGCAGGTTTGAGCACGCTGTCTATTGCGCTGCTGACCTTGGCTGGCCTGTTTGCCATTGCCTGCGCCTACGGACTGTCCAGGGTTCAAGTTCTGGACGGACGCAAACGCCAGGGTATTGCTGAAAACATGCGGCAAGAGGCCGAGCGTCAGGAACAAGAGGCCAAGCGCGTCAATGACGCCAACCAGGCCGCTATTTTGCGATTGATGAACGAATTGCAATCGGTTGCCGAAGGTGATTTGACTCAGGAAGCAACTGTGACTGAAGATATCACGGGGGCCATTGCGGACTCGGTCAACTACACCATTGAAGAGTTGCGTTCACTGGTTGCCAACGTGCAAAGCACAGCGGCGCGGGTTTCCCAAACCACGGCTGACGTGGACTCAACCTCGACAGAACTGTTGGCCGCGTCCAACGAGCAATTGCTTGAAATTCGCCAGACTGGCCGCTCGGTGCTTGAAATGGCAACCCGAATCAACGAGGTGTCCTCTCAGGCGCAGGAATCAGCCTCGGTTGCCCGCCAATCACTGTCCGCTGCAGAAACCGGTTTGCAAGCCGTGCAAAACGCCATCGGCGGTATGAACTCCATCCGCGACCAGATTCAAGACACGTCCAAACGGATCAAGCGCTTGGGCGAATCGTCCCAGGAAATTGGTGAAATCACCGAGCTCATTTCAGACATTACCGAACAAACCAACGTGCTGGCACTTAATGCCGCAATTCAAGCTGCTTCTGCGGGTGAAGCGGGTCGGGGCTTCTCCGTGGTTGCCGAAGAGGTGCAGCGTCTGGCGGAACGGTCTGCTGACGCCACCCGCCAGATTTCTGCCCTGGTGAAAGCAATTCAAACCGACACCCAAGACGCCGTTGCTGCTATGGAAAGGTCAACCCAAGGGGTGGTTGAGGGAGCAAAACTGTCCGACAACGCGGGCACAGCACTGTCTGAAATTGACCAAGTTTCTCGTCGTCTTGCAGAACTGATTCAGCACATTTCCAACTCAACCTCTCGGGAAGCCGGATTGGCCAACGTGGTTGCTGAAAACATTCAAAACATTTTTGCAGTGACAGAACAAACCGGCGAAGGTACCAAGGCAACCGCCACCCAGGTTCGGGAATTGTCCCGTATGGCCGAAGAGTTGAGCCAATCAGTTTCGCGATTCAAAATCGCCTGATCGGACGCAAACGCCTCGCGCCCTTGCCCATCCAACGCCGACCATTCCTTACTGTCCACGCTACTCGCAGGAGCCAACGAATCCATGCAAACCACCACAGCCAACACAGGTGAAGCCGAACTGGCAGGCAACGACCTGGGGCCGCTGGCCTGGGTCCTTGAAGAACTTAAAAAATCACTCGACGGTGCCACCAAAGCCATGCGCCGCTTTGTCCGTGACGCCGAGTTGGCACGTGGCTCTGATCTGGCTGCCCTAGATGCCAGCCAGTTGCGTATCGCTCGCCAACAACTGCACCAGGCTGTAGGTGCTCTAGAGATGGTCGGCTTCAGCGCACCAGCCAAGGTCATGCGCGCGATGGAAGCTTTGGCTCAAAAATTTGTGCAACGCCCTGAGTTGTGCAGCGACGACGCAGCCAGCAAAATGGAGCGCGCCAGCTTTGCCTTGGCAGAATACCTTGAGGGAGTCCTCAAAGGCCGAACAGCTTCTGCAGTCGCCTTGTTTCCTCAATACCGTGATGTGCTTGACATGGTTGGGGGTGAGAAAGTTCACCCCAGTGATCTTTGGCCTATTGAGTGGTCTTGGAATGAATCCACGTTCCCATTTCAAGTGGCCCCGTTGGCGCTTGACCCCAGCATTCGAGCACAGCTTGATCAACACGTTTTGAAATTGGTCAAAACCAATGACGTCAATGCAGCAGCCCATCTAAGAGGCCTTTCCCTCGGCCTCGCCGCTGGCCAATCCGCGTTGCAGCCTAAAGTTTTTTGGCAAATTTGTGCCGCTTTTTTCGAAGCCAATGTGGTCGGCCTTTGTGCGGGCGACGTCTATGCCAAGCGTGGAGCGTCAAGAGTTCTCCTGCAGTACGCCAGCTTGGCGCGGGGTGACCAGTCGGTTTCAGATCGCCTGGCGCAAGATCTACTGTTCTTTTGCGCTCAGGCTGTTCCCGCTAAGGCGGCAGACGCGCCGGTTTTGGTAGCGGTTCGCCGCGCCTATCATTTGACAAACGAGGTAGCGGTCAACTATGACACGCCGCAATTCGGACGATTCGATCCTGCATTGCTGGTTCAGGCCAGAAAGCGCATTGCAACGGCCACCGAGACTTGGTCAGCTTTGGCGGGCGGCGACACCAATCGACTCAAACTCGTTGGGGACCAATTTGGAGCAGTGACAGACTCCATTCTCAAGTTGCACCCTGAAAGCAATGACCTTGCCCGAGCTTTGATGCGTTCTGTCGAGGCCACGGCGCGGTCAGGTGAGCCGCCCACAACGCCTGTGGCGATGGAGGTTGCCACGGCGATTCTTTATCTGGAAGCCGCCTACGAGGACATGGATCCCACCGATTCGCAAATGACGCAGCGCAGCGTGCGACTCGCGCAAAGGCTGGAGCAGGTCACTGCCGGAGGCCAGTCCGAGCCGCTTGAAGGCTGGATGGAAGACCTTTACCGCCGTGTCAGCGATCGCCAAACTATGGGCAGTGTTGTCAGCGAGTTACGAACCTCTTTGGGTGAGGTTGAAAAGTCACTAGATCAATTTTTTCGCAACCCTGTTGACAAGGTTCCTCTTCATGAAGTGCCAAGCCAGCTGGCTCAAATGCGCGGAGTTTTTTCGGTTTTGGGGTTGGATCAAGCCTCCGTCGCCATGTTGCGCATGCGCGATACCGTCGAGAAACTGTTGGTAGACAACATTGTTCCGGGGCCAGGCGCGGTTGCAAGTTTTGAGAAGCTGGGCAACAGCATCGGGGCATTGGGGTTTCTGATCGATATGCTGGGCTATCAGCGGTCTATGGCCAAGAAGCTATTTGTGTACGATGACGAAGATGGCGAATTCAAACCCGTCATGGGCCGCGCAAAAGAACCGATGGAGAAGCCCAAAGCGCCGCCCGCATTGCATTTCCCGTTGCCCGAGCAGCAAATCGAATCCACCGCGAAAATTGTATCTGCTTTTGCACCTTTGGTTGTCGAGTTGCCGCCTGCGGACATGCTCGATTTGCCATCTGTAGCGCCATTTTTAGTCCCAGCCTTGGCCGCAACCGTGGCGGTTGGTGCTGCCATGGTAGTGCCCAAGCTTCCTGCGCAGGTGCCACCCTCGGTTGCAGTGGCGCCCGCCACTGCTTTGGACGATGACGACGCTGAAATACGCGATATTTTCCTCGAAGAAGCCAACGAGGTCGTTCAAGGTGCCATGCTGGCTGTGGCAAAACTTGAAAACGACCCCTCCAATTTGGGCGAGCAAACTACTTTGAGGCGCGCATTTCACACGCTCAAAGGCAGCTCTCGCATGGTCGGGCTCAACGATTTTGGCGAGGCCGCCTGGTCGATGGAGCAATTGCTCAATGCCTGGTTGGCCGAACAAAAGCCCGCGTCAAGCGCGCTGACGGCTTTGAGCTCGCGGGCCATAGAAGGCTTTGGCGCTTGGGTGAACGACATATCGGCACGAACTGACGGTTTATGGTCTGCACAGAGTTTTCGCCAAGCGGCAGATGCCCTGCGTTTGGAGAACAGGCTGATCGACCTTGACTTGCCCGGCATGACAAAACCCGAGGTCGTCAAAGCACTGGATGTCATTGCAGAAGTTCAACCGACTGAGGCCGCGCCCACCAAGTTGCCGCAATTCGCAGAGGCTCAGCCAACCGAGGTTTCAGAATCGGTATTGGACTTTGGTGTGAGCGTCAGACCCGATTTTGAAGCGACCTCCATCTTTGCCAGATTGCCCGGTGAATCGTTGGATCAATTTGGCAAAGCCAAAGCAGCTAAAGGTGAAGCCCAATCAAGCAACTTGGGGCTGGAGGACTTTGATTTCACGCCAGAACCCAAGCCGCCCGAATTTGAAGCAACATCCTTTTTCAATTCAGAGTTGGGCACGCCATCCGATGCGGTGCCCCTCGAATTTGCCGCCTCGCGGCTGGATATCGTATTTGCCGACTCCCATCAATCGGTCCCACCCATTCCAGAAGGATCCCTGGACACCATTCCATCCGAGTTGCCTATTTTTGAGGATTCGAAGGCTGGGGTTGAGGAACTTGATGATTCAGTCAAAATCATTGGCACTTTGCGCATTGGTATCCCGCTTTATAACGTCTACCTCAATGAAGCTGACGAATGGTCGCGCCGACTGTTGACTGAGCTCAATGAATGGTCGCTCGAATTGCATCGGCCATTGCCCGACACCGCTGTCGCATTGGCACATTCTTTGGCTGGCAGTTCCGCAACGGTTGGCTTTACCGCCCTGTCTGACATTGCGCGCGCGCTGGAGTCTGCTTTGCAGCATGTCCAGTTGCACGGCCAAGGTGACCCCGCTTACGCCCAAGTGTTTGTCGATGCGGCGGAAGAAATCAGGCGTCTGCTTCACCAATTCGCAGCTGGCTTCCTTAAAGAGCCCGACGAATACTTGATAGATGGCTTGAACGCGATCGTCGAAATCGAGTTTAAAGCCAGCCGTGACGGTTATTTGGACGAACAAGACTTTGAGTTGCCGCCAGAGACCCGCCCGGCAGGTCTTGACGACTCAGATCTAACACCTGAAGAAATTGCCCTTGTTGACTTCAAGCCCAGTGCAGTAAGTGCCGTTCAGCAGGGTCTTGAGGCCCAAGCCAGCGCTCTTCATGATTTGCCGTTTGAACCTTCAAACTTGGATTTCACTGAGGTTGCAAAGGCGACGCCACAGACAGTCACTGATCAAACTGCCCTTGGTGGCATTTCCGCCGGTGTTCCTACTGGAGGATTGGTAGCCGCTGCGGCGGTGTCCGCTTTCGTTGCAACACCAAGCTTTGCGCTGCCCGCTGCGACACTGAACATCGCGCAGCCACAGGCTATTTTGAGTGCCGTTGACGACGACATTGACCTGACGGACGCGCTGGACGCTGACCTTTTCCCGATATTCGAAGAAGAGGCGCTGGAGCTTCTTCCACAATTGGGTGGCGCAGCGAGACAGTGGACCGACCGACCAGACAATCTGAGTGCTCGCAGCGAAGTGCTTCGCGTTCTTCACACGCTCAAAGGCAGTGCGCGACTCGCTGGAGCCATGCGATTGGGTGAAATGACCCATCGTATGGAATCAGCGATTGAGCAGCTTGGCACCGAGTCTTTGCAGACCATGCAACTCGAACCGCTGCTTACGCGCTTTGATGCCATCTTGAAGAATTTTGATTCTTTGCGCCATGGCTCTAACGCAGCATTTTCTTTGCCAGAAGTGGCCAAAGCGTCTACAGCCATCGCCTCAGATTCGCCTTTGGCAACGGCCTCAGCTGCAAGTCTGGCAGACGGCGCGCTTGGTGCCGCGGCTGGGCCTACCGCGATACCTGCGCAGTCGCCTTCAACGGCATTGCCGACGACAACCCTAAAAGTTGCAGCTCAATTAACACCGACAGCACCGTTGCGCCAGGGCTCCAACCAATCTGTTCGGGTGCGTTCGCACTTGCTCGACCGACTGGTCAACCAAGCGGGCGAGGTCATGATCACGCGCTCCAGGCTCGAAGCAAGGCTGGATCAAATGCGCAGTTCCATGGTGGACTTGTCAGGCAATCTGGACCGCCTGCGCCATCATCTGCGTGATATTGAGGTTCAGTCAGAATCCCAGATGCAGTCGCGTATGGCCTTGGCCAAAGAAACCGCTCAGCAATTTGACCCCCTGGAATTTGACCGTTTCACCCGGGTTCAGGAATTGACCCGAATGATGGCCGAGTCCGTCAATGACGTGGCCACAGTTCAGCGAAATCTGCAACGCACCGTCGAAGGCACTGAGGACGATTTGATTGCTCAAGGCCGTCAAGCACGCGGTTTGCAACGCGATTTGCTGCGCACCCGAATGGTTGAGTTTGAATCCATCTCCGAGCGCCTGTATGGCGTGGTTCGTCAGGCGGCGAAGGAGACAGGCAAACAAGTCAAACTGGACATCACGGGCGGCTCGCTCGATATTGACCGGGGCGTTTTGGAGCGCATGGCCCCAGCCTTTGAACACCTGTTGCGCAATTCTGTGGCGCATGGCATTGAGTCTGCTGACACCCGGGCCGCAGCCCACAAACCACCCGTGGGTTCGATCACCATTGACTTGCAACACCAAGCCAACGAGGTATCTGTCACCTTTTTGGACGACGGTGCGGGGCTTGACTTGATCCGTATTCGCGACAAGGCAGTGAGCAGCGGCGTCGCGCTGGACGCGCAAAATTTAAGCGATGCTGACGCTGCGAATTTGATATTTTTGCCAGGGTTTTCAACGGCAACGTCCATCACAGAAATTTCTGGCCGAGGCATTGGCATGGACGTGGTGCGCACCGAAATGAACGCTTTGGGGGGTCGCATTGAAACCACCACCGAGCGCGGCAAAGGCACTCGCTTCAACTTGGTCGTGCCATTGACCACAGCAGTGACGCAGGTTGTGATGCTGCGCTGTGGTGAATTGGTAGTGGGAGTCCCTGCCAACTTGATCGAGATTGTCCGCCGGGTTCCTGCAGCTGATGTGGAGCGAGCCTACCAAAGCGAAACCTTTGAGCACGCTGGCAAGACCTTTCCTTTCTACTGGGCTGGTGCCCTGTTGCAGGCTTCATCGCACAGCAACGAAATGATCACCAAAAATCTGCCCGTCGCTGTGTTTCGCAGTGCGGGCCAATTTGTGGCGATGCATGTGGACGAAGTGCTGGGTAACCAGGAGGTCGTGGTCAAAAACTTGGGGCCCCAACTGTCGCGCCTGCCAGGTTTGACAGGTATGTCCGTGGTGGCGTCTGGCGCGGTGATTTTGATTTACAACCCGGTGGCCTTGGCCTCGGTCTATGGCGAACAGGCTCGCGCCCTTCGTTCAGCAGCCCTTCGTGCTGTCGGTTCTCAAAGTGATGGCTCGCTGAATCAGGCAACCCCGAACCTGCTTGCCAGCGTCACGCAAGTGCCTTTGGTCATGGTGGTCGACGACTCCATCACCGTGCGCCGTGTCACGCAGCGTTTGCTCAAACGCGAAGGCTACCGCGTGGTCATGGCCGCAGACGGCTTGCAGGCGCTAGAACGCCTGATGGAAGAAAAACCCACGCTGGTGCTGTCAGACATCGAAATGCCGCGCATGGACGGCTTCGATCTGGCGCGCAACATTCGGGCCGATGCAAATTTGCGGGATTTGCCGATCATCATGATCACCTCTCGCATTGCCGAAAAGCATCGCGAGCATGCGCGTGAGCTGGGGGTTGATCACTACCTGGGCAAACCATATTCCGAAGACGAATTGCTCAGGCTGGTGCGTCAGTACTGTATGGCCGCGCAAGACGTTTGATTCTGGCCTAATCTTCAAGCTTCCAAGCTTTCAAGGGGTCATCTTTCGATGGCCCCTTTTTCTTTCAGGCCAGCTTTTTCACGACCTCGTAGCGCTGCAACGTCAAAGCCCGCGCGCTGGCATGGTCAACTATCGGGTTGGGGTAGTTTTGCCCCAGCACAACACCGCAAGCCAGCAACACAGCCGGACTCACGGTCCAAGGGGCATGCAGTGCGGCCAAAGGCAATTTGGCTAACTGCGGCAAATAGCGGCGGATGAACTTGCCTTGTGCGTCAAATTTTTCGCTCTGACTGATGGGGTTGAAGATGCGAAAGTAAGGCTGAGCATCGCACCCGCTCGAGCTGACCCATTGCCAACCTCCATTGTTGGCCGACAGATCAAAGTCATTGAGCTTTTCTGCAAAATACTTTTCTCCCCAGCGCCAGTCGATTCCCAGGTCTTTAACGAGAAAACTTCCGGTAACCATTCGCAGCCGGTTGTGCATGTAGCCTGTTTGGTTTATTTGTGCCATGGCCGCGTCCACCAGCGGGTAACCCGTACGCCCCTCGCACCACGCTTCAAAAAGCGTTTTGGCATATTTTCCGCTTTCCCACTTGATGGCGTCATAGGCCGGTTTGAAAGCGCCCGTCGCAACTTGCGGAAAATTGGCCAGTATTGAAAAATAGAAGTCTCGCCAAATCAGCTCGCTCAGCCAGACGGTCGCCCCTTGGCTGCCCTGCAAACTTCGGGCCAGCGCAGTGGCCGCCAGTTGGCGAATCGACACTGTGCCAAATCGCAGATGCACCCCCAAGTAACTAGGCCCCTTCACGCTCGGGAAGTCACGCGTTTCGTGGTACTGATCCATGCGTTCAAAAAATTCGGCAAAAAGATGTCTTGCACCAGTTGCACCCACTGGAATTTTCAATTGACTGAGGTTGCTGGGCAAAAAGCCAATGTCTTCAAGAGCTGGCACGGCCTTCTGATAGTGAAGTGGCCTTGCGGCCAAGGCGTCCGCATGGGCGTGTACGTCAAATCTGGGCATATCAGTCGATGCAGCCTTCAGCAGCCAGGCATTTTTATAGGGCGTGAAAACGCCATAAGGTGTGCCGGTTTTGGTCAAAACCTCGCGTTTTTCAAACACCACTTGGTCTTTGACCGTCACGAAAGAAACGTTAGCCCGAGACAGCGCTCCGCGCGCCTCTGCGTCGCGCGCAACTGCATGGGGTTCGTAGTCATGGCTGGCAAAGACGGCTTCCACCTTCAATTCAGCCGCCAAACCGACCAAGGTGTTCACTGCCGACCCATGCAACACGACCAAACCTGCGCTTGCATTCAGTGCGCGCAAACTGGCATCCAGGTCAACCAGGCTCTCGCGGATGAATTCGACCCGTCGGTCAACTCGAGGCAGGTTTGCCAAAATGTCGGTGTCGAACACAAAAACACAATGCACCTGCCGACAACGGCTCAGCGCTTCAAACAATGCAGCGTTGTCGTCCACCCGAAGATCGCGGCGAAACCATACCAAACCAGAGCCAAATTCTTTATTCATGATCACCGCTAAAATTCATTTATGGCTGACGATTTTGCACCGATAAACCTGACGCATCATTTTTTGATCGCTATGCCCGGTTTGCAGAATGACACCTTCGCCAAAAGCGTCATTTATGTCTGCGAGCACAGCGAACGCGGTGCCTTGGGGCTGGTCATCAACAAGCCCAGCGACATCAACCTCAAAGACCTTTTTGACAAAGTGGAATTGCCGTTGATGCGGCAAGACTTGATCGATTCGCCCGTGTTTCAGGGCGGCCCATTGCAAACCGAACGCGGTTTTGTGCTGCACGAGGCGCTTTTTGGTGTGGCTGACAAACCGCTCGACCCGGTGTATGCATCCACCATGTGCATTCCTGGTGGGCTGGAGATGACGACGTCAAAGGATGTGCTGGAGGCACTGTCCACTGGCGTTGGACCGCGCCGGGTGTTGGTGTCGCTGGGTTATTCGGCTTGGGGGCAGGGTCAGCTGGAATCTGAACTTGGCGAAAACAGCTGGTTGACGGTGGCTGCCGATGCAACGGTCATTTTTGACACGCCAGTGGCCAGCCGTTATGACAAAGCCTTGATGTTGTTGGGTCTGGAAATGTGGATGCTGTCGCCTGTTGCGGGGCACGCATGAGCGCCGTGGCTGCCACACCTGCCCACCCGATCCTGCCGAAGGAGGCCGACAAAATTCCGTCCAGTTGTGTCACATTTTTGGCCTTGGACTTTGGCACCAAGCGCACCGGATTGGCCGTTGGCAATCGCTTGCTGGGCACGGCCCAACCGCAGGGCAGCATTCAGGCCCAGGGCGATGAGCGCTTCAATCAAATTGCCGCTGTGTTGAAAGAATGGCGACCCGATGCCTTGGTGATTGGCGTGCCCTTTCACCCTGACGGAGCGGAACATGAAAACACCCTGAAAGCCCGCCGTTTTGGCCGCCAACTGGCCGGGCGCTTCAAACTGCAGGTGTTTGAAGTGGATGAGCGCTACACCACAACCGAGGCAGTTTCGATGGGCGCGACCGACGCTGATGCGGCATCGGCCTGTATTATTCTTGAACAGTTTTTAAGGGGTTTGCGGTGAACATTCAGCAGAATGCTGGCCAATTTTCCGACGGGCCGCCCCTAGGAAAATTAG
>JANPCR010000059.1:0-2774 GCA_031431035.1 Rhodoferax sp.
TACAACCCCTACCAGCACATCAGCAAGCAGTTTTTGTCATTGGTTGACGCACTGAACGCCAGCGCCATGCCGCGCAACAAAACTGCTGACATTCGGGGGATTCCTGCTCAGACTGAGCTGTCGGTTGAATTTTCAAATGCCGATTTGGCCGATTACAAGAACCGTCTTGAGGGCGATTACCCGGTGTTGAAAACCCGCAAAATCGTGCTGCTGTATGCGGGCGGCGGACTGCTGCCAGAGCGCGCTTGGCCTGCCGAGCACTACGCGCTCGTTGCACGCGGGCTGTGCCATGCGGGCCACGCGGTGGGCTTGATTGGTCTTAAGGACGACGCCGAATTGGCGCGCGACTTGCAAGTCCAAACCGGCAGCGACCTGTGCGTCAACTTAACCGGCTACACCCGCAGCATCCGTGAGCTGCTGATGCTGTTTCACACGGCACAATTGCTGGTGACCAATGACGGTGGGCCAGGTCACTTTGCCAGCATCACACCCATTCAGACATTCGCCTTTTTTGGCCCCGAAACGGCCCGGCTTTATGGCCCCTTGGGGCCGCGCGCCCGCACTTACGAGTCTGGCATTGCCTGCTCGCCCTGTTTAAGCGCTTACAACCACCGGCAGACTTTTTGCGATGGCGACAACCAGTGCCTGAAACGGATTGCACCAGATCCGGTCTTGCAAGATGCGTTGAACGCCTTGACCGCGCGAACGCCGCCAAACTCGCAAAACCTGTTCGGTCAAGCCGCCTGATTGGCAAGCGACAATCTCTTCATGCGTCTATCAGCCGCAGCCCAGTGGCTGCAAAAATTCAGATACCTCAAATTCGGCATTGTGGGAGCCAGCGGTACGGTGGTCAACATCGCGGTGCTGTACCTAGCCAAAACTTATTTGTTTGACAGTGTGGAGCCTGAAAAACTTCGCCTCGGCATCTCCCTGGCGCTGGCCATTCTGATTGCGACCTTAAGCAACTTCACCTGGAACCGTTTGTGGACCTGGGCCGACAGGCGCGAGGCGCTGGCCCGCGAAATGGGTGCCCCACAAGAACCGCTGTCCAAACGCTTGGCGCTGCAATTTGGGCGGTATTGCATGGCCTCCTGGTTTGGCATGACCTTCCAGTTTGGGGTGACGATCTGGTTGTCTCACTCCATGGCTGACTGGTTGGCCAACATCATTTCCATTGTGCTGGCCAGCGTGATCAACTTTTTAGCCAATGACCGATGGACGTTTCGCAAGCCATCGCCAAAATGACCTTTGCCCGATTCAGCAGCCAAAGAGCGCCCCAACAGGGCAGCGGCGGTCGGCCTGAAGCTGACGCAACACCGACCGCCTGGTGGCTGGGGCTGCTGTTATTGGCTCTCATCGTCTACTTTAGCGGTTTGGGCGGGCATTATGTGCCCACCAACGGCGATGAGCTGGTTTACGCGCACATTGCGCGGCTGACTGCCGCATCCGGCGACTGGCTGCCCCTGGCGTCAGAGCTGAACAACATGCGCAACACCAAGCCGCCAGTGTTGTTTTGGCAAGCCATCATGGCGACCGATTGGGGTAGCAACTGGCAGCTTTTTGCCCTGCGCCTGCCCAGTGTGGTGTACACCTTGATCATTGCAGGCGCGGTAGCGGCTTGCGTGAAAAAAATGACCGGCAGTCTGCGCAGTGGCTTGCTGGCGGCCTGCCTTTACTTGGCGTTTTTTTCGACTTTTCGCTACGGCAGGCCTTACCTGACCAGCGCACCGGAAACCTTTTGGCTTGATTTGCCGCTGTTTGCGCTGCTTTGGTGGTCGGTTCAGCCCGGCCCTGCGCGGGTGGCTCAGAACAATTCTTCATCGATGACGAGCAAACCAAGCGCACCAATTTTGGCTTTCAGGCCGATCCAGCCGCTGGCTTTGAGTTTTTGGCTGGCCGCCGGATTGGCCTTTGGCTTGGGTGCTGCCTACAAGTCCTTTGCACTGATCGCTCCGGCGGCGGCCACGTTGTGGTGTGCCGTGCTCTTAAGTTCTGCCCAAGTGAGGTGGCCACAGCTTGTGCAGACCTCGCTTCGCGCCACTTTGAGCACGGTGATCGGTTTGGGCTTTTTTGCGCTGTGGTTCGCGTTGGACCCTGACCCAGGTGCCGTGTGGAAAGAGTTTGTGGTGGGCGAGAACGTCGGCAAAATGACCGACAAACAGGGCTATTGGCACGAAGCGATCTATGGGGGCGGTTCAAGCCTGTGGGCGCAGTTGCTGGCCTATGTTGAAAACGCAGGCTTGTTGGCCTGGGTGGTGCTTGGCCTGGCAGGCCTGGGGGTGCGGACCGCGCTGGCATCATTCCGCCAGCGCCAAAAAATCAAGGACTGGTTGGCGTCTATGCCCGCTCACGTGCTCATTTTGTTGGCTTGGCTGGCGGTTTGGCTGATCGTGTTCAGCATCCCCAGCCAGCGATCAGCCCGCTACGTGATTCCGGCCATGCCAGCGCTGGCCATGCTGGTGACGTTGTACTGGCCCCGTATTTCACGCGGCTGGTTTTGGGCATCGCAAGCTTTGATTGCTATCACTCTGCTGGTGCTCACGCGCATTGCCTGGGTGGCACAGGAATTGGGAATTGCATCAGTCAGCGAATTGGCGCTGGTGCTGGCGCTGGCAAGTGGGGCCATTGTGGCGCTGCTGCTTGGGGTTTTCAAGCCTTTGCAAACCCGGTTTTGCACAGTGGCGGCGTGCTTGATGGTGTACGGCGTGTTCAACGCGGTCGTTAGCCCCTTGGACGGGCCGCAAGGCCGCTACGACGCATCGACACAAACCGAG
>JANPCR010000060.1:0-37972 GCA_031431035.1 Rhodoferax sp.
TTTTACCATGGCACAGCCGCTGGCCTGGCGGGCGGCACCACCATGATCATTGACTTTGTCATTCCTGACCCACAACAGTCCATCATGGATGCCTATAAAATGTGGCGCGGCTGGGCCGAAAAATCTGCCTCAGACTATTCGTTTCACGTCGCGATCACCTGGTGGAGCGAACAGGTGCACAAAGACATGGGCACGCTGGTGCACGAAGAAGGTATCAACAGCTTCAAGCACTTCATGGCTTACAAAAACGCCATCATGTGCAACGACGAAACCTTGGTCAACAGCTTCAAGCGCGCGATGGAACTCGGTGCCATGCCCACCGTGCATGCTGAAAACGGCGAACTGGTTTACCTGCTGCAAGCAGAAGTATTGGCCAAAGGCATCACTGGGCCAGAAGGCCACCCCTTGTCGCGCCCGCCCATGGTAGAGGGCGAAGCCGCCAACCGTGCCATTGCCATAGCCGATGTGCTGAACGTGCCAATTTACGTGGTGCACGTGTCTTGCATTGAATCAGCCGAGGCCATTATGCGTGCCCGTGCGCGAGGTCAGCGCGTGTATGGCGAAGTTTTGGCGGGGCATTTGGTACTGGACGACAGTGTTTACCGCAACCCGGATTTTGCCTTTGCTGCAGGGCACGTGATGAGCCCACCGTTCCGCCCCAAGGGTAATCAAGAATTTTTGTGGCGCGGCCTGCAATCCGGTAACCTGCACACCACGGCGACCGACCATTGCACCTTTTGCGCATCGCAAAAAGGGGCTGGTAAGGACGATTTTTCTAAAATCCCAAATGGCTGCGGTGGGGTTGAAGAGCGTTTGGCTGTTATTTGGGACGCAGGCGTGAACACCGGGCGGCTCACGCCATCTGAATTTGTCGCCATCACTTCGGCCAATACGGCCAAGCTGTTCAACATCTACCCGCAAAAGGGCTCAGTCAGCGTGGGGGCTGACGCAGACATCGTGGTTTGGGACCCGGCTGGCAGCAAAACTTTGTCGGCCAAAACCCAGTTCAGCAAAGGTGACTTCAACATTTTTGAAGGCCGCACGGTCAAGGGTATTCCCAGCCACACTGTGAGCCAAGGCGAGTTGGTGTTTGTCAGAGGTGACTTGCGCGCCAAATCAGGCGCTGGGCGTTACATCAAGCGACCCGCCTTTGGGCCGAATTTTGAAGCCAACCAAAGACGCGCCCAAACCAACGCATCGGTTGCTGTTCAACGCTGACACTTTCACTTGCAGGAGTCCTTCATGAACACTGAAACTTTGGTCAATATCGACGCTTTGCGCATCAATGGCGAGCGCCTTTGGACCTCATTGATGGAGTTGGCCCAAATTGGTGCCACACCAAAAGGCGGCGTTTGCCGCCTGACCCTGACCGACCTAGACAAGCAAGGCCGCGATTTGGTGACCCTGTGGGCGCGCGAGGCAGGCATGACGGTGACTATCGACAAAATTGGCAACGGCTTCATGCGCCGCGCAGGGCGCAACAACGCCCTTCCCCCCATCATGACGGGTAGCCACATCGACACCCAGCCAACGGGTGGCAAGTTTGACGGCAATTACGGCGTGCTGGCAGGCATCGAAGTGGTGCGCACCCTGAACGACCACGGCATCGAAACCGAAGCCCCCATCGAAGTCGCCTTTTGGACAAACGAAGAAGGCTCGCGCTTTGTCCCCGTAATGATGGGCTCAGGCGTGTTCGCCAAAGCCTTCACACTGGAACACGCCTACGCCGCCAAAGACACCGAAGGCAAGTCAGTCCAAGGCGAGCTGGAGCGCATTGGTTACGTTGGGCCCCAAGAGCCGGGCGATCACCCCATTGGCGCGTATTTTGAAACCCATATCGAACAAGGCCCGGTGCTGGAAGACAACGACATCACCATTGGCGTGGTGCAAGGTGTGTTGGGTATCCGCTGGTTTGACTGCACAGTGACCGGCATGGAAGCCCATGCGGGGCCAACGCCCATGGCGCTGCGCAAAGACGCATTGCAAGTTGCCACGCATTTGATGCAAGAGGTGGTGGCCAGCGCACTGCGCTACAAACCGCACGGACGCGGCACAGTAGGCATGGTGCAGGTGTTTCCCAACAGCCGCAACGTGATTCCTGGACGGGTGAAGTTCTCAATGGACTTGCGCAACAGCACAGACGCTCTGGTTGACACTATGGTCACCGAAGTCAAGGCTTACGCCGCTAAATTGAGCCAGGAATCAGGCTTGAAAATAGAGATTGAAATGGTGTCCAGCTATTCCGCCATCGGCTTTCATGCAGATTGCATAGACGCTGTGGCGCGTGGTGCCAAGAAGCTGGGCTATTCCAACATGCCCGTTGTTTCAGGAGCTGGGCACGACGCCGTTTACATGGCCAAGCTCACATCCAGCGGCATGATTTTCATTCCCTGCAAAGACGGCATCAGCCACAACGAAATTGAAGACGCAAAGCCCGAGCACATCACCGCAGGCTGCAATGTGCTGCTGCACGCCATGCTGGAGCGGGCTGGCACGTCGCTTGCGTAGTTGGACGCTGATGCAATAAAAGCACGCTAACCATTTAACCAGGAGAACCCATGACCTATCAGTCTGTGAACCGACGCCACCTTGTGGCAAATGCTGTTGCCCTGTCAGCCGCCCTTGTGGTCGCTCTGCCCACCTTGGCCTTGGCACAAGCCAAACCCAAGGTCGCAGGTATTTATACCGTGCCGTTTGAGCAGCAATGGGCCGGGCGCATTCACAAGGCGCTTAAAGCAGCTGAGGCGCGTGGCGAAATCGAATACAAAGCCAGCGAAAACGTGACCAACGCTGACTACGAGCGGGTGATGCGCGAATACGCGACTGCTGGCAACAACCTGATCGTCGGTGAAGCCTTTGCAGTAGAAGCGGCCGCCCGCAAGGTCGCCAAAGACTTCCCCAAAGTGTCATTTTTAATGGGTTCATCCGCCAAACCCCAAGCGCCCAACTTCAGCGTGTTTGACAATTACATTCAAGAACCCGCCTACCTGTCGGGCATGGTGGCGGGCGGCATGACCAAAAGCAACAAAATTGGCATGGTGGGTGGTTTTCCGATTCCTGAGGTTAACCGCTTAATGCACGCTTTCATGGCGGGTGCCAAAGAGACCAATCCCAAAGTTGAATTCACCGTGAGCTTCATCAACAGTTGGTTTGACCCACCCAAAGCCAAAGAAGCCGCCTTTGCCATGATCGACAAAGGTGCTGACGTGCTGTACGCCGAGCGTTTTGGCGTGAGTGACGCGGCCAAAGAAAAGGGCAAATTGTCGATCGGCAATGTGATCAACACCCAAGACAAATACCCCGACACGGTCGTGGCGTCTGCCCTGTGGAACATGGAACCCAGTATTGACCGGGCCGTGAAGTTGGTCAAAGACGGCAAGTTTGCCGCTGAAGACTACGGCCAATATTCAATGATGAAACACAAGGGCTCTGAACTAGCGCCGTTGGGCACGTTTGCCAACAAGGTGCCGGCCGACATTGTGGCCAAGGTCAAAGCCAAAGAAGCCGCGATTTTGGGCGGCAAATTCGCAGTGAAGGTCGATGACACGCAGCCTAAATCAACAGCCAAATAGCAACACCCAAATACAAACCCATGACAAAACCATTCAAACCCCTGTTCTCAGCCGCCCTGTTGGCCTGCGCCCTTTTTGGCAGCAGCGCTATAGCCCAAACTGCTTCGGGCCTGATCACCGAGCGCAGCATTTCGACGGACACGGCGCTTGAACTTGCCACTGCCAGCTTGGCCCGCTGCCGGGCGGACGGCTACAAAGTCACGGTGTCAGTCATCAACCGCCACACTCGCACGGCAGTGGTTTTAAGCGATGACGGCGTGAACCCCCACACCATCGAAAACGCCTACCGCAAAGCCTACACCGCCTTCACCACGCGCACCGGCACAGTCGAAATGGCCAAACGTGCGCAACCCGGGCTGTCAGGGTTCATGTTGCTGGCGAATATCAGCCCGTTGGATGGCGGCGTACCCATTTTTGCCGCCAACAAAGAACTGGTCGGCGCGATTGGAATTTCAGGCGCGCCCGGCGGCGAAAAAGACACTGCTTGTGCCATGGCAGGGCTAGAGAAGATTGCCGGAAAGCTTTGAATCGGGCGCTTCGGCGTTGAATCATAGGGCCATCGCATAATGGTGGTTTGATTCAATTTTCTGGAGCATTTCATGGGACAAGCTCCCAAAAAACCAGTTTTCACAGCCTCCGAATACCTCCTTTGGGAAGAGCAGCAAACCGAACGGCATGAATTTGTTGATGGCGAAGTTTTTGCGATGGCAGGAGCCGAAGACCGCCATGTCACCGTTGCGATGAATTTGGCCTTTAGCCTGCGCCAACACTTGGCCGGCAGCCCTTGCCGTACCTACATGAGCGACATGAAACTGAATGTTGCAACAGCCAACCAGTACTTCTACCCCGACGTGATGGTGACGTGCAGCGCAGCAGACCAAGCCAGCGCCTTGATTAAGTCAGAACCTAAAATGATCATTGAAGTGCTGTCGCCCAGCACTGCCGCCTACGACCGAGGCCCCAAGTTCGGCTTCTACCGCCAACTGCCCTCACTTGCAGAATACGTGTTGATTGACCTGGATGCACGCAGCGCTGACTGCTACCGCAAAGGCGCTGACGGCTTATGGGTGTTGCACCCTTTCGCCAAAGGTGAGCCCGTGTCCTTAGCCAGCGTAGACCTTGAAGTCACCTCTGCCCAGGTTTTTGCAGAGGTCCCTGAAGTTTGAACCCTAGCGCAACTTGCCCCTAAGCGCGCGTTCGCCGCACTTTGAAGGGTATGGCCGCAGAATTTGGCCATACCCCGACACTTCCATTAAAGTGCGCAGATGAAAAATACAAGCAAAATAAAGCCTAACATGGCAACCTTGGTGTTGGCTGTGGTTCTAGGCGTGACACTGACCGCCTGCACGTCCAGCGACCCCTTGCCTGGGTCGAACCCACCCGCCACCGTGGCCAGCGTCGATGTGCAACGCTACCTGGGCACCTGGTTCCAACAAGCGCTGATTCCCAACCGCTTTCAAAGCATGTGCGCCAGCGACACGTCAGCCACCTACGCAATGGACGGCAACAACCTGAGCGTTTTAAACCGCTGCAAAGGCACTGACGGCAGCCTGGAATCCGCCAAAGGCATTGCCAAAATCGTGGAGGGTAGCAACAACGCCAAGCTGCGCGTCAGCTTTTTCCGCCCGTTTTATGGCGACTATTGGGTTCTGGCGCTCGACCCCAATTACCAGTGGGTTTTGGTCGGCGACCCCAGCCGCCAGTACGGTTGGGTGCTGTCACGCAATGCCAAACTTGACGACGCCACCTTCACCCAAATCATGGCCCGCGCAACGGCAGCCGGTTACGACAAGGCGCTATTTGTGAAAAGCCCGCATGGGCTTTGACCGCGCTTTTTAAGTTTTTCCAATTTCACTATTATTTATATAGCAATAAATGACCATTCCACGAGAGCTAGAGGCACATTTTGCTCATATTTTCGGCGATTTAGCCGATTTTTGATAAAAAAGAACCTGCAGGTTCTTTTTTATGAAAATCAGGTCAATTTGTCGGATCGCCTTTTGAGGTAGCCCGTGGGGGTGGATCAAGCCAGCGTGGCGCTCAGCTTCGCGGCTGTCCCCCGCCTTCGGCTCCTCCTTGATGCCGCTGCGCTGAATGCCACGCTGGCCTGATCGGTGCCGGCGGTCTGGCGACGACTACCATTGCATATCGGCAACACAAAACTACGCAACTAACGTACAATCTCTCGCCATGCTAGCGAGCTTTGTAGAACTCCCTCCTTTCGAGCGCCTTCGCAAAGACTACATGGACGACGCCGCCTACAACGCTCTTCAAGTAGAGTTGATGGATAACCCAGAGGCTGGCGATGTAATGGAGGGCACAGGCGGGTTGCGCAAGCTGCGTCAGCCCGACCCGCGCCGAGGCAAAGGCAAGCGCGGTGGCCTGCGCGTTGTCTATTATTGGTGGAATGGCGGCGACCAGTTTTGGCTATTTACGGTATTTGACAAAGACGAGGCAGACGACCTCACACCGGATCAGCGAAAAGTCTTAAAGCAAATGTTGAAACGCGAATTAGACCAACGCTCGCTCCATGAAAGGTAGGCAATATGATCAAAAAACGTGATGTTTTTGCAGAACTAGTAGAAGGCTTTGATGCCCTCAAGCAGCAGCGCGAAGGCAAGCTAACCCTGCGCACCTTCAAAGTACAAAGCAAACCTGCGCCCGTGTTGTCCCCACAAGACGTGGTGAGCGTGCGTGAGCAGTTGCACCTGTCACGTCCCGTGTTTGCGCGCTACCTGCGCACCAACCCGCGAACGCTGGAAAACTGGGAGCAAGGCCGCGCTAAACCGAATGCCCAAGCCGCCCTGCTGATCCGCATGGTGGCGCGGTTTCCAGACATGGTGCAACGGCTTGAGGCGGTTTAATTTGAGGTGGGGCAGTGGTTTCGCAATGGTGTGGGCAGCATGAAACGGTTTCTCTATTTGTCTAAACGGCAGCGACTTGGCAGGAGCATGAACATTCAACACCACACCTACTGCGGAGCTTGGTCGCCTGACGACAACGAGCACTTTGCCCTGTGCGCCGAATTTCCATCGTTGAGCTGGTTGACCAAAACGCCACAAGCGACTCTCAAAGGCATTCAATCAGTGGTGGATGAGGCAGTAACTGACATCTTGGCTAGCGGCGAACCTGTACCGACTGCGTTGGCTGAAAAGAAGTACAGTAGCGAGTTTCGGGTTCGCATCCCGCCGATGGTGCAAAGGCAATTGGCGATGATGCCGGCCGAGCAAGGGGTCAGCTTGAACCGGCTGGCGAGCGCGAAGCTGGTTGCTTGAACGCCCCTACCCCGGCTCCAACACGCTGACCAGCCGACTGACGATCTCATCCGCCGTCGCGAAATCCAACGTTTCGATGTAGCGCGCTGACCCGGCCAGCACCCGCTCCTGAATGTCGAACGAACGCGCCTCGTTGAAGACTGCTACACACCCACTTTTGCGAATTGTGATTACTTTGCTCGCATCGCTTTCACGAAATTTGCAAACTGATCAACTCCGTCAAAAGTTGATGGTAGTTTTTCCTCGTTCGACACAATCCCAGAAAATATTAAACTTTCAAATTTCGCAAGTGACTCAGGATTCTTTTCCTTGATTTCCTTTGAGTAAGTCGCGTAGTTCTGAATAAAACGGCAAAGCGTCATTCTCAACTCGATCTGTAGCAACTGCGCTTTGCACGAGTCAGCACTTCTAACAGCGATGCGGAAAAAATAAACTAGCAATAAAGTGAGTGATATCGAGATCAGTGCTGTAAGACCCAAGAAGACTGGCTGTACGGTACCTATTCGATCACGGAGATCGTATACAAACCACAGCTCAATCAAAATGGGACTGACAAGTAGAAATCCGAAAGTAACCATGAATACACGGAGCCAATTGAGCTCCCTACGTTTGGCACTTGCCAGGTCGCTAAAACCCTCATGCAAACCTACAAAATTAAATGCAGTTTCTTGCGCGTCAAGCGAAGCCTGAAAAGATTTAACGGTCGCTTCGTGCTTGCCCAATCCAACTTCCCAATTGGTAAATTTTTGTTCAATTTCACGGGAAAATTTTGATACGTCCTTAAGATTTCCAATTTCATCGTGATTCAGTATCGCCTTAAGAATTGCTACTGGCATTTCTTGACGGGCATACAGCACGATCTCTTGCTCTCTAGAGCCAAACTTCTCAGCGTTTGTTGTCACAAAACGCTGAAATGATCGAAGCTCCATACTCAGTTCGCTCTTCATCGAAAGATCAAGTTCAACAAAAAATCGATAGAAAGTCGACAAAAAATAATCCAGCTTGGCGGGCTCTCTTGGCTCGTTCAAATTCTGCAGTTCGCTGGTCAATGAACCTCCAATCCATTGAATATTTTGCTGACAACCGGTGTCAAATTGATCAGCGTTATTCACTATTATTGAGATCACCGAGATGAGTTGCTGCGCCATCAAGAATCGTTCAGTATCTTCCTCGCGTATTTCCGCAAGTCTGCGACTGAACTTTATCAATAGCTGTTTCGTATCGTCTAGAGCAAAAAACTCTTTATTCGTGGCCATCTTTGAGCCTCAGAGAAGGTAAATACGCGCTTTAATTAGTCTAATCGGCTCGCCGACGAAGACTTGGTCGAGTGGTGTGAAATAAATGAGGGTGGAGCGACAACATTACAGCGCCCGCCCCAACCGCCCCACCCCCTCCACAATCTTCCCCACATCCGCCGTCGCAAAGCTCAACCGCAGCGTCGCCCGATCCGGGTTGGTTGCATAAAACGGTGCACCGGGCACAAAGGCAACTAACTTCTCAATCGCGCGTTTGGCAAATTCGGCGGCGTCAGCGCCGGGGGCTGTCAGACGGGTCCAGAAGAACATGCCGCCTTGGGGCTGGCTGAAGGCGATGGCGTCGCCAAGGTCTTTGCGCAGGCAGTCGGCCATGGTTTGGGCGCGGTCGGCATAGGTTTTGCGCACCACGTCCAAAGCGGCGTCCATGCGGTTCAGGGCCAGGTAATGGGCGGCGATGGCTTGGGTCAGGTTGCTGGTGTGGGCATCGCTGAATTGTTTGCACATGACGGCGTTGGCCAACAGGGCGGGTTGCGCGATCATCCAGCCCACGCGCAGGCCAGGGCTTAAAACTTTGCTGAAAGATCCGCAATAGGCGACCCATTCGCGAGAGCCTTCGACTTCTTTCGTCATGGCCATCATGCTTCGCGGTGGCGGCGCATCGCCAAAATACAGTTCGCCATACGGGTCGTCTTCAACCACCAGCACTTTGTATTGCACGGCCAATTCGAGCACGCGTTTGCGCCGCGCCAAGCTCAACATCGCACCGCTGGGGTTGCCAAAAGTGGGCACCAGGTAAATGAACTTGGGCTTGTGTTCGACGATGAGTTTCTCCAGCGCGTCCACCTTCACACCGTCAGCGTCGATGGGGGCGCACACCACGTCCGCGCCATACAGGCGAAAGCATTGAATGGTGGCCAAGAAGGTGGGCCCTTCCACAATCACTTTATCGCCGGGGTTGATCATGGTTTTGCCCAACAGGTCCAGCCCTTGCTGGCTGCCAGTGGTGGTGATGATTTCGTCAGGCCGGGCAACGATGCCTTTTTTGGCCATGTGCAGGCTCAAGGCTTCGCGCAAAGGGTTCCATCCTTCAGTCGCGCCATATTGCAGTACTGGCCCTGCGGTGGCATCGCTCAAAGCCAGTTGGCTGGCTTGCCGAATGCCATCCACATCAAACAAAGCCGGGTCTGGAAAACCACCTGCAAAGCTGATGATGCCGGGCTTGCCCAGCAGCTTGAAGAGTTCGCGAATGGCCGAGGTTTCGACATTTTGAAGGC
Source organism: Rhodoferax sp. (assembly GCA_031431035.1). GTDB lineage: Bacteria > Pseudomonadota > Gammaproteobacteria > Burkholderiales > Burkholderiaceae_C > JANYCG01. The sequence goes on from JANPCR010000060.1 coordinate 9,378, forward strand.
GTTGGGCAAAGGGAAGCGACATAGTAAATTTCAGGTAACAATGAAGGATTACTCCATTGTGACTGAAGGCCCCCATGATTGAAAAACACCTGGACATCCCCACCGCCGACGGTGCCATGAACACCTTTGTGGTGTACCCGGATGAAAACGGCCCGCACCCCGTGGTGCTTTTTTACATGGACGCGCCTGGCAAGCGCGAAGAGCTGCACGACATGGCGCGGCGCTTGGCTTCGGTTGGCTACTATGTGATTTTGCCCAACCTGTACTACCGCAAGTCGCGTGACTTTTGGCTCAAAGAGCGAACCGAAACCGCTATGGCTGAGATGTTTGTATTCATGAATTCGCTGGACGCTCGCACCACCCGGGTGGACACGGCCGCGTTGCTGCAATTTGCTGATGCACAACCCGAGGCGAATGCGTCGCGCATTGGCATGGTCGGTTACTGCATGAGCGGCCCGTTTGTGATGTGGGCGGCGGCAGATTTTGCCGGGCGCATCAACTGCATCGCTTCCATTCACGGTGCGCAAATGGCCACGGACAAGCCGGATTCGCCGCATTTGATGGCCCCGCGGATCAAGTGCGAGAGCTACTTTGCCTGCGCCGAGATCGACAAATGGGCACCGCCTGCGGATATTGAAAAACTTGAAGCGTCGCTCAAGGCGGCGGGCGTTGCGCACCGCATTGAATGGTACCCAGCCGTTGAACACGGTTTTGTGTTTCCAAAGCGTGGCAACATTTACAACATGCCAGCGGCTGAACGGCACTGGGAGCGTTTGTTTGCGCTGCTTAAACGCTGCCTTTGACACCACGCCGAACCCAGTGACCAGGCTGGGATGGGCCGCCCGGCCGCGCGTACTAAACCAGTGAATTAACGCGTGATCATCGGGTCAGAAGCCTGCCGTCTTTGGTGACGCGAGCCAGCTCCACAAACTTGCTGCCATGCTGCGCGCCATTGTCAAACGCAACGGTGAAGCCGCCCAAGTCATAAGTGCCCAAGTTACTCAATGCATCCAACACTGACTTCGCTGTGACTGGTTTTTTAGCGCGACGAATGCCTTCAGTCAAAATTTTGGCCGCGATGCAGGCTTCGAGCTGGGTGGTGTTCATTGGTGTTTTGCCGCCGTCCGCCTCAAGCGCTTTGCTGCATTCCCGCACCACGGCAATAGACGACGTGGGGTTGGGCACCACCTGCGTGATCGACACGCCCGCGCCCGCTTCGCCTGCGGCTTTGACAAACTGATCCGCCCCGACAAACGACAAACTGGATGTTGGCAGCATGCGCCCCATGCTGGAGAGTTCTTTCTGAACCTGCGCTGCTGCGCCCGACAGCACGGTGTTGATCAGCACGTCTGGCGTTTGGGCGACCAGCGCCTCGACCTCGGCCTTACCAATGGTGGCATTGCGCTTCAAAGACAGGGCTTGCGGCACCAGATTGATTTTTTTAAGGTACTGGGTCACCACCTCCAGATTTTGCTTCCCCACCTCGTCGTCATAGTGCATGACCGAGACGCGCTTGAAGCCCAGGCTGGTCCAGAAGTTAAGGATTTTTTCCATCTCTTCACCGTAGGACGCCCGCACGGTGAACAACACCGGGTTTTTGACCCGGACAGGATTGGCCCCTGAAAATGGCGCAAAAAACGCAGTGTTTTTGGCCTCAGCCTGGGGAATGGCGTCTAGGCTCAGGGTGGCTGATGCGAAGCCAAACAGCGCCACCAGATTTTTGGTTTCCAGCAGAGTCTTGGTGTTTGCACCCGCATTTTTGCGGTCGTTTTTATCGTCGATGGTGATCAATTCGATTTGACCGCCATTCACACCACCTTTGGCGTTAACGGCTGCAAAGTAAGCTTTGGCACCGTCGCGAATGTCGGTGCCAAACTTGGCATTGCCCCCAGACAGCGGCGCTGATTGGCCGACCACAAATTTGTCTTGCGCCTGCGCGCCCAAGGCAACGGCCCCAAGCAGCAAAGCCAACCCTGGCACCACACATCTCAATTTTTTCATACAGCCCCGCAAAAAAATGACCCGTTGTTGGCGGCCACTGTCCAACACCCAATTCGAGTAATTTGAACAACCGCTCACGTGGCCCGATTTTGGCTGAAAACCGTGACTTTGGTGGCCCTTACTTGGACAAAACCGCACTCGCAAACCCAATTTTTCAGCACGGGTTTTTATCGGTACCGTTCGCAATTAATAGGCCGATGGCGTTCTCGATGTCGCTCTCAATCCGCGTAAATGCCTGCCTTCTTGATGACTGGGCCCCACTTGGCAGTCTCAGATTCCAAAAAGGTCTTCAGGCCAGCCGCTGTCATTTTTTCAGGGCTGACGATATCGGAGCTTAAATCGGTGAGGCGCTGTTTGACCGCCGGGTCTTGCATGGCGGCTCGCAGGGCAACGCCCACTTTTTCAAGTACCGCGGGTGGCGTGCCTTTGGGCGCGTACATGCCGTGCCACACTTTGACTTCAAAGCCTTTCAAGCCCTGCTCATCGAGCGTTGGCACGTTGGGCAGCGCGGCCAAACGATTCAGCGTGGTCACGCCATACACCTTGACCCGGCCATCTTTGATGATGGGCACGGTTTGGGTGGTTTGGTCGCACAGCAAGTCGACCTGGCCACCCAGCAAAGCGTTCATGGCAGGGCCTGTGCCTGAGTAAGGCACGGTTGTCAAATCCACCCCAATGGCAGTCATGAACAGCAAACCGCACAGGTGCGACACGGCACCCAAGCCTGCGTTGGCCAGCGACACTTTGTCTTTGTTGGCTTTGACGTAAGCCTGCAGTTCTGCAAAGTTCGCCGCCGGAAAGTCCTTGCGGGCCAACAGCGTCATGGGCACGTCAGCCACTTGGCCGATGTATTCGAAATCTTTCAATGGGTCGTAGGTGAGCTTTTTGTACAGGGCGGGCGCCGTGGCCATGCCCATGTGGTGCAAAAAGATGGTGTAGCCATTGGGCGCAGCGCGCGCCACTTTGGCTGCGCCAATGGTGCCGCCCGCGCCCACCGCGTTTTCGACCAAAACCGTTTGGCCCAGCGACTTGCCCATGGGAATGGCGATCATGCGAGCCATCACGTCGGTGGGGCCACCGGCTGCGAAGGGCACGATCAGGCTGATGGATTTATCGGGGTAAGTGCCCTGCGCCTGGGCGCCGGTGCTCAACCCCACGGTCGCTGCAAAACCAAGAACGACGGTGCTTGCCACGGCCAGGTGCGACCGGACAAACTTTGATTTGAAACTGAAGGGCATGTGGATTCCTGAAAAACCCGACTTTGCGGGTGGATTGGGTGGATTGGGTGGATTGGAGAGATTGAAAAACCTTACCCGATCAGTGTGCCCGAGTTGGCCTAGGTTTTCATTGGCAAAATCCCTTGCCCTGGTTTGACTTGTTGGTACTCAGGTGAGCAGTGGCCCTACTTTGTTGATGTAAGACAGGCTGAAAAGCCGTTCAATCGCAAGGGTCATTTCGTCGGCATTGGCGGCCTTGCTGTAGGCCGCCAGGCGCTTGGCTTTGGCGGTGATTTCATCGCGGCTCAGGGTGTTGCCAGGGTCGCCTTTGGGTTCGTCCACACGGCCCTGCAGGGTGCGGCCGTCGGTGGTGGTGACGGTGACTTTGCCAATCCAGCGCTGGGGGTAGGCCGCGTCGACCTCGGCATCCAAAACCATGGACACCCGGTCGCGCACGGCCACGGTTTGAGCATCATTGAAATGCGCGTCAAATTCAGACAAACCAGCGTGGCCAAATTGCGCCACCAAAGCCAAGGTGGTGCCCATGGAGAACTTGCTTTGGTGAACGGTGCTGGGGTTAACCACCGGCCCCAGCACGTCAATGGCGCCCTGGTGCACGTGGGTTACCACCTGGGCCAAGTCCTCGGGTTTTAGCTGATGGGCCAACACCACCTGGTGCAAAGCGTCTGCCGCCGGGTGGGTGTGGCGGCAGCAGGCATGGTATTTGAATGAAGTTTCAACCGTGGCCCAGCGCTGCCCCAAGCGGTCGGTCAGCTTGGCCACGTTCGCATCGGTAGACATGCCAGCGGCCATGCCTTGGGGGCCTTCCAAAATTTGCGCGGCACCGGTAAAACCGTCTTTGGCCAGGTAGGCTGCCATCAAACCCGCAGCGGCGGCATGCGCCGTGTGCAATTGTTTTGAATCTGCCGCCGTGCGCAAAAACTCCCACAAACCTGCCGCCTGGGTGCCTGCCGACCCCAGCGCATGCTGCATTTGAAGCGCGTTCAAACCTAGCAAATGGCCCGCCGTGGCCGCAGCAGCCAGGGTGCCCGCCGTGCCGGTGGTGTGAAAAACCTTGTAATGCGAGCGACCCAAAAATTCACCCACCCGAATGCCCACCTCGTACCCGACAACGGCGGCGGTCAGCAATTGCTTGCCCGTCAGCCCCAGGTCTTGCGCAATGGCCAAAGCCACTGGAAAAACCACCGTCGCCGGGTGAAACACCGAGCCGTTGTGCACATCGTCCTGCTCGGCCACGTGCGACGCGGCCGCGTTGACCATGGCGGCAAAGTACGGGCTGCTATGGCTGCGGTTGATCAAAATTTGAGCACCACCGCTGGAGATTGGAGACCCGGACGACGCTCGCGGGCCCATGCTGGCTGCAAACGCCGCAATCGTCTCCACCGGGCGCGAGCCCTTGCCGGCCAGGCACGAGCCAAACCAGTCCACCAGCAGGTCTTCGGTCTTTTGAAGCACGTCAGCCGGGATCGCTTCAAACTTCAATTGGGCCGCGAAACTGGCCAATTGGGCGCTGGGGGTTGTCACCTGAGGATGTGTCATGGAGGGCTCTTTTTGACGGGATTAGTGCGGTTTGGTGAGATTTGAGGCGTTTTTGGGTCATTTCTGATTTTTCATACCCAAATTGGGTATATTGCACTTAAAAACACCAAATTATTAATAAAATAGGCCTCTAGCTCTCGAATAATATACATAGTTTGCTATAAATAATATAGCAAATAAAAACGACATTACAAACTGGAAATGGCGGTTACTGGAACTTCAAGGCACGAAACGGTCGTTATTTAGAACGAGCGCGGCAAGCCCAGCAGGTGCTCGGCTACATACGAGTAAATCAGGTTGGTCGATATCGGCGCCACCTGGTACAGCCGGGTTTCGCGGAACTTGCGCTCCACGTCGTATTCGCAGGCAAAACCAAAGCCGCCGTGGGTTTGCAGGCACACGTTGGCCGCTTCCCAAGACGCTTTGGCGCACAGGTACTTGGCCATGTTGGCCTCAGCGCCGCAGGGCTGTTGGGCATCAAACAGCGTGCAGGCCTTGAAACGCATCAGGTTGGCGGCCTCCAGTTCAATGTAGCTGTCAGCAATCGGGAATTGCACGCCCTGGTTTTGGCCAATCGGGCGGTTAAACACAACGCGCTCAGAGGCGTATTTGCGGGCTTTGTCAATGAACCAATAGCCGTCGCCAATGCATTCGGCGGCAATCAGCGTACGCTCGGCGTTCAGGCCGTCCAGAATGTATTTGAAGCCCCGCCCTTCCTCGCCGATCAGGTTTTCAGCAGGGATTTCAAGGTTGTCAAAAAACACTTCGTTGGTTTCGTGGTTCACCATGTTGGCAATGGGGCGCACGGTCATGCCAGGGCCAGTTTGGCCACTGCGCGGGGCCAAGGCGTCTTTCAGGTTGACGATGAAGATCGACATGCCTTCAGACTTCTTTTTCACCTCGGCCAAGGGCGTCGTGCGGGCCAGAAGAATCATCAAGTCAGAGTGCTGAATGCGCGATATCCACACTTTTTGGCCGTTCACCACATAGCGGTCACCGCGCTTGACTGCGGTGGTTTTCAGCTGTGTGGTGTCGGTGCCCGTGGTGGGTTCGGTCACGGCCATGGACTGCAAACGCAGCTCGCCCGTGGCAATTTTGGGCAGGTAAAGTTCTTTTTGCGTTTGGGAGCCATGGCGCAGCAAAGTGCCCATGTTGTACATCTGGCCATGGCAGGAGCCCGCGTTACCGCCTGAAAAATTGATTTCCTCCATGATCACCGAAGCCTCGGCCAGGCCCAGCCCCGAGCCGCCGTATTCGGTTGGAATCAAGGCTGACAACCAGCCCGCTCCAGTCAAAGCCGTGACAAAAGTCTCGGGGTAGGCGCGCTCGTGATCGACCTTTTGCCAATAAGCCGCATCAAAACTGTTGCACAGCGCGCGCATGGCTTCGCGCAGGTCTTGGTAAGCGTCGGGTGTTGGAATTTGATTTTTCATCAGATCAAGAAAGTTGATAAAAAGTGGCGCAAGAATTGCGTAAGGATTTCATAGGTTCAGGGGTTTACCATGACTGTAACCGCCCTCACAGCCCAGCCGTGTCGCCCAGACCACTTGGGCGACACCATTGAAGCCCCCCATGCGTTGCGAAACGCGCCGAAAAGCCATGAAACGCCATGAAAAAAGAACAAATCGCCACTTTTTTTGCCACCCTGAAAGCCGCCAACCCGAACCCGGTGACCGAGTTGCACTACACCAGCGTGTTTGAGCTGTTGACCGCCGTTTTGCTGTCGGCCCAAGCCACCGACGTGTCGGTCAACAAGGCCACCGCGCGACTGTTTGCCGTGGCCAACACGCCGCAACAGATTTTGGCTTTGGGACTGGACGCGCTGGAAGGTCACATCAAAACCATTGGGCTGTACCACAGCAAAGCGCGCCATCTGCTGCAAACTTGCCAATTTTTAATTGATCGCCACGGCGGAGTGGTGCCGCGCGAGCGCGCCCTGCTGGAGGCCTTGCCCGGGGTCGGTCGCAAAACCGCCAATGTGGTGCTGAACTCGGCCTTTGGCGAAGCCACCATGGCAGTGGACACGCACATTTTCAGGCTGGGCAACCGCACGGGGCTGGCTCCGGGCAAAACGCCGCTGGCGGTTGAGCTGGGCTTGCTCAAACGCATTCCGGCCGAGTATTTGGTGGACGCCCACCACTGGCTCATTTTGCATGGGCGCTACATTTGCCAAGCCCGCAAACCGCTTTGCTGGCAGTGCCAGGTCAGCGCCTGTTGCGACTTTGCACCCAAAACGCCCAAAACGCTCAACTCGTTGAACTCGGTCAACTCAGTCAACGCGGCCCTTGCCGCAGATGCAGTCGCCTGACACAAGGCCGCCAGACTTTAAAATTCAGACGCCATGAGCTTCATAGACCCACGCACCGTCATTTTTTTGACTGGCCTGATGAGCGGTCTAATGGCTTTGGTGTTGTGGTCGATCCGCCAGACTTACCCACCCAACATTCGGGGTCTAAGCGCCTGGAGCCTGGCTTTGTCAGTGTTGTTCATTGCCGGCGTCATCTCCACCGCGCGGGAAGCACTGCCAGCCTGGCTTGGCATTGCCGTGCCCAATTTGCTGCTTTGGGTCGGTGGCTACATCGCCTATGTGGGAACTCAGCGTTTTTTTGGTGTTGGCTCCAACATCCGCGTGTGGGCGGTTTTGATTCTGATCGCATTTGCCCCATCGCTTTGGTACACCGTGGTCGAACCCGATTACCCCATGCGCTTGCGAGTTTTTAACGCGATGATGCTGGCGATCATGGTGGCCTACGCGGTGCTGCTATACCGCCAGGGCATGGACTCGCTGGCCAAGGCCATGGCTTTTTCAATGATTGTGGGCATCGGCGCCATTCAGGTGATGCGCTTTGTCACCACCTACACCGACCCGGTGACCAGCATGACCGACAAGTCGCCGCAGCAGTTGATTTTTGTCTGCACTTTTGCTTTCGCGATACTCTTGATCTCGATCAGCATGGTGTTGATGGCCACGGACAAGCTGCGCAGCGAACTGGAACACCTAGCCACCCACGACCCGCTGACCAACGCCCTCACCCGCAGGCACGTGAACCAGTCCATCGACCTGGAACTGCAACGCTGTAAGCGCAATGGCCGAAGCCTTGCCCTGTTGGTCTTGGATCTGGACAACTTCAAACAGGTCAACGACAGTTTTGGCCACCCCGCAGGCGACCAGGTTTTGATCAAATTCGTCAAAGATGTGAATGCTTTGCTGCGCCAAGGCGACCAGTTGGGCCGCTTTGGCGGCGAAGAATTTGTCGTGGTCTTGCCCGACACGACACTGGAGGCCGCAAGCTTGGTGGCAGAGCGCATCCGCACGGTGGTGGCCGCGCCAGGCTCTTTATTAAGTTCAGCGCCAGGTTTCGCTCCCTTTTGCACCGTCAGCATTGGCGTAACTACCAACTCACTGGTGACCGATTCCGTCAGCAGCATGCTGGCCCGCGCTGACGCCGCCATGTACAGCGCCAAAGCCAATGGCCGCAACCGGGTAGAAATCCTGTGACTGGGCAGCGCCAAATCACCGACACTGTAGTTTCATGATTGGAATCGACCCGAAAACAATATTGCTGATTGCAGGCGCCCTGGGCGCGGTCATGGCAATCGTGCTTTACCTGCTCAAACGCACCTACCCGCCCTCCATAAAGGGCATTGAGTTATGGGCTTTGTCGATGGCCATGACCTTTGTGTCAGGCGTCATGTTTTCGACCACGGCCTGGCTGTCCACGCCCTTGTCTACAACGCTTCCCAGCCTCATGACTTTTGCTGCACCCTATGTGTCGCTCCTGGGCAGTCAACGCTTTTTTGGGGTGACGCCACGGCACCTGCCCTGGGTCACGGTGATTGTTCTGGCGGTGCTCACGTCGATTTGGTTCACCTATGTCACGCCGAGTTACGCCATCCGGCTGCAACTGAGCACTGCGGTGGTGGGTGGTGTGTCAGCCGCGCACGCATGGCTCATGTGGCGCAAAGGGCGCACCACGCTGGCGGGTCGCATTGCCATTGGTGTGCTGGCGGCGGGCTGTGCTGTACAGCTTATGCGTTTTGTCACTGCGGGACTGGCCCCAGCGGGTGAAAACGTGATGGACAGCTCACCTCAAAACGTCACCTACCTGGCCAGTTTCGCCTTTGCCATCGTGCTGATCTCCATCAGCCAAGTGCTGCTGGCCACTGAACGCTTGCGAACCGAACTTGAACATGCCGCCACGCACGATTCATTGACCGACGCTTACACCCGGCGCTTCATGAAAGAGGCGCTTCAGCGGGAGCTGTCGCGCAGCCTGCGCCATAACCGCCAAATGTCATTGCTGGTGCTGGACATTGACCATTTCAAAAAAATCAACGACACCTTGGGCCACTTGGAAGGCGACCGGGTTTTGACTGATTTTGTGGGCAACATCAACGCCTTGCTCCGAGACACGGACTTGCTAGGCCGCTTTGGTGGCGAAGAGTTTGTCGTGCTGCTGCCTGAAACTTCAGCGCAATTGGCCGTGGTCATTGCCGACCGCCTGCGCAACGCCATGAGCTCATGGGGTGGTCCAACCGTGAGCATTGGTGCCACCACCAGCCGCCCCGAAGGCGACACGGTCGATGCCCTGCTGGCCCGCGCGGACGGCGCCATGTACCGTGCCAAAGCCCGAGGCCGCAACCGGGTTGAAACTGCCTGAATTGGCGCAAGCCCGCCCAGGCTCACCGGTTCGTCTGATCGCCTACTCGCCCACTGGCGGCGAAACTGCCCCAAAGACAGCACCTGGTTTTGCGGCCAAAACCGGCTCCCGGGCACAAAGCGGTGACACTACCGTGGCATCGGAGTCTTGGCTGACCACCCGGTCACGCCCTTGCCGTTTGGCCGCATAAAGCAAAACGTCCGCTTTGCGAATCCACTCTTCAATGGAGGCCACGCCGGGGTCGATCTCAACCAAACCAAAACTCGCCGTGATCACTGTCTGAGCGATCAAAGGGTGAGTATGCAGATCTTGGCGCAGGCGTTCGATCACCTCGTGCGCTGCCGCAGCACCCGTGATGGGCAGCAGAATGCCGAACTCTTCACCCCCGTACCGGCCGCAAATGTCGGTCTCTCGCAGCACCCGTTTCAAGGCCGCCGCAAAGCTTCGAATGGCTTCGTCACCCGCAGCGTGGCCATAGGTGTCGTTCAGTTGTTTGAAGTGGTCCAGATCGGCCAAAACCAGAACGACGGGCGATTGGTTCCGGCCAAAGCGTGCAAATTCAGCGCGCACCAGCTGCTCCCAATGGCTGCGGTTGAACAGGCCAGACAACCCGTCTTGCTGGCTTAGCCGCTCAAGCTCCATGCCCTTCGCGCGCAGTTCGCTGACCGCCTTGAGTGCTACGTAACTGACCATGAACGGCTGAAACACCAAAACGGGCAAGCACGCAATGATTGTCCACAGCGTAGCCTCAGGCACAAAATTCAGACCAAACACCAGCATTCCCACCACCACGCCAGCAGCTTGCACGACAAAGCCTTTTAGCAACAAACGGGCTCCGCCACCAGCCATTGTGTCCATGCCGGTCAGCGTGACGGCCAGCACGCAGGGCAGCAGGCTGAAAGACATTGCCGCCATCCAGGCACCGCTGAAAAACTGATCGGCCAGCAAATTGCGGCGCTCCACACTGCGGGGGTTGGATGAGCGCCGAGCCCACCACCAGCCCAGGTGGGGAAAGACAAAGCAATGAAAAACCGGCCCCAGCCAAAACCAATACGGCACCTGGTTTTGGTACAAAACAGCCGCCGCCATAATGAAGCCGAGGCTCAAACCCACATTGCGCGCCAAGTAGCTGCGCTTGGCAAAAGCCAGGCGAGAAGCGTTGGACCCCGTGGGAAATGCAGGGTTCAACAGTTGCATGGTGGTGGAGGCTCGAAGTTCAAGGTCTTGCGCGAAAGAGGCTTGCAAAATGGCCAGCAAGTTCAGTTTATCAGTCCCCATGCACAAAAATTGTGCGTTATGACCCCGCTCAAAACACCTCCTCATCCAACCAGCGGCACCTTGCAAACAATCCAAATACAATTTGTGAATGTCTGAAATGAACGCTCCTTACCGCGACCGAAAACGCTATGCCTGGCTGCTGTCGGTGCTAGTGCCATGCATCATCGGGTTTGGCCCGGCCCTGATGATGCTCACAGGTGACGCGCGGGCATTGTGGCTGCCTGTGATCACGTTTTACGGCTTGGCACCGGTGATTGATTTTTTTCTAGGCGAAGACTTGAGCAACCCGCCCGAATCTGCCGTGCCCGCGCTGGACGCCGATCTTTACTACCGTTGGATCACTTTCTTGCTGGTGCCCGTGTTGTGGGCCGGTTTTATTTTCAGCGCCTGGTTTGTTGCCACCTATGAGCTGCCTTGGCACGGCCTTGTCGCTATGGTGTTGATCACTGGGTCCGTGGGCGGTTTTTGCATCAATCTGGGCCATGAAATTGGCCACAAAAACACGGCTGTTGAGCGGTGGCTGGCCAAAATTATTCTGGCACCCACCTTTTACGGGCACTTCACGGTAGAGCACAACCGGGGACATCATCGTGACGTGGCAACGCCCACAGACCCCGCGTCATCGCGCATGGGTGAGTCGATTTACCGATTTTTATGGCGTGAGATGCCGGGTGCCTTCGTGCGAGCCTGGCAGCTTGAGAGAGACCGCCTGCGCCTGGCGAAGCAAGCCACCTGGAGCCTTAAAAACCAGGTGCTGCAACCGGCGCTGATCTCAATTGCGCTGTGGCTTACCTTATTGGTCTGGCTGGGGCCGCAAATTTTGCCTTTTCTGCTGATTGCCTCGTTCTGGGCGAATTTTCAACTCACTTCAGCCAACTATATTGAGCACTACGGCCTGCTGCGGCAAGAGCGCAGCCCTGGAAAGTTTGAAACCTGCCAGCCGCACCATTCTTGGAACAGCAACCATATTTTCTCAAACTGGGCACTGTTTCATTTGCAACGGCATTCAGACCACCACGCCCACCCCTTGCGCCGCTACCAGTCTTTGCGGCACTTCGACAATTTACCGCGCTTGCCCAGTGGCTACTTTGGCATGTTCAGCATCGCCTACCTGCCGCCACTTTGGCGCTACGTGATGGACGAACGGCTATTGAGCGTTGTCGGGCGCGACGCCGCCAAGATCAATTTGGATCCGAAACACCGCGCCCGGCTGATCAAGCGCTACCAGCTGCACGATTCGGCGGGTGCGCCAGCTTAGGCCGGCAGCAAGTCGGCAGCCAATTGGGTCTGCCCAACCTCTGAGTCGTGGCGGACGATGTACCCGGGCAACTCAGCCACAGGCATGGGTTTGGCAATGTAAAACCCTTGCGCCTGCATGCAACCCAAATCAGACAACAACTTGAACTGGTTTTGGGTTTCGACGCCCTCTGCAGTGGTTTTGAGATTCAAAGCCGTGGCCAGTTGGATGATCGCCCGCACCACGGCCTGGGCACTTGATGGCGTGGTTGAATCCTGGCCATCTGGCGATTCGGGCGTGTCAAGTGCGGCGATGAAAGAGCGGTCAATTTTGAGCTTGTCCAAAGCAAAGCTGTGCAAATAGGCCATTGACGAGTAGCCCGTGCCAAAGTCATCCAAAGCGATTCGAATTCCAAGGCTTCTCAATGATCCCAAGGTTTGGACGGCGCGGGTGTTGTCTTGAAACAGAACTGATTCGGTCAATTCAAGCTCCAGTCGGTGAGCCGCCAAACCGCTTTGGCGCAGGGCGTTTTTGGCCACGGCGAGCAAATCGGGGCTTTGAAACTGCGCCGCAGACAGGTTGACGGCTACGCTCAAATGCGCCGGCCACAACTGCGCGTCTTGGCAGGCCTTCTGCATGACCCAGGCCCCCAAAGGCTCGATCAAACCGCTTTCTTCGGCGATGGGGATGAATTCCAAAGGTGAAATCAAACCGCGTTTTGGATGTTGCCAACGCACCAAGGCTTCAAACCCGGCCAACGCACTGGTTTCAAGCTCAACCAGGGGCTGGTAGTGAAGCACAAACTCGCCCCGCTGCAAACCATCGGTCAAGTCATTGAGCACACTGAGCTTGTCACGTGCTCGGCGCTCCATGGCGGGATCAAAAAAGTGCATAGCGTTGCGACCCGCCGCCTTGGCTGCATACAGCGCCATGTCGCAGGCGCGCAAAAGCTGGTCGGCGCTGCTGGCGTGCGCGGGGGCCGACGCCACACCGATGCTGGCTTTGATCACAATGCGGTGGCCTTGAACGGTCCAGGGCTGGTTCAGGGCGGCCTGCAACTCGGCGCCAAAGGCCATGGCGTCGCCAGCAAGCAACTGGCCGGGCACCAAAATCGCAAACTCGTCGCCGCCCAAACGCGCCAGCAGATCATCGCCCTTGACGTGACCGCGCAGACGTTGCGCGACCTCAATGAGCAATTGATCGCCCGCCTCGTGACCGAGAGAATCGTTCAGGGTTTTGAAATTGTCCAGGTCAAACAAAAAGACTGTGCAGGGGCCAGCACCCTTTATAGCGTTGGCCGCAGCCGAACCCATAGCCGATCCCGCAGACAAGCCCAATGCCGTTTTAGACCCACCAAAGTAGCCGCCAAGCACCGTGCCAAATTTGTAGCGGTTGGCAAGGCCAGTCAATGAATCGTGGTTGGCCAGGCGCACCAGCTCGGTTTCGTGTTGCCACTGCGCGGTGATGTCGCTGCCCACGCCGCGCCAGCCGACCAGGTGGCCGGTTTCGTCGCGCAGGGGTTTGCCCGTTAACGACCACCATTGCAATTCGCCGCGCACCAGGGCGGGCACCACCACGTCGCGGAACGGGAAAATTCCGGCCAGATGATTGGCCAGGCGCGTGAACATGCCTTGGTCGGCATAGCGCAAGTGGGTGCCCAGCGACGCCACGGCGCTGACGAAGTCGCGGCCCTGCAGCTCTTCGGCACTGACGCCCAAGTTTTGGGCCAGCCGCGCCGCCACGTGGCGCAGGCGACCCCGCGCGTCGGTCTCCCAAAGCCAATCGGTGGCATGGGCCTCAAAGTCATTCAGCAGCAGGCCAACCCATTGCTTTTGGTGCTCAATTTCGGTTTCGGCCTTCAAGCCGTTCAGGAAAATGCGCGACGCGATCAACACGGCGGAGATGGCAATGAACCCAAGCACCAGCATCAGCACCGCTGTCAGGTTGAAAAACGCCTGGTTGACATTGGCAAGGACGATGGCAAACCCGACGCTCACCACGGTAGCCCAGGCAATGGCTGCCTGCGGCAAGTAAGCAATCATCCAGCTGCCAATCAACAACGCCGATACCAAAACCGCCGCCAGCAAGGTGCGGCCATCTGAATCAACGACTGTGAAGAGATACCAAGGCATGGCTGAAAATGCCAACGCCGCGCCTGCAATTTCAAAACTGAACCACGCCACCGCGGGAACCGACACCGGGGAGGCCGCGCTCAGGTCCTTGCGAGAGACCGCCAACGTGGCGTTGAAAATAGCGAACAAGCTGACGCTGGCGATCCAGACCGCAAACGCCATGGGGCTGGCTTGGCCCCAGAAAATGACCGTCAACGCCAAAACAATGAAGACATTGGCCCAGCCGCTGGTGACCATGGCCATCAGCACCGCATGAAACTGACGCCCACGGTACGCTGCCGCTTGCGCGGGCGACGCGGTTGGGTCGCGCCAGCAGGCCTGCAGTTGCTGCCAAAGCTCGGGCTTGGGCAGTGGCTCCACGGAGGCGCCGGGCGGTAAAGTAGATTGAAAGTCGCTCATGGGGGGTTCAAGGACGCGCTACACAGTTTACCCAAGCTCGCGCTTTTGGGCGCTCGCCGGGGTGACAGCCAGACGAAACTCAGGAGGAGAAAGCCAGGCGAGCGGCAAATCGACGGCGCAAGGCTAGAAAAAAGGGTTGGGAATTGCCCTCAACAAACAGGTGGAGCGGAAAGGCTGAGACTCAATCAAAAAACCAGGAAAAAACGTGTTTATTTGTAAAAAAGAACCTGTAGGTTCTTTTTTCCGAATTTTCCTCAAAAATAGTCATTTTATTGATAAAATTGGCCCCTAGCTCTCGAATAATATACATAGTTTGCTATTATTAGCATAGCAATTTGAAATCACCTCAAACGGGGCTGATGTGCGTTGGAATCGCCAGTTTTGTCGCTACAGGGCCGTTCGCCAACTTTTGCGACGGGCTGCAAAAACCCCAGAACTCTGAAAACGACGCTGCAAGCGGGACCCTGCCCGGGTTCGATGTGCGGTGTGCGAACCACACCGATCAAGCCACGGGGCTGATTTTTAGTGAATTTTGCAGCCTGAACCCTACAATAGTTGTCCTATGCAGAACCGGGTTCAAATTGACCAAATCGCCGAGCGCGTGGAGCGCCTTTTGCTGCGCCACCGCGAGCTGCAGCGCACCAATTCACTGCTGAACGCCAAGGTAGAAAGCTTGACCCAAGAGCGCGACTCTTTCAAATCTCGTCTGGGTGCGGCGCGCGCACGGGTCGATGCCTTGCTGGATCGTCTGCCTAACCCTGAAGCCTCCAGCACGGAGTCCAACGGATCTGCCGGCAGTTCTGGCACGGCTAACGGTGGCAAATAAAAAAACGGCTTGTCCAAAACGACCATGAAGCAACTTGAAGTCCAAATCATGGGTCAAAGCTACCTGCTGAGCTGCCCCGACGGTGGCGATGTTCCGCTGCTTGAAGCGGTTGAGCGGGTTGACACGGCCATGTGCCGCATTCGGGACGCAGGCAAAGTTCGCGCCCGAGATCGAATCGCGGTGCTGGCGGCGCTGAATCTGGCATTTGAGCTGTCTGGCCGCCCTGCCCCGTCGGCGGTTTCGCCGCCTGTGCCGCAGCCTGCTGGCAGTGCTATCGCCCCTCTGTCTGGAATGGCTGCGACAGCCAACAATGAGCAAGACGCCAACGGCGATCAGCTCTTGATTTCATTGATGGAACGCCTGGATGTCGCCCTGAACGACGACGGTCGCCTGCTTTAAATCAGGCCCAAGTCGGTCTACAATTGACCCGTCTGCGGTGCTCGCCGGGCTTTATATTTCCTTGAACCAATGCTCTTAGAGCCCGGGCCTGGAACATCACTGTACCCGCGTGATCATCTCGCGTTAGATGAACCCAAAGCGCAGTTGACCTAGCCCACCTGAACCCCGGTTCAGGATGCCGGCCCAGCGCCAAGCTGCAAGCACCCTTTTTTTCAATGCAACAACCCTCATGACGCTAGATTCAGTTTTAGTCGTGCAATTGCTCGCCCTTGGGATAGGCACAGGCTTTCTAGCCGGCTTGCTTGGCGTAGGCGGTGGCATGATCCTCGTTCCTTTTTTGACCTACATCATGAGCACGCGCGGCGCTTCGCCTGATCTGGCCGTGAAAATGGGAATCGCAACGTCGA
This sequence comes from Rhodoferax sp., assembly GCA_031431035.1. GTDB lineage: Bacteria > Pseudomonadota > Gammaproteobacteria > Burkholderiales > Burkholderiaceae_C > JANYCG01. Next base: position 25,495 of record JANPCR010000060.1, read on the forward strand.
TGGCGACAATCATTTTCACCAGTATTGCCAGCGTTAGGGCGCATCACAAAAGAGGCGCGGTTCGCTGGGATATCGCTCGCGGCCTCACCCCAGGCATCTTAATCGGCGGCTTGTCGGCTAGCCTAGGCGTGTTTGCGCTGCTTAAAGGCTCCATGCTGGCCATCTTCTTTGGTGTTTTTGTGGCTTTTTCTGCCTCACAAATGCTCCTTAACAAAAAACCCACGCCCACGCGACGTATGCCTGGCACAACGGGGCAATGGGTCGTTGGCAGCGCAATAGGTTTTCTGTCTGGCCTCGTCGGTGCGGGCGGCGCTTTCATCAGTGTGCCATTTATGACCCGATGCAATGTATCCATTCATAACGCAGTGGCCACAGCCGCAGCGCTTGGCTTTCCTATCGCGGTCATCAATGCCGTGGGCTACGCGATCAGCGGCCACGCGGTGCAAGACCTTCCGCAAGGATCACTCGGCTACATCTGGCTGCCTGCCTTGGCATTGGTGGCGTTCACAAGCGTATTATTCGCTCCGCTTGGCGCAAAGGCTGCACATGCCATGGATGTCAAACGTTTGAAGTACGTTTTCGCCTGCGTTTTGTATGTGCTGGCTTCGTACATGCTGTACAAAGGTCTTTTTGCTTAATTTTTAAAGCAATTTAGGAACTCTATGAAAATCATTATCACCGGTGGCGCTGGCTTCGTCGGCGCACGCCTCGCACGCGAACTCATCCAACGCGGCACTTTAAGCCTGCGAGGCCAGCCCGCGCAACGCATTTCTAGCATCGTTCTCGCAGATCGCATCGCCGCGCCTGCAGATCTCGCCACTGATCCTCGCATCTCAAGCGAAGTCGGCGATTTATTTGACCAACTCCAAAGTACGCCGGCCAACCTGCTTGCGCGGCATGCAGATGCAGCTGCTGTTTTTCATATGGCTGCAGCTGTGAGCGGCGAATGCGAAGCCAATTTCGATTTGGGCATGCGCAGCAATTACGCCACCACGCATGCACTTTTGGAGAGCTGCCGAGCCATCAAGACACAGCCCACTGTCTTCTTCGCCAGCTCCATCGCCGTGTTTGGCACAACAGCGCATCATGCCTTCCCACACGAGATTGTGGACACGACCCTGCCCACGCCGCAAACCAGCTACGGCATCCAAAAACTCATCGGCGAGCAGCTCATGGCCGATTACGCGCGCAAGGGCTTTATCCACGCGCGCACTGCGCGCTTGGCCACCGTGTCTGTGCGCGCAGGTCAGCCCAACGGTGCCGCCTCGGGCTTTTTCAGCGGCATGATTCGTGAGCCATTGAAGGGCATTCGTTGCACGATTCCCGTCAAGCCCGATGTGGTGCATTCACTTTCATCGCCGGGGAAAACCGTGGAACATATCATGGCCTGCATGGAGGCAAGCGACGCAGATTGGGGATCACTCACAGCGCTGAATTTGCCCGCCGTGCCCACCACTGTGGGCGAGATGGCTGACACATTGCGCCGTGTTGCAGGCGATCAGGCCTACGCCTTGCTCGATTGGCAGATTGATCCCGCCGTTGAGCGAATCGTCAGCGGCTGGCCAACGCGCATGGGCTCTCCGCGTGCGCTCATCCTTGGCATGAAACCCAACACCAGCTTTGAAGAGATCGTGCGCTCACACATGGCCGAGCAGCATCCTGAGCTCAAACCTGCATAGACAGATCGCCTAAAGCCTGCGCTACGTCAGGGCATCCCCGGGCATCCCCTGAGAGCGTTTGCCGCTTTTGGCGTTAGACTTTTCATTGAATTGCGGCAAGACCATATTCCGCGTTTCTGCACCGATTATTTTTGGAGACACCCATGAAACTATCCCGCCTTTTCCTCGCTGCCTCGCTCGCCGCAGGCTTTATTGCTGCAAGCTCTGCCATCGCGCAAACCACCATGAAGATCAGCATCTCTGTGGCACAAAACTCTCACCAAGGCGTGGCGATCGACACCTTCGCCCGCGAAGTCGAAAAGCGCACAGCTGGCCGCTACAAAATTCAGCCGTTCTATTCTGGCTCGTTAGGCGGCGAGCGCGAGAGCATCGAATCGGTGCAGCTTGGCACACAAGAGCTCACCTTCTCCTCCACCGGCCCCGTGCCTAATTTTGTGCCCAGTGCCCGCATCTTAGACATTCCCTTCCTGTTCCGCGACAAAGCACATGCACGTAACGTGCTGGATGGCCAAATCGGCCAAGACATGCTCAAAGAATTCGAATCCAAAGGCTTCCAAGCCTTGGCTTGGGGCGAAAACGGCGTGCGTCACATGACCAACTCCAAGCGCTCTGTCAATTCGCCAGACGACCTCAAAGGCCTCAAAATGCGCACGATGGAAAACCCAGTCCACGTGGCAGCTTACAAAGGCTTTGGCATCGTTACTACACCGATGGCCTTCCCTGAAGTGTTTACTGCTTTGCAACAAGGCACTGTCGATGGCCAAGAGAATCCTTTGTCCGTGATCATGTCCGCAAAATTTGATCAAGTGCAAAAGCATCTTTCGCTCACAGGCCATGTGTATTCGCCAGCGATTTTCCTGATGACCAAGGCGGCTTTTGACAAGCTCTCGGCTGCGGATAAAACTGCTTTCTTGGAATCAGCAAAAGAGGGCGCAAAGGCTGGTCGCGCCCGCGTTGACCAAGATGACACCAATGGCGTGGCCGAGTTGCGCAGCAAAGGCATGACCGTGGTGGAGAACGTCGACAAATCTAAATTCATCGCTGCGCTCGCACCTGTGAATGCAGAGTTTGAAAAGCAATTTGGCAAAGCCAACATTGATCGCATTCGCGCAGTGAAGTAATTCCTGATTTGTTAGATAAATGCTACTTTTTTAGTAGCACTTCACGCAGTAAATACGCCGGCAGCTGATGTTTTCGGCGTATTTTTTTGAGAAACCAAGGCTACAAACACATGAAAACCGCCTTCCTTAAATTTGAGAGCTTCACCACTTCTCTTGCGATGCTGATTGCTTGTCTGATGCTGGCGATCTCCGCCAGCTTGGGGATGTTTCAAATCATCACGCGATTCGTTCTAGAGCGCCCTGCTGAGTGGACGGAAGTGTTGATTCGCTTCTCGCTGATCTGGATGGTTTTCATGGGCATTGCAGCAGCCTTTCGCCAAGGCGCGATGGTGAGTGTGGATGTGCTCTACCGCTGGAGCCCGCCTAAGATGAAGCGCGTGCTCGATTACGTCGTAACGATTGCTGCGTTGATTTTGATCTTCGTCATCATCTGGTGGGGCTGGCAATACGCGGTTCGCGGCAGAGTGCAAACAACGATTGGTTTGGAAGATGTGAGTATGTTTTGGGCTTATTTGGCCATGCCGGTAGGTGGCATTTTCAGCGTGATTGGCATCATTGGCAATTTGATCGATCCACAGCGCCTTGAATTGGAGACCGCGCAATGAGCAGTATGATGATTCTCACGATGGTGCTGTGCTTTGCGCTCACTGTTTCTGTGGCCGTGTCGATTGGTCTGTCTGCACTTGTCGGCATTCAAATTAGCAATGTGAATATGCTGATTTCGGTCAAAGAAATGTTTTCGTCGATCAATAAATTTCCGCTTGCGGCGATTCCTTTTTTCATTCTTGCGGGCAACATCATGGAAACCGGCGGCATCTCGCGTCGCTTGGTCGAATTTGCCAAGTCGATTGTGGGCGGCGTGCAAGGCGGTTTGCCGATGACCTGTGTGCTCACCTGCATGATTTTTGCTGCGGTGAGCGGTTCATCGGTTGCTACCACATTTGCTGTGGGCGCGATTTTGATTCCCGCTCTCATCAAACATGGCTATCCCACGCCATATGCCGCTGCGTTGCAAGCCACCAGCGCTGAGCTCGGCGTGATTATTCCGCCAAGTATTCCGATGATTTTGTATGGCGTGAGCGCAGAAGTCTCGATTGGCGAACTGTTTATTGCAGGCTTTGGCCCAGGTCTGTTGATTGGCTTGGCATTGATGCTTTACGTGTATGTGTATTGCCGCATCAAAGGCTATGGCAAGAACGATGGCGATGGCAGGCTCTCGTTCCTGAATGCTTCTTGGCAAGCAGGCTGGGCGCTAATGATGCCGGTGATTATTTTGGGCGGCATCTATGGCGGTGTCTTCACGCCGACTGAAGCCTCTGCTGTCGCAGTGTTCTATGCATTGATCGTTGGCATGTTGATCTACCGCGAAATCAAGATCGTTGATCTCTATAAAATCTTGAAGAAATCCGTGATTTCCAGCGCAGTGATCATGTTCATTATTGCCAATGCGGGTCTCTTTGCTTTCCTAATTACACGCGCGGGAGTGCCCGATGCGATTGGTCAGTATTTGAAAGAAGTCTTGCAAAGTCCTGCGATTTTCTTGCTTGGCGTTAATGCTGCGCTGTTCATCATCGGCATGTTCATCGAAACCAGCGCCGCCATCATCGTGCTTGCCCCAATCCTCGCACCTGTCGCCATGCATTTCGGCATCGATCCCGTGCATTTTGGCCTGATCATGGTGGTCAATCTCGCTCTTGGCATGATCACGCCGCCTTTCGGCGTGAATCTATTTGCGGCTTGTACGGTAGCGCGAATATCCTTGGATCGCATCATCCCCTATCTCCTGCCCTTCGTGCTGGTCATTTTGGGATGCTTGATGCTGATCACATATATTCCAGCCATCAGCCTGACTTTGCGAGATCTTGCGTACAAATAAGGCATCGGGCTCACGTACAATCCAATCAGCTTGGAGAGAATTCTTTATTGAATCGCCGAAGGCGCAGCTTCTTAAGAGGTGAACGCTCAGGCACAAAGGACAAGCACTGAAAACTACTCGGTTTTCACATTCTGTTGGAGAGAGCTTGCATGCAAACTGCAAGCCACCGAAGGGGCAAGTGGCGAGAATCATAGATTTGATTCAGGCCTTGAATCTCTCAGGTAAAGCGGACAACAGGGTTCAATCATCCATAGGCTCATCGTGGGCTTGTGTCTATTTTTGATTTGGAAACCCTGCATGTCAGACAGTTCATCTTCCCAAGATTTACTAAACGTTCCGCTTAATGCATTGCACATTGAGCTCGGCGCTCGCATGGTGCCGTTTGCGGGCTACTCGATGCCCGTGCAATACCCGGCTGGCCTTATGGCAGAGCATGCGCATACGCGCACAGCTGCGGGTTTGTTTGACGTCTCGCACATGGGGCAAGTGCGCCTTGATGCGCCGACACATGAAGCGCGTGCCCTCGCCCTTGAATCGCTGATCCCGATGGATGTATTGAGTCTGGGCGTTGGCAAACAGCGCTACGGCCTGCTTACAAATGACGAAGGCGGCATCATTGATGATTTGATGTTTACCAACCGAGGTGATCATATTTTCATCATCGTCAACGGCGCTTGCAAACATGGCGATTTGGCTTGGATGAATGCGCGGCTTGCTGCGACTCATCCCGAGGCCAAGCTCACATACATGCCGCAAGACGCTCTGCTCGCGCTGCAAGGCCCACAAGCTGTGGCAGCGCTCTCGCGCATGATTCCTGGCGTTGAAAAACTCGTGTTCATGACCGGCGGTGATTTCGTTTGGCAAGGCATCTCACTTTTCATTACGCGGAGTGGTTACACCGGTGAAGACGGCTGTGAAATCTCTGTGCCAAGCGCTCAAGCAGACAAGTTTGCGCGCGCCCTACTCGCGCTGCCCGAAGTCAAACCGATCGGTCTCGGCGCTCGCAATTCTCTGCGCTTAGAAGCGGGGCTGTGTTTGTACGGCAACGATATTGACACGAGCACTGATCCGATTGAAGCTACGCTGTTGTGGTCGATTCAAAAAGTGCGCCGTGCGGGCGGCGAGCGCGCAGGCGGCTTCCCCGGCGCTACAAAATTGCTAGCGTATGGCGCAATGAATACGCCGCCTACTCAATTAAAACCCTCAAGAAAACGCGTCGGACTGATCGCCCAAGAGCGCATCCCCGTGCGCGACGGCACAGAGCTTTTCAGCGTGGATGGCGTGTCGATAGGCAAAGTCACCAGCGGCCTGCTGGGGCCTACGATCAATCAGCCGATTGCCATCGGCTACTTAGCATTTGAGTTCACTGCGCCAGATACGACTGTCCACGCCCTGGTGCGCGGCAAATCCGTCCCCATGAAAGTCAGCGCCATGCCCTTCGTGCCGCAGCGCTATTTCCGTGGAAATTAAATGGTATCTGACCCCATTTAATTTGCCGCAGCGCTACTACCGTGGCCCCAATTAAATGAGGTCAGACACCATTTGTTTTAAGGAGAAATCTACCATGACGATGAAATACACCGAAGACCATGAATGGCTTCATATTGATGGCGACAAAGTCGCTACCGAAGGGACTGTCGTGACTGTCGGGATCACACACCACGCGCAAGACGCGCTCGGCGATGTGGTGTTTGTTGATTTGCCGGAAGTCGGCAAAATTTATGCGCAGAAAGATGTCGCTGGCGTGGTCGAAAGCGTAAAAGCTGCGGCTGATGTTTACATGCCTGTTAGCGGCACGGTCATCGAAGTCAATGAAGCTTTGCGCGCTGATCCAGCTCTGGCCAACTCTGACCCGCTCAAAGCAGGCTGGTTCTTCAAAGTCAAACTCGCAGATGCCGGCCAACTTGCTGCGCTGATGGACGAGACGGCTTATACGGCGTTCGAGCAAAACGCTTGATCGTTGAATTGAAGAAAGGAACACGGAAGTCACGAAAGTTTCACGGAAGACACAGAAAAGAAAATTGTATTTTCTGTGTCTTCCGTGCATCCTCCGTGTCTTCCGTGCTCTCAAGTCCGCTGATAGAAACAACCTCCAATACAGAAAGTGTTGCGCCATGTTGATGCAATCCGCCCCCTCGTTAAACGAACTTGAAAACGCCGCTGAATTCCAAGCGCGCCATATTGGCCCTTGGGAAGGCGATGAGCAAAAAATGCTCAGCGTGATTGGCGCAGCTTCGCGCCGCGCCTTGATCGAAGCCATCGTGCCCGATTCGATCAAACGCACCAATGCCATGAAGTTGCCTCCCGCGATCAGTGAGGCTGCGGCGTTGGCGGAGATGAAAGCAATCGCCAATAAAAATAAGCTGATGAAAAATTTTATCGGCCAAGGCTATTACAGCTGCCACACACCCGGCGTGATTCTGCGCAATGTGTTGGAAAATCCCGCTTGGTACACGGCGTATACGCCCTACCAAGCCGAGATCAGCCAAGGCCGCATGGAAGCGCTGATCAACTTCCAAACCATGGTGTGTGATCTGACTGGCATGCCCATGGCCAATGCCTCAATGCTCGATGAAGCTACCGCCGCCGCTGAAGCCATGACGCTGGCTAAGCGCAGCGTCAAAGCCAAAGGTAATGTCTGTATCGTGGCAGGAGACGCGCATCCTCAAACGATTGAAGTCATGCAAACCCGCGCCAAGCCGCTGGGCATTGAGATCAAAACTGCGCAATCGCAAGATGAATGGGATGCACTAATTGCAGGCGATGATTACTTTGCTGTGCTCGAGCAATATCCGTCGACCAGCGGCAGATTGAGCGAAGAAAGCAACGATGTCAAAACCGCGCATGCCAAAGGCGCGGCCTACATCGTCGCCACGGATTTACTGGCGCTCACCTTTCTCACGCCACCCGGCCAATGGGGCAATGGCGATCCAGCCGGCGCAGCCGATATCGTGATCGGCTCTACCCAGCGCTTTGGCATGCCGCTTTGCAATGGCGGCCCGCATGCGGCTTTTATGGCTTGCAAAGATGAATTCAAGCGCTCCATGCCCGGCCGCCTCGTGGGCGTGAGCATCGATGCGCATGGCAATCCAGCGTACCGCCTCGCGCTGCAAACGCGCGAGCAACACATTCGCCGCGAGAAAGCCACCAGCAACATCTGCACAGCTCAAGTCTTGCCCGCCGTTGTGGCCAGCATGTATGCCGTGTACCACGGCCCGGTGGGCTTGAAGCGCATCGCGCAGCGCGTAGCCAGCTACACCGCCATTCTTGCCAAAGGCCTGCAAGAGCTTGGCTTTCTTCTCAGTGAAAAAAGCAGCGGCTTCGATACGATTTGCCTGCACACCAAAGATGCTACTGATTCAATAGCACTCCGCGCAGTATCCATGGGCGCTAACCTGCGAAAAGCATGGGACGAATATCTCATCGTCAGCTTGGACGAGACGACGACTCGGGCAGATGTGCAATTGCTGTGGACCATCTTCGCTGATGGAAAAAAGATTCCCGATTTCGCTCAATTTGAAAAAGGCATCGAGCCTTTAATTCCGCATTCTCTGCGCCGCACTTCTCCCTTCATGACGCATCCCGTCTTCAATTCGCATCACAGCGAGACGGCCATGTTGCGCTACATCCGCAAGCTGTCTGACAAAGATCTGGCGCTCGATCGCACGATGATTCCGCTGGGCTCATGCACGATGAAGCTCAACGCCACGAGCGAGATGATCCCGGTCACCTGGCCTGAGTTTGCTGACATTCACCCGTTCAGCCCTGCCAATCAGCGCGAAGGCTACAAGCTCTTGGATGAGCAACTGCGCGAATGGCTCTGCCAAGCCACGGGATACAGCGGCATCAGCTTGCAGCCCAATGCAGGCAGCCAAGGCGAATACGCAGGCTTGCTCGTGATCAATGCATGGCAAGAGTCACGCGGCCAAGGCCATCGCAATATTTGCTTGATTCCCGCCAGCGCGCACGGCACCAATCCAGCGAGTGCGCAGATGGTGGGTTTGTCCGTCGTCGTCGTCGCTTGCGATGCGCAAGGTAATGTGGATATGGTCGACATGCGGGCGAAGTGCGAGCAACACAGCGCGAATCTTGCGGCTGCGATGATTACGTATCCGAGCACCCACGGCGTGTTTGAGACCAGTGTGAAAGAGCTTTGCGCGCTAGTACACGAACACGGTGGCCGTGTGTATGTGGATGGCGCGAATATGAATGCGCTGGTCGGCGTGGCCGCGCCTGGAGAATTCGGCGGTGATGTGAGTCACTTGAATTTGCACAAAACCTTTTGCATCCCGCATGGCGGCGGCGGCCCGGGCGTCGGCCCTGTGTGCGTCGTGGAAGATCTTGTGCCCTTTCTGCCCGGCCACGCCACCGGCGGCATCCACACGAAAGGCGTGGGCGCGGTCAGCGCCGCGCCGCTGGGCAATGCCGCTGTGCTGCCGATCAGCTGGATGTATTGCCGCATGATGGGTGCTGATGGCTTGAAAGCCGCCACCGAGATTTCCATCCTGAGCGCCAATTACATCAGCGCAAGATTGAAAGGCCACTTCCCCACGCTCTATGCCAGCGAAAAAGTAAACGGTGTTGGAGGCTACGTCGCCCACGAGTGCATCATCGATGTACGGCCTTTAAAAGAAACCTGCGGCGTCAGCGCTGAAGATGTGGCCAAGCGATTGATTGACTACGGCTTCCATGCGCCGACGCTTTCATTCCCCGTGGCAGGCACGCTGATGATTGAGCCCACCGAGAGTGAAGATTTGGCCGAGATGGATCGCTTCATTAACGCCATGATCGCCATTCGCGCTGAGATCGCCGAGATCGAACAAGGCAGATGGCCTGCTGACGACAATCCCCTCAAAAACGCGCCGCACACCGCTCAAGCAGTGAGCAGCGATGAGTGGAAACATGCTTACCCACGCAGCGTTGCCAGCGCCACACTGAGTGCAAAAAATCACAGCAAATACTGGGCTCCTGTGGGCCGCTTAGACAACGTCTATGGCGACCGCAATTTGGCTTGCAGCTGCATTCCGGTGAGCGACTACGCCTAAAAGCGCTCAGCATATGAGCATGGAGTTCGTCACACGCCGCGTCGACTACGCGGCAGCGGAAGACCGAGCAGCGCTGACCGCCCTGCTCGATCACTATGCACGCGATCCCATGGGCGGTGGCTCTGCAATTGCCACAGATGTGCTCTCGCGCCTGTGCGACGAGCTTGGCGAACGCTCGTTTGCCTTCAGCTTCATCGCTTGGGCGCAAACATCCATTGGCGAGCAAGCCGTCGGGCTAGCTAACTGCTTCGAAGGCTACAGCACCTTCAAAGCCGCCCCACTCATCAATATCCACGACATCGTGGTTCACAGTGATTGGCGCGGCCAAGGCGTGGGGCAAGCGCTGCTGCAAGCTGTCGAAACTGAAGGCTGCACACGAAAAGCATGCAAGATCACGCTAGAAGTGCTCACCGGCAACCAAGTCGCCATGAAGAGTTACGAACGCTTTGGTTTCGCGCCCTACGCGCTCGATCCAAAAGCAGGAACAGCCACTTTCATGCAAAAGTGGCTGTAGTTTGGAATACGTCGATTACTATTCATTTGATAGCACTTTACACATATTCTGTGCCGGAAAACGGCCTAAATCACTTAAAAAAGCAAGTAGGAAGCAGCGTTACAACTGCTTCGCGCTAAACGTATCGCAGCTTTTCACGCTGCCCGTTTGAATACCCTGATTGAACCAACGCATGCGCTGCTGGCTCGTGCCATGCGTAAAGCTATCGGGCACGATGCGGCCTTGGCTTTTTTGCTGCAAGGCATCGTCGCCAATTTGCTGGGCGGCGTTCATCGCTTCTTCGATGTCGCCTTTCTCAAGCCACTGCTTGCCTTGCGCAGCATATTTCTTTTGCGTGTGATGCGCCCAAACGCCGGCATAGCAATCCGCTTGTAATTCAAGACGGACGGATAGCTGATTTTGCTCGCGCGCGCTGACCTTGCCGCGCATCGCATCGACCTTGCCGCTCGTACCCAACACGTTTTGCACATGATGGCCCACCTCATGCGCAATCACGTAGGCTTGCGCGAAATCTCCGGGAGCGCCAAGCTTGTTTTTCATCGTCTCATAAAAGCCTAGATCGATATAAACCTTCTTATCTGCAGGGCAGTAAAACGGGCCCATCGCCGCTTGGCCCGCGCCGCAGGCCGTTTGCGTTGAGCCGCGAAACAACGTGAGCTTGGTCGTGGGATATTGCGCGCCGGCTTGCTTGAAGATTTCTCCCCACACATCTTCCGTATCAGCCAGCACTGTGCCGACCATGGAAGCCATGGCATCGTCTTTTGGCGGGCGTTTAGCAGGCGCTTGGCTCACTTGAGGCGCGACCTCGCTGCCTCCACCACCCAAAATGCCGAGCACGGTCATCGGGTTGATGCCAAAAATCCAGCCCGCAACGAGCGCAATCACAATCGTGCCCAAGCCCACGCCGCGCCCACCGCCCATGCGAAAGCCCCCGCCCCCGCTACCTCCACCGCTGCCTGCTTGGTCACGGCGATCTTCTACGTTGTCTGATTGGCGATTGCCTTCCCATTTCATGGCTGTTGTCTCCTAATGACGAATATCGTCATCGTACACCGCTCAAGCGAATGGCAAAAAGATGACTCTTGAAACAACGCAAATGTGATTCAATGCACGACATGCCCTTAGAACGACCTACCAAAAAGCATCTGACAAATTCACGCAAACCACTGAAAACGCTATTGCTCACTGGCTTTGAGCCATTTGGCGATGATCCGGGCGCGTTGCTACTCAACCCCAGCGCCGCCATTGCGAATGCAATGCATGGGCAGCAAATTGGAGATTGGCGTATTGCAGGCCATGTGTTGCCCTGCGAATATGGCCGCTCAGCCCGTGTGCTGAAAACACTAATGCGCGAATACGCGCCGCAAGCTGTGGTGTGCCTCGGGCAAGCTGGTGGCCGCAGCGCGATCAGCATGGAGCGAATTGCGATCAATTGGGATGAAGCAGATTTACCCGACAACGCAGGCGTGTTGCGCAGCGGCCAGCCGATTCTCAAAACCGCACCTGCCGCTTACTTCAGCACATTGCCCATTCATGCGATGCGCGACGCTCTCATCGCGCAAAACATTTCCGCCGAACTCTCCAGCTCAGCAGGGCAATTCGTTTGCAATCACGTCTTCTTTTCGCTGATGCATGCAATCCGCAAAGCGAAGATTTCCGCAGGATTCATCCATGTCCCCTATCTGCCTCAGCAAGCCAAGCAAATCAGCAAGGCCACGCCAGCCATGCCGTTCGATCAAATGCTACGCGGCGTGACATGCGCTGTCGAGCAAATTAATACGGCTGCATTAACCTGATGCAAACGACCTGCTGATCGATTTGCTCGCAACAAGTTGACTGACCAACACCGGCGCTAGTAAGCCAAGGCCGATCAGGAAAGTGATCCATCCCGGGAAGATGAGCAGCAATGCAGCAACGACAGCCAGTACACGCTCCCAGCCTTTCAACTCCGTTAAAAAGAATTTACTGAGTGCAGCAGCAAGCGCCGTGATGCCCAGCAAACATCCGGTAAAGGTGATCCAAAAATCTTGCCAGTTAAAACCTTTAGCCACGAGCAGCAAACTTGGCGAAAAGACAAAGACAAAAGGAACGAGCACTTTTGCCAAACCCAGCCGGAAAGCGGTATTCCCCGTCTTAAATGGATCGCCCCCAGCCATTCCCGCCGCTGCGTAAGCGGCGAGCGCCACGGGCGGCGTGATGTCAGCCAATACGCCGTAATAGAACACAAAGAAATGCGCCACCAG
>JANPCR010000061.1:0-23375 GCA_031431035.1 Rhodoferax sp.
CCGCATGGACGAGTCTTTTTTGCGGCGCAGCGCAATTTCAACCGGGTCGTCCATGCCCACCACCTCGCTGGCCGCAACTTTGGATGCACGCGGGTGCGAAAACGTGGCCAAGACCTCAGGCAAGCCCACCAATATCAGGCTGGCGTTGGGCTGATGGTCTAAAAAATTGCGACAAGCCGCCATAGTGACTTTGGGGCCAAAGTCACCGCCCATGCAATCCACTGCAACGGTGGTCATGCCATTAGAAGAGGCCAAAGCGGTCATAAAAGAATGTCACTGGCCCACGAGACGGCCAACGAACTTTGCCAAATGAAGATTTGGGTCAAAGGCAAAGCCCCTCAAAACAAAAGCCCGATGCTAACAAAACGTAGCGTCGGGCTTTGACAAAAAAGCTGTTGGAAAAGGGGTTATTTCAATCGACACTGAAGGTCAATTTACCCCGTTTACCCCGTTTACCCCGTTTACCCCGAGGCAGAGACCAGTTTACGCTTCAGCCTTTGATTTGACGACCTTGCGCCCGCGGTAAAAACCAGTGGGGCTGATGTGGTGACGCAGATGGGTTTCGCCCGTGGTGGACTCAACCGCAATGCCTGGCACAACCAGTGCATTGTGCGAACGGTGCATACCGCGCTTGGACGGTGATTTTTTATTTTGCTGAACAGCCATGATCAGTTTCCTGAAAGTGAGTGAACACTGCAAGTCTACGACTTGGTGCGCACGAAGGGTTGGTAAAAATTGGACAACTGCGCAGAACACTTGGGTTCATCGCATTGAGCGAAGCCTCCGATTATAACGCAAGTCCTTGATTTTCTTGAACAGTAGCACCGGAATTTGAGTCGGCATGGGCTTGATTCGGCTCGAACTGGTGCAGACAGCCTGCAAAGACGGGTGAAGACCTGCCCAAATGCGCCAAAGTAGCGCTTATTGAACCTTAGGATTTGAACAGTTAAAGTTGATCCCAAGCTACCTCTAGCCATTCATCGCCAGGCAGCGCCAATCAAAGCTTGCCAGCCAAGGCCATCTATTGCAACATGACAGTTCCAACTGTTCTCAGTTTCCCCACTTTCCCCTCGTCAACTCTTCAACCCAGAACCCTCGAAAGCCCAAAATGATCAAAGTCAGCGTGATGTACCCCAACACCCCCGGCGCCCGTTTCAACCACGACTATTACCGCGACACCCACATGCCTTTGCTCAAAGCCCGGATGGGCGACAGCTGCAAGTCGTACACCATTGACAAAGGCCTGGCTGGTGGAGCGCCCGGTGCGCCTGCGACCTATGTCGGCATGTGCCACATTTTTTGCGACTCGGTGGCGTCATTTCAAGCCGGTTTTGGGCCCCACGCCAAAGAAATCATGGCCGATATCGCGAATTACACCGATTTGGCACCCGTCATGCAGATCAGCGAGGTGGTCGTGGGGTAAGCCGCCGTTCGACCGATTCACTGGGCGACATCTGCTTGTTGCGCAGGAATTGCCTTAAAAGCGCCCCAATATACCCAATATGGGTATATTGGGGCGTTTTTTTGCACCTTTTTACAAATTTTGAGTGTTTTAGGCCTCTAGCTCCCGAATTTATTATGTTTATTGCTATATTATTTGTAGCATTTTAACCAACCCCATAATCGGGAATCGTAGCCAGGACTGGGACTTCCAAAAGGTGCAGGCGCCCGCGATCGTCGTTGATCTGTTCATTCAGACTAGGTTTGCATTTGGAACTTCGCGCAAAATGCCTAGTCACACCGCACCTGACACTTTGCGTTCATCTAACCCTATGAAATTCTTACGTTTTTTGCCATTTCTCGCTTTGGTGTTGGCGGCCTTCACAGGTTGCGCAGCCTTGGACGAGCGCCAGCGGGGCTGGATTTTTCAGCCTAGCGACCGCAGTTGGGGCAACAGTGGGCAAGCAGCGCGGGACATGGATGACATTTGGATCGAATTTCAATCCAAGGAAACGGGACGTCCGGTGAAGTTGCATGGGCTGTGGCTGGATGCGCAGCCGGCAGACGCCACCCAAAATGCCACTGGCACAGCCAAACCTCCGCCGCCCACCCCAGCCGCCGCCCCCGTGCTCTTGTACTTGCACGGCGCTCGCTGGAATGTGGAGGGCTCGGCCTCGCGCATGCGGCGCATGCAGGAGCTTGGGTTTTCGGTTTTGGCGATTGATTACCGGGGGTTTGGCAAAAGCACCAAAGACCTGCCGTCTGAAACCATGGCTTACGAAGACGCCCGCGCTGCCTGGGACTGGCTGGCCACAAACCACCCCAAGCAGCCGCGCTATATCTTTGGGCATTCTTTAGGCGGAGCCATTGCGATAGAACTGGCTACCCAAGTCGGCGACGAAAGCGGCACGATTGTGGAAGGCACTTTCAGCTCAATTCCCGATGTGTTTGGCAGCTACAAATGGGGCTGGCTACCACTGGGGCCGCTGATCACGCAGCGGTTTGAGGCAGCGGCCAAAGTGGCCAAAATCGGCTCGCCGTTGCTGGTGGTGCATGGCACGGCAGACAGCACGGTTAGCCCTGAATTGGGCCGAAAACTGTTTGAGGCGGCGATACAACCCAAAGAGTTTGTGACGGTGACTGGCGGCTCGCACCACAACACCAACGCGATGGGGCAAGCCCAGTACCGCAAGGCCCTGGCCGATCTTTTTAAACTTTAGTGAGATAAATCGCTTCAGTTTGCTATTTTAATTATAGCAAACTTGTGATATTATTCGAGAGCTAGAGGCTGTTTTTATTGAGATTTTGGCTTCAACAGCAGTTTTGACTCGATTTTTATCGATATTTACCACAAATGTAGTAAATATTGATGATGTCCGTTGTACTTGACGATTTTTGAGAATTTTCCGATTCCCTTTCTTGCATGCCTATTTCAGTTTCATCCGATTCCTCCCCGTTGCTGCCCGCGTCAAAATCCGCTTTGCCACCCGCTTTGCCACCCCTCTCGTCCGCCCCGCCCGCCACCCCAATTGACCGCTCCTCCGGCTTGGTGGTGCTGATTCTGTCGCTGCTGCTGGGCATTCAACCCATCACTACTGACCTGTTTTTGCCCACTTTGCCGGCCATGACGGAAGGTTTGGGCGGCACCATTGCGCAGGCGCAGCTGACTTTGACCGCGCTGCTGCTGGCGTTTGGCCTGTCGCAGTTGATTTGGGGGCCGCTGTCGGACCGTTTTGGTCGCAGGCCCATCTTGTTGATTGGCTTGGCGGCCTACGTGGTTGCGGCCATTGGCAGTGCGCTGGCCCCGTCCATGACCTTGCTGATCGTCTGGCGCACGGTGCAAGGCGCGGCCATGGGCGCTGCGGTCATGTGCGCGCGCGCCATCGTGCGCGACCTGTACACGCCGCAAGAAGGGGCACGCTACATGTCCAAAGGCTTAAGCGGCCTAGGCTTAATCGCCTGCGCCTGCGCCCCGCTGGGCGGGCTTTTGTCCGATTTGTTCAATTGGCGCGTTGCCTTGCTGGCGCTGCCCGTGTTTGGCGCCATCACCCTGGGGCTGATCGCGCTGAAGTTTGTCGAAAGCCTGCCCGCCCCCAACCCGCGTGCGCTGGAGCCCCGCACGCTTGTGCGCACCTGGTTGACTGTGGCGCGGCACCCGACCTTCATGGCCTACTCGGCCCTGTCGGTGGGGGCTTATGGCGGGCTGTTCACGTTTTTGGCGGCTTCGTCGTTTGTGTACATCAAGGTGCTGGGATTGACCAAAACCCAATACGGTTTGGTGATGTTTTCAGTCTCTTGTGTCTACATTGTGGGCACCTTCATGTGTCGGCGGCTGCTCACCCGGTTTGGCGTTCGGCGCACCGTGGCGCTGGCAGCGTTTTTGACACTCACGGGTGGCACCAGCCTGGCAGCGCTGGCATTTTTGGGGGTGCACAACCTGTGGGCGCTGACTTTGCCGTTTTACCTGTACATGCTGGGCCATGGCGTGCACCAGGCGTGCAGCCAAAGCGGCGCGGTGGGGCCGTTCCCGCAAGCGGCGGGGGCGGCGTCTGCGCTCAACGGGTTTTTGATCACGGTGGCGGCGTTTGCCATGGGCGGCTGGCTGGGGCAGCATTTGGATGGCACGGTTTACCCGCTGGCCTACGGCATTTGGTTTTGGAGCGTCTGGATCAGCGTGGTCGCCTGGACCTTGGTGCAAAAATACGGCGAACCGCAAAAGCACTGAGTGTTTTCGATTTTCAGTTGTTCCCAGCAAACTCGCTTTCAAGCCGTAGACCTTTTGACCCAACCGTCCTTCATTTCCCTTGCCGGGCCTACGGCCTCTGGCAAAACCGCCGCTGCCATGGCCATTGCGCGGGCCTTTGACGTTGAAATCATCAGCGTGGATTCCGCCTTGGTTTACCGGGGCATGGACATTGGCACCGCCAAGCCCAGCGCCGCTGAATTGGCCCTGGTGCCGCACCATTTGGTGAACATTCGCGACCCCCTGCAGCCCTACAGCGCGGCAGAGTTCGCCCGCGATGCCACGCACCTGATTGCCGACATCAACGCGCGCGGCAAGCTGGCGCTGCTGGTGGGCGGCACCATGCTGTATTTCAAGGCGCTGCTGGACGGCATTGACGACCTTCCGCCTGCCGATGCGGCAGTTCGCGCCGCCATCGACCTGCAAGCCCGCCAATTGGGCTGGCCGCAACTGCATGCGCAACTGGCGCTAGCCGACCCGGCAACCGCCCAGCGCCTGCACCCCGGCGATTCGCAGCGCATTGCCCGGGCGCTAGAGGTGTTGCACATCACAGGCAAGCCGATGTCGAGCTTTTTCACAGGCAAATCGGGGAGCAAACTCAAGGGCCAAGCTGGCCATGAGGCGACCGCCCACTTGGCCAAGACAGCCGCCGCCACGACGCTGATTTCACTCGAACCCACTAACCGCGCCTGGCTACACGAGCGCATCGCCCAGCGTTTTGACACCATGCTGGAAGACGGTCTGGTTGACGAAGTGACTGCTCTGCGCGCACGCGGCGATCTGAACCCCGACCTGCCATCGATGCGCTGCGTGGGTTACCGCCAGACCTGGGCCATGCTGGATGGCGAGCTGCCCCGGGCCGAATTGCGCGACCGCGGCATCTTTGCCACCCGCCAACTGGCCAAACGCCAGCTCACGTGGCTGCGATCCATGCCAGAGCGCACCGTGGTGGCTTGTGACGAAGCGGGCGCATCGGATCGGGTGCTTGAATTGGTTCAACAGGCCATGGCGGGCGCCACCTGAGCACGACGACACATGACCTTAGAGATTCGAAATTTAAGCAAACGCTACAACGACGTGGCGGTTTTTGCCAATGTCAACTTGTCGGTGGCCAAAGGCGAGTTTGTCGCCATCGTCGGTGAATCAGGCGTGGGCAAATCGACTTTGCTGAACTGCATGGCGGGTTTGGACGTGTGGGACACCGGGTCTGTGGCGTTGGACGGCGTGGATTGGAGCCACCTGGGCGACGACCAACGCGCCCTATTGCGGCGCGACAAAGTGGGGTTTGTGTTTCAGGCGTTTCATGTCTTGCCACATTTAGATGTGGCGCAAAACGTGGCGTTGCCGCTGATGCTGCAAGGCGGCAAATTGAACTCAAAAAATGCCGTGGCCGAGCGCGTTCAGGCCATGCTGCACGCCGTGGGGCTGGAAGGATTGGGTCCGCGCCTGCCGCAAACCCTGAGCGGCGGCCAATTGCAACGGGTGTCAATCGCCCGGGCGCTGGTGCATCGCCCTGCCCTGCTGCTGGCCGATGAGCCCACTGGCAACCTGGACCCCACCACCGCCGCCCGCGTGATGGACGCGCTCATCAGCCAAACCCGCGCTTTGGGTGCGTCCCTGGTGCTGGTCACACACTCGGAAGCGGCCGCCGCGCGGGCGGACCGGGTCGTCCATTTAGCCTCACAGAAATGATTTGATTTGCAGATAGGCCTGCATCACAATGTTTGCGTCAGCGACATCGCCGCTGCCAAACCCGAACTCAAACTTCCCGTGAAGGAACTACATCATGACGACCACCGAGATTGCGAACAAGCTAACCAGTCTGTGCAGACAAGGCAAGGACCATGAAGCGCTTGCCCTTTATGCGTCAGACGCCATCAGCGTCGAGGCCAGCATGCCGCCCGGCATGGACCGTGTCTCGCGCGGGGTTGCCGCCATCAAGGGCAAAAGCCAGTGGTGGTATGACAACCACGTGATTCATTCGGTCGTCATTGCAGGACCCTGGCCGCATGACGACAGGTTCATCGTCGGCTTCAAGATGGATGTGACCAACAAGCCCTCAGGCCAGCGCATCACCATGGAAGAAATGGCCCTTTACACCGTGAAAAACGGCAAAATCGTGAGTGAGGAGTTTTTCTACACGGGCGGCTGATGTCAAAGATTGCTACTGCACCCGAGAGCAATCGGCAAAACGCGATGGCGTTTTACGACTTGATGTTCAACCAGTGCGAACCGGCGCTTGCGATCTCGCGGTACGCAGGCGCCACCTACACGCAGCACAACCCGCATGTTGCCGATGGCAAAGAGGCATTCGTCGCCTACTTCGTCCGCATGGCGCAGGAGTACCCGGGCAAACGCGTCGTGTTCAAACGCTCGGTGGCAGAGGGTAACTTGGTGGTGCTGCACTGCCACCAGATTTGGCCAACCGACGCCAACAAAGACTGGGCCGGCATCGACATTTTCCGTTTTGACGACGCGGGGAAAATCGTTGAGCACTGGGATGTGTTGCAGCTTGTGCCCGCTGAATCCCTGCATGCCAACAGCATGTTTTGACACGACTTTGGCGTTTGGCGGGCGAAAAAATGGCCAGCTATCGCGCCCGGTCCGGGTAACTCGCCGCCATGCCGTCGCGCACATCGTTCTGGATGCCGTACTGCGGGAACGGGTAACGCAGGCCGTTTTTTGACAGTGCCGCCATGCCGTCAAGCGCTTTCGCGATCAGCTCGGGCGGCAGCGCCATCAGCATTTCATCGTCCAATACGCCGCCATAACGGCGCTCGGCAAAACACGGGATCGACAGGCTGGGTTCACGCGTTGACAGCGCACGGCCCCACGAATCGGCGCAGGCCGATTCACCCACGATGCTCCAGTCGAAACGCCTGTAGCCGGTGTACTGCAGGCCGTTGATGAAATACATCATCGCACCGGGCGTGGCGTAAAACAGCGCGATGTCGGGCGGATTAAGACGGCCGCTGCCCAGCGGCGACACGGCCAGCGCCTGGTACTTGCCCACGGGCACGAGGTGCATGGCCTTCTGGTGTGCGGCGGTATCGACTTCGGTGGCGTACCAAACGCCCTTCATGTGTTTGCCGCTGTGCCACTCCGGGCTTTGGCCACCCAGGCCGATGACCGATTTGCACTGGTCGCCCACCAGGTTGTCGGCAGTGATGCCGACTGTCCAGCCCAGCCGCGCGGCCTGCGCGACGATCTGGTCGGTAGTGTGGACGGATTTTGGGCGGCGGATTTTGGGAATCGCCGCCATCTCTTCCACCGTTTCAAACAGCTTCATGCCAAAGGGTATGGCGCGCAGCTTGAGAACGCGCTCAAGCTCGACCGAGAGCTGGGCGAAATCACGCGCAGCTAAAGAGGTACTCATGGTGTTTGATTTGCGGAAAGGGGTCTACCGCGGTGCCATGCGAATCGCACCATCCAAACGGATCGTTTCGCCGTTCAGCATGCTGTTTTCCAGAATGGCGATGGCCAATTGGGCAAACTCATCGGGCTTGCCCAACCGGGCCGGGTGCGGGACTGACGCGCCAAGCGATGCTTTGATCGGTCCGGGCAAACGCGCCAGCAATGGGGTGTCAAACAGCCCCGGTGCAATAGTGCACACGCGAATGAATTTGGTTGCCAAATCACGCGCGGCCACCACCGTCATGCCGACCACGCCAGCCTTGGACGCAGAGTACGGAATTTGGCCGATTTGTCCTTCAAAGGCCGCGACAGACGCAGTCATCACCACCGCCCCGCGCTCGCCGTCAATCACCTCGTTTTTAGCCATTCGGGCAGCCGCCAAGCGCAGGCAATTGAAGCTGCCCACCAGGTTAACGCGAATGATGTTTTCGTACTTCTCCAACGACCCCGGTTGGCCGTCTTTTTCAACCAAACGCACCGGCCCGCCGATGCCTGCGCAATGTACCAAGGCACGCAAGGTGCCCAGGCTTTGGGCGGTATCTAGCGCAGCGTTAATCTGCTCGGTGTTGCAGACGTCTGCATGCACGTAAGTCACGCCCAGCTCAGCCGACACCGCCGCGCCCGCCTCGCGGTTCAGGTCAACAATCACGACGCTCACGCCTTTTTCAACCAGGCGGCGGGTGCACGCCAGACCCAAGCCCGATGCGCCGCCTGTGACGAGAGCCGACATGTTTTCAAGTTTCATTGGATTCTCCAGAAAGTGGGGGGAGCAAATTAATTGGGGTCCGATTCCAATTAATTCACGCGACTGGCGGATTTGGCGAAGCTAAACACGTTCGATGATGATGGCAGGGGCCATGCCACCTGCGGCGCACATCGTCACCAGGCCGCGCTTCAGGTCGCGCCGCTCCAGCTCATCCAGCAAAGTTCCGATCAGCATGGAACCGGTCGCGCCAATGGGGTGGCCCAGGGCCATCGCGCCACCGTTGACGTTGACTTTGTTGCGATCCAGCTTCAGGTCACGAATGTACTTTTCCATCACCACGGCGAAGGCTTCGTTGATCTCGAACAAATCGATGTCGTCCACCGTCAACCCGGCCTTGGCCAACACCTTGCGGGTCGCGGGCACGGGGGCGTTGAGCATGAGCGTGGGGGAATCGCCCATATTGGCAAATGCCACGATGCGTGCGCGCGGCTTCAAACCGTTTTTGGCAGCGTACTTGGCAGACGCCAGCAGCAGCGCGCCAGAGCCATCCACCACGCCCGATGAATTGCCCGCATGGTGCACAAAATTGATATCCAAGCCGGGGTGCTTTTGCAAAATCAGGCTGCGGTAGGTGTTGCCCTGGGCGTCCAGCGGCACATCCGCCACGGCGGCGAAAGCGGGCTTCAGACCGGCCAGGCCTTCGGCTGTTGTTTGCGGACGCGGAAATTCCTCGCGGTCCAGCGCAAGGCTTCCGTCGGCCTTGAAAACCGGAATCAGGCTCTTTTTGAAGTGACCGTTTTGAATCGCAAAATCAGCGCGGCGCTGGCTTTCCAGGGCACCCGCGTCCAGATCGGCGCGGCTAATGCCTTCGAGTGTGGCAATCGCGTCAGCGCAAATACCTTGGTGCGACTGGGGGTGCGAGGCCCGCAGACGCAGATTGCCCGAATCCATCATCAAGGGGCCCTCTTCGGCACTGCGCCTCCCCGGCATGGACATCATCTCCGTGCCGCCGGCCACCATCAAATCTTCCATGCCCGACATGATGGACGCCGCGGCCAGGTTCACCACGGTGATGCCCGAACCGCAAAAGCGATCCAGCGTGACGCCACTGCTGAGCATGTCATAACCCGCATCCAGCGCCGACATGCGCCCAAGGTCACCGGCCTGCGCGCCGCGTTGCGAACTGGTGCCCCAAATGATGTCGTCCACCTCGGCGGTCTTGAGGTGGTTGCGCGCTGCCAGGGCCTTGAGCACCGCCGCGCCTAGGTGCTGCGGGTGCATGTCAGCCAATGCCCCCTTGCCAGCCTTGCCAATGCCGCGCGGCGTGCGCACAGCGTCGATGATGAATGCATCAGTCATGGGTTTCCTTGAACGTCAGTTGAAATTTGCAGTCTTTAATTTTGTACCCGAACCAGGGGGCTGGGGTGTCCCAAACAGGTCAAAGCGGCTTCAACATGTCACCCCATAATGATCTCAATTCCACAGCAAAGCCCCAACCATGCACCCGTGCCATCACGCCATCACCCAGCCCAACAAACCCGCCTATGTGATGGCTGAAACGGGCGAAATCGTGACGTACCGGCAGCTTGACGACCGCTCCCGCCAGGTCGCCCACATGCTGCGCTCAATGGGTTTGGTAGCGGGCGATCACATCGTCATACTGCTTGAAAACCACCCCCGATTTTTTGAAATTTGCTGGGGCGCGCAACGCTCCGGCATCATTTACACCGCTGCCAGCACCCGCCTGACGGTGATGGAAGCCGCTTACATCGTGCAAGACTGCGCCGCCAAGGTATTGATCACCTCGCACGCCTTGGCAGACTTGGCGCAGGCATTGCTAGGCGTCACACCCGGCTTGAAGGCCCGTTTGATGGTGGATGCAGCCCATGCAGGCTATTTTTCCTATGAAGCGATTTTGGCCACCTTTGCCGCCACCCCCGTGGCCGATGAAACCGCCGGCTGCGACATGCTGTATTCATCCGGCACCACAGGACGGCCCAAGGGTGTGTTTGTGCCGCCCGAATCACCCGCCATTGACGCCACGACGTCGCTGATCGAAATTTGCAAAAACGTTTATGGCATTGACCTCAATAGCATTTACCTGTCGCCTGCGCCGCTGTACCACGCGGCACCCTTGCGCTTCAACATGGTTGCCATGCGGCTGGGCGCGACCTGCATCGTGATGGCCCATTTCGACCCGGAAGCTTTTTTGCGGCTGGCTGAAAAACACCGCGCCACCCACACCCAGCTGGTTCCCACCATGTTTGTGCGTATGCTCAAACTGCCTGCAACGACCCGTGCCGCTTTTGACGTGAGAAGTTTGAAATTTGCCATTCATGCCGCGGCTCCTTGCCCCATTCCGATCAAAGAGCAAATGATTGACTGGTGGGGACCGATCATTTGGGAATATTACGCAGGCACCGAAGGCAATGGCATGACCCTGGTGCGATCTGCCGACTGGTTAACCCACAAAGGCACGGTCGGCAAAGCCGTGGTGGGCCAATTGAAAATTTGCAATGACCAGGGTGATGAGGTGCCCACCGGCACGCCAGGCACCATTCACTTTGCCGACGGCAAGGCTTTTGAGTACCACAACGACCCGCAAAAAACGGCCGATTCACGCAACGCACGGGGCTGGACGACCCTGGGCGACATTGGCTACGTGGACGCCGACGGGTTTTTGTTCCTGACAGACCGCAAGGCCCACATGATCATTTCGGGGGGCGTCAACATTTACCCGCAAGAAGCTGAAAACCTTCTGGTCACCCATCCCAAGGTGATGGATGTGGCGGTGTTTGGCGTGCCCAATGAAGAATTTGGCGAAGAAGTGAAAGCCGTGGTGCAACCGCGCGACATGGCAGACGCGGGGCCTGCGCTAGAGGCGGAATTGATAGCCTTTTGCCGCACCCAATTGTCGCCGAACAAATGCCCTAAAAGCATCGATTTTGAGCCCGAGCTGCCGCGCCACCCTACCGGCAAGCTCTACAAGCGCCTGCTGCGCGACCGCTACTGGGCGGGCCATGCAGGGCGGCTGATTTAAACCCAGCTCCGCTGGCGCAAAAAAAAAGGGCAAGCCGTTGAGGCCTGCCCTGAATCACCTGGAGTCTTCAAAAACTCTTTAACTTCAAATATGGCGCCGGTAGCATCACGAACTGGTGCTGTTCTCGCTCGGGGTGATCGCCCGAGCACCGACATGTCTTCAATGTAACTGAACGCCCAATTAGCGCAAGCCAGTGGCCGTGCAAAAAGTCTCACTTCTTGGTTTTTCAATCCCTAGCTTTCAATCAATAGTGAGGTCAAGCGTCAAGGATCTGACATGGGCCAATAACTCGGCGTCTTGATAGGGCTTGGTCAGGTAAACACTGACCCCAGCACGCTGGCCTTCGTCTCTGTGTTTGGAGCTTGTTCTTGAGGTGATCATGACCACAGGTATTTCGGCCCACTGAGGAATCTCGCGCATGCGACGGGTCAATTCCAAGCCGTTCAGATTTGGCATTTCAAGGTCTGTAATCACCAGCGCTGGCGTCTTGCCCCGAATTCGATCCAGCGCATCAAAGCCGTCTGCCGCCTCCGCCACTTCGTAGCCTGCATCTTCCAACAGCTGCTGCATGGAGCGGCGCACAGACCATGCGTCATCCACCACGAGAATATGGATTCGCTCTGCTCGCATACGCTTTTGCATTGCATTCAAATTACCCTGGCGGCGCGGTGCACTGGCGGCTCGCTGGAGATCGGTGACGCTCATCAGAAAGAGCGGGCGGCCGTCGGCCCTCAATGCTGCACCAATTACGCCCTGCACACGACGCGTCAATCGACCGACTTCTTGCAAAATGAGTTCGCGTGATTCAAGCACTGCATCGACCAGCAGCGCGATCATGCCCGAACTTCCCACGGCAAGAACGACAATCCAATTTGACGCTTTCGCCAACAGCTCCTTGGCGCTGTAGTCCTCAACTTCAAGCCACTGCGCCAAGGCGAAAGCAGGGTAAGTCACGCCATCAAAAAGAACAGTGACGCCGCTGGCATCAACCTGAAAGTCAGCGAGGCCAGCGGCAACTAGAGTGCTGACCTGCTCTAGCGGCAATGCGACTGTCTCACCTGCGCACTCGACCAACAACGCCTGCGCGACGCCACTAGAGACGGGCACATGAACCGTGAAGAAGCTACCCAATCCTTCTGCGCTGTCAATATCCAAACGGCCTTTCAGGGCGGTTATTCGATCATTCACAATATCCATGCCAACGCCACGGCCTGAGGTTTCCGTGACTTTGTCGCGGGTGCTAAAACCTGGGTGCAGGATAAGGCGAATCAACTCCGGCTCGGGCAAGGAACCCGCAGCATCGATCAATCCGAAATTAAGAGCCTTGGTTTCGATTGCGCCTAAATCAAGCCCTCGGCCGTCATCACTGACCCGCAGAACAGCTTGATCACCTACCCGTTGAAAATCCAGTTGCACGACTCCTTGCTCCGGCTTACCTGCGACAACTCGGTCTTGAGGAGACTCGATGCCATGGTCAACCGCATTGCGCAACAAATGCAAAAGCGGTTCTGCCAGCCGAGCCAGCACGTCGGCGTCAATCACCACATCTTCACCCGTGACTTGAAGCATCACCTTTCGACCCGTCGCGATAGCCGTTTGGGCAACCGTGCGTTTAAGCCGGGGAAGAATGGTTCTGACCGCCACCATGCGTGCCGCGAGCAACTCCCTGTGCTGATCGACTAAAGCGTACCCTTCTTCCCTCAAAACGATACCTGATTTCGCGGTTGATTCGCGCGCCTGCTGCACCAAAGCCGAACTGTCACGGGCGGTCTCACCAATGAACCGGGACAAGCCATGCAGGACGTCATATCGATCCAGCTCCAATGGGTCAAAGGTGCCACTAACCTCTTGAGCTTCTCGCAGTTGAATCGCCTGGCTGTTCACCAAGACGTCCAGTTCCATCAACCGGTTCGCCATAAGCTGGTTGTTGCGCTCCAAAGCCACCAGCCAGCCATCCGCATCTGCGAGCAGGTTGGACAAACGTTCGGTATGAATAATGGATTGTCCAGCTCGACGCAGCAGTCGGCTCAATTGATTCACGCCGACCCGCATCACTGTCGCGTCCCCCGTCTTGGGCCGAGCAGCATTCTCAATCCGTTGGCCTGATGACCCGGACATGGCAGGCGTCGATACCTCAATCGATTGGGCGTCGTCCGCCTGGTCGTCTATCGCCTCGCCCAGTAGTGCTGCTTCGATGGGTTGGTCAGACACCGACTGCACAACGTTGCCGCCGCGAATTTGTGCAACCCAATCCAACAGGTTTTGCAGGATCTGTACAGCGTTATCCGGTGGCGCTTCTAAGCCCTGCAAGTTGCCGACCATTTGCTCCAGACAATGGACTGCCTGCATGACGTCCTGGTCCAAGCCAACAGGCAGAGGTTCCGATCTTCGGAATCTATCCAAGGCAAATTCCAAAATATCTTCAAGGCGGTGCGCCAGTCGTCCTATTCCTGGCAAGCCAATAATGTTGCCACTGCCCTTGAAAGTGTGCGCGCTGCGAAGCGCCTCGACCATCACTTCGTCGTTGTAATTTCCATCGCTCCAATTCGCCACAGCAATTTCCAACTGCGCCAACTGGTGTGGAGCATCAGCCAGCAATGCCTGAAGCAGTTCTGGGTCAACTTCGTCTGTGTTCAGCCCGACATCCTCCTGGGTCGCAGCCTCCAGCGTTTCGCCGTTACCATCTGCACCTTCGCCCATTTTTTCAGGCGCAACGAGGAGAATACTCGCGAGCTCGAGCACTTCGTTCTCATCAAACGGCAAAGGGCACAAAGACAAGTAATGAGCAATGTGCTCCACGATGAGTGGATGCGCTGGATTCTCCAGGTAAGCGACCGCCTCATCAACCCACTGCCCGAGCCAGACAATGCCAACAGCAAGCTCTGTGGCGGCGTCCTCAGCCGCTATACCCGCACCAGCACCAACACCAGCACCAGCACGAAAATTATTCGCTCGGCCCCGCATTTCAGTCGTGCGAGCGAGCAAACTGTCAGTGAATTGGCCGATCAAAACAAGATAACCTGCAAAGCCTTGCAGGCCGACCGACTCCACTGCCTGGGTAAAGCGCGCAATCAGTGACACCATGTCAAGCACCCCTGGCGGGGGATCTGCAGGCGTCAAGTCCCACATAGCAAGTGCTTCTTTGGCTGTCGGTACATCCTGCGCGAATTCAGCGCGCAAGAGGTCAATCATCTCATTGCTCATTGCAGCAGTGTTTGGTATCAATCAACGCTCTAAATCTGACGGTCAGGTTGAATTTAGGTCGCATTCACCTTGAACTGAGCGACCGATTCGTTCAGACGCTGCGCAAATTTCACCAGTGTTTCAGTCGCATTGGCCTGCAATGAAATGGCCGAACTGGTTTGCGCAGTGCCGTCATTGATGACCTGCACGTTTTGCTGCAGTGTCTTCGACATTTCTTGCTGCTGCGCTGAAAACGACGCGATTTGACGCACCAGTTCGACCAGTTCATTGGTCGCGCTTTGAGTTTGAGTCATTTCCCGTCCGGCACGGCGGGCCAGTTCTGTTTGGGACACCACGTCAGAAATCAGCCGGTTCATTGTGATCAGAGTTTCATTGGTTTCAGCCTGAATGTTGCTCACCAGTTTTGCAATCTCGCCAGTCGCTTGACGCGAGCTGTCTGACAAACGCTGAACCTCCTGCGCCACCACCGCAAAGCCGCGCCCAGCTTCACCCGCAGTCGCGGCCTGCATGGAGGCATTCAGCGACAGCACATGGGTTCGCTCGGAAATCGTATTGACGAGGGCTACGGCCGATGAAATTTCTTGAGAACGCTCACCAAGGCGTTTGAATCGCTTTTCAGTCTCCGAGATAATTTCGCGCAATGAATCCATGCCTCGCATGGAGCCTTCAACTGCCACCTGCGCAGCTCTGGTCGCCTCCGAGGTGCGCGCCGCCGCGACACCCGAAGCATTCGAAAGCTGCGCCACTTCAATCAGCTGTCTCGATGCGCCGCCCAGAGTAACACCCATGGAATCCAGCAAGGTGCGTTCTCGCTCAGCAGCGCTTTGTACCACCAAACCTTGTTGCTGCGCGGCCGACGCAGCCATTTGCACCTGGGCTGCAATCCGCTGAACTTCGATCACCGTAGTCCCTGTTTCATCCGCGAATTGATTCACTGACGAAGAAATGGTACCCACGATGTCGTCGGACACGATCGCGCGCACGGTCAAGTCTTTTTCAGACATAGCAAACACGGTTTGCAGCAGATTGATGGCGGAGTCATTGATTTTTTCGTTTTCATCCTGGGCTCTGCGCAAGGCGCCCAAGCGTTCATCCAGCATGGTATTCAGGGTGTTGCCCAAGTCTTCAATTTCGTCACCCGACTTAACCTGTGAGCGTACCGCGTCATCACCACCAGCCACCTTTTTTGCCATGGAAGCGAGGTCATTGACCGGTTGGGTGATGGTGCGCACAAAAAAGTAAGCTGCGGCACCGGCAGCAGCCAACACCGCCAGGGCAACGGCCAAGGTACGCAAAATTGTTTGATTTCGAAGCTCGGTTGCACCGGCTAACGCCTCGTCCTCGTCCTGCTCCGCCAGCACCGCCAGAGTCACACCATAGACTGTCAGCGGGGCATATGCCGAGAAAACGGGTGTTCCACGGTAGTCGTTGATAAGCGCAAAGCCAGATTTACCGCCCAGTGCATCCTTTGCTGCTGGTGTGTCCACTTTCACAACGCCGATCGAAGTGCTCTTTTTGTCAGCAAGGGCCAGCAATGCAGGGGAAATTTTGCCTTCGCTACTCTTCAAAAAGCCTGCTTTGTCTTCCAACAGGAATCGGCTGTCGGTGCGCATCAAGCCGTCGGCGCCAACCAAATACGACTCGCCCGACTTACCCAGCCCCTGATCTGCCCATTTCTTGTCCGCGGTCATGACAGCGGTGATCTTGTCCAGCGGAATTTGGGCAGCCAATACACCAATCAATTGCTCGCCTTCCATGATAGGCATTGCCACAAAGGCGGCTTGGTCGTCATACGACGCAAAATATCGCTGATAGTCGGACAAGGCGACACTGCCCGCTTTTCCAGCGGCCTTTGCTTTGCGGTAGACGACATCTAGCCCGGTCTTGGAGGCAATGCCGTCGTTCAGGTTGGATGTGAAGTCCAATTCCTTGAACACGGTATAGACCACTCTGTCCGTTTGTGGATCGATCAAAAAAATATCGTACAGAGACAGCCGCTCCTGAAAGGCCGAAAATGACGGGTGAAACTTAGAGTGCACAGCGGTGTAGGCAGACTTTTCAGTGGCGTCCACCATCTTGTCCTTCTCGCCCAGCTTGTTCGGGTTGGCCACAATGAAAGCGTGTTGCAACAAGCTCTGAATGTCGTCTAAACCCGCTGCAAATTTGTCTTGTCCAGATGCTTTGCCCGGGTTGCGACGGGCGTATTCATCGGCGAATTGTTTGTCGTAAAAGGATTTCACCTCGTCACGAGTAAGGCGCAGGGCATCACCTTTGGGCACGTCAGCGCCAGAGGCTTGATAAGCTTGTTTGAGCGCCTTCATGCCATCGACTGCCGTTGTGCTGGCCGAAAACGCCTGCAAGCCACGAACAATGCCATTCAGATAATCCGTGACTTGCTGTTTGCGCACCTCTCGCAGGGAAGTCAGCTGGGACTGCACTGAGTCCGTCAAACTGGTTCGCGCCAATTGCACTGACCCACCGCCCACAAGCAACGAAGTGACAAGCACGGGCACCACCGCCAGCGTTGCTGCGCCCAAGAACATTTTTGTAGCAAGTTTCATGCGATTCCTTAACTTTCAGTGTCTGCGAGGGTTTCTTAGCTTCGTTGGATTGCCAGGGACAAAACTGCAACCAATTCGTTCGCGCGGATTTCGTAAGCAATTTTGCCGTCGGCCTGAACGGCCAGGCCCCGACACAGATCAGCAAGTGCTTCGGGCAGAAGAGGCAGTTGGGTCATTTCCGAGCCCGCCGGCAGCGGTGCTCGTTCATAGGCGATCTGAAACGGCAAGCCTGAAAACAAAATGGCAAGAGCCTGCTCATTGCTGTCACCGATCCGCCCACCCAACAACAAGCGGTGCTGGCGGCCAATCGCTTCGGTTTTCGTCTCTGGTGCGAAATACCGACCCAGATCTACCACTGGGACAATCATGCCGTCGATGTTGGCGGCCCCGACGAGCCATTCGGGCGCTTTGGGCACAGGCACCAAGTCAAACTGATCAACAATTTGGCTAACCCACTCATAACTGAATGCCAAGGGGAAGCCCCTGCACTGAATGAGCTGCGCCATGGCTTCGCCCCATGCTTTTTCAGGCAATCCGGTGAAGACAGGAAAGTCCGCCAATGCGGGCTCGGATGAGACAGACATGCCGGGAGGCTCTGCCGCGCCATTTTTGTGGAGAGAGGTGGCAGGGGTATCCACAGCTTTAAAGGTGCGCCAGGATTTGGTCGGGTGTGTAAGGCTTGGTCACGTAACCCTTGGCGCCCAGCATTTGAGCGAATACGCGGTCAACCTTTTGGTCTTTGCTGGTCACAAAAACGACCGGGATGTTCTTGCTGTCGGCATCTTGCTTGAGCTTGCGAGCCGTGCCAAAACCGTCCAGATCGGGCATATTCACGTCCAGCAAGATCAGGTCCGGCTTGTCTGCCTGCACTTTGGCAAGTGCCTCTATTCCTGACATTGCCACTGAAACTGAACAGCCCGCATCCTGAAGAATGCGCAGCAGATGCTTGCTGTCCACCGGGGAGTCATCAACGACGAGAACTTTTTTCATTTTTTTCCTTAGTGGCGTTTGTTGCCGCGAGTTTCCAGGTAGCCGAATACGGCTTAGGCTACTTTAGGGCACCTACTTTGAAGACAGGGCGGTCAATTCTTCAGCGAAATCATGGCGGGCGTCCAGAATTGCGCGTTGTGTAGGTCGAGGATGGAGGCAAGCGCTTGGACTCGCTCAGGTTCCCCGATTTCATTGTAGCTGCCCCATGTTTAGACAGAACCAACCCAAGCTGCTGCTCATTCAAAGGCTTGGTCAGGTAAGCATCACAGCCTGACATTGATCCCCTGATTTTGTCGATCGTGCCACCCCGGCTGGTCAACATCACCACCACCGGCACACTGGCCTGCTTGCTTCTGTTTTGCTTTATCGCCCGGCAGGTTTGGTAACCATCCAGACCCGCCATCATCACGTCGAGAAAGACGAACTGGAAATCCTTCTGGGCGATCAAAGCCAGCGCCTCTTCACCACTGCGAGCCAATTGCGCCGTGTAACCGAAAACTCGCATGCGACTTTGCATAAATTTGAGAGCAACGTCACTGTCATCCACAATCAAAACGGTCTGCTTTGGGTCTTGAGTTGCGGGCGCGGCAGACATCGCAGCCGCGGCGAACCGACTTGGCAAGGTCACACCGGGCGGCGCGAAAGCAAGGCTGGTCGATGGTGACATCGCTGATGAAATTCCTGACGAATTTTCAAATGCCACGGGTGCCTTGGGCGTTGCGAAGACATCATGCAAAGGCCATTGCTTGCTGCTTGGCTGGGTCGGTGTGGGGGTCAACGCGGCCGGACTCGGTAAAACAGGCGCAGACGGGGCCATGCCCTGAGCAGGGGCTGGCATCGGCCGCAACGGCATGGGCTGGGTGAAAGGGGTTGGTGGGTTTCTGCCCTGCATCAGCGGGGATTGAAACGCACGACCCACCGGACTCGGCTGCGCGACTGGCGGCGGCGCAGTGCCCGCTGGCGATACCAATGCGTTCAGCGCCGTCAACATCGAAGTCAGCCGCAAAGGCCGATTCAGCAAAGGCCAACCAGTCCCAAGGTCAGAAGCCCCTACCACGACGATTTTTTTGCCACCAATGCGCCGACTTTTGATGTTGTCAATATCCTGAATGTCGCTCACATTCAGCAAAATGACCGAAGCGTCTTCCAATTCCGCGCAAACTGACCAAAAAGGCGCCTTGCGCGCGGCCAACCGAAAAAATGTTTCAATGGTGGCCAGCTCGAAATTGGAAAATCCCGACGGATGAACCTTGTAATTTGCCAGCACGTTGATTGTCATAGTTGTCTAATTTCCGCCAATTTGATACCCAGCCGTTGGATGCATCTAGCAATTTATCTGAAATTCTCCTTTGCCGGACTAGAACCGGCCTCATTTGCAAATGGCAAATGCACATTTCGTGACACTTAGCGCAACTCCCGCCCTTTTTTTGACCTGAATAGCCAGAATACCGTTGCACTTTACCCACGTCGGGGGCTGCCAATGTTGACTTGCCTGGCCAATGCCATCTGATCATTTGGATAATGCTATTATTTATATAGCATAAATTTCAATAAATTCGGGAGCTAGAGGCATATTTTATGCAGAATTTGGCCAAAATCAACCACTTTTCAAAAAAAGAACCTGCAGGTTCTTTTTTTCGAAAATTCAGGCAATTTGCACATTTTGAATCAAATTACAGGCGCGCCCGCCCCCTTGATTTGTGACTTTGGGGCAACACTGGCAGGCTAGAATCAATCCACATTTTGTAGCAGACCCGCTTTATTTCATGCTGGTTGCGTCCTGTCCTGATTCCTGTTGGGACGATTTGCTGTCCTGATTTTCTGGTTCGTAGTTGCCATCGCTCACTTGGTCTTCATTGCCGCTCTTTGCACATGCTGAAATCAAACTGTTTGCGCCATTCCATCGTCATATCAGCGGCCCTGCTGGGTCTAATTTGGGGTTCCGTTGTGCAGGCCCAAAGTACGCTGCCGGGTTACAACGCGCCCTCTGGCGCTATGCCAAGCGCACCCCTGAAACGCGCTGACACTGAGATGACTGGTTCAGGCGGCGGGCTGGTCGCACCTGCAACAGGCCAGGCAGGTTTCCAAAATGGCCTGGGCGCCAATGGCGACGCGAGCAAACCAGTCGCTGACCCGTCTGTTTTGGACGCCAATCGCCCTCGCCCACCCGTGCGCGACGCAGCACCCAGCCAATTTCAGCGCTTTGTGCAAGAAACCACCGGCAGACTCTTGCCCATGTTCGGCCGTGAACTCTTCAGTTCACCGCAAACCTATGCGGCCGACACCGCCTTACCCGCGCCCGCTGACTACCTGCTTGGTCCAGGTGACGAAGTTCGCCTGCAAGTTTGGGGACCCATCGACTTCAATACCAGTTTGACGCTGGACCGAAACGGCCAGGTCAACCTGCCCAAAGCCGGAGTTGTCACCTTAGCGGGCGTTCCCGTGCGCGACCTTGAAAAAGTGTTGCGTGGCCATTTGGGCAAGGTTTTCACCAATTTCAGCGCCAACGCCACCTTGGGTCGCCTGCGCGGCATACAAGTTTATGTGGTGGGCCAAGCCCAGCAACCAGGCACGTTTCATGTGTCCAGCTTAAGCACGTTGGTTAACGCACTTTTTGCCAGCGGCGGCCCCAACGCGAATGGGTCCATGCGCAACATTGAGCTCAAGCGCAATGGCAAAACCATCAGCACCATTGATTTGTACGACTTCATCGCGCGCGGCGTTAAAACCGGCGATGTGCCGCTGATGTCGGGTGACGTCATCGTCATCCCCAGCGTCGGGCCACGCATTGCCGTCGCGGGCGCTTTTGACCAGGCCGCCATTTTTGAGTTGAAAAACGGCGCCTCGACCATTGCCGACATATTGGCTCTGGGCGGCGGCGTCCCTGCACTTGCAACCAGCCAAAAAGCCCTGCTGGAGCGCATCGCCCGCGACAGCACGCCACCGCGCCGAGTGGAAGAGCTGGTTTTGAATGAACATGGTTTGCGCCAGCCCCTGCGCGATGGCGACGTGCTGACGCTGCTTGCCATCAGCCCAGCCTTTGGCAATGCCGTGACCCTGCAAGGCACGGTGGCCATGCCCTTGCGCTATCGCTGGTTTGAGGGCATGAAGATTCTGGATTTGATCCCCGAGCGCGAAGCCCTGATCACCAGCGACTATTACAAACGCAAAAACCTGCTGGTTCAGCAGAACAACGACGCCGCCAAAGAAGCTGGCGGCAAAGTCACAGACCGCGTGCGCAGCATCGTTGACCAAATCAACTGGGAATACGCGGTTATTGAGCGGATTGACCGCAACAAACTGAGCAACGAGCTGATTCCGTTTAACCTGGGCAAAGCCGTTTTGCAGCGCGACCCGGCGCACAACTTGACCCTGCAATCGGGCGACGTCGTCACCATTCTGAGCCAAAGTGACCTGCGCCTGCCGCAAGATAAGCAAACCCGTTTGGTTCGGATTGAAGGTGAAGTTGCCGCGCCTGGCGTTTACCAAACCCTGCCCGGCGAAACGCTGCCTGAGTTGATCAAACGGGTAGGCGGCATCACGCCACGCGCCTACGTGTTTGGCACTGAACTCAACCGCGAATCGGTTCGCGTGCGTCAGCAAGAAAATCTGGACACACTCACCCGCCGGCTTGAAGCCCAAGCCCAATCCCAAGTCAGCGCGGTTGTATCAAACCGGGGTGCTGAAAACGCAGCGCAAACCCAAGCGATTCAAATGCAGCAGCAAGCGCAAGTCAAAAGCCAAATCGAACGTCTCAAAACTCTTAAAAGCAATGGCCGTATTGCTCTGGAACTTGACCCCCAAAACCAATCACTGCCCGCGTTGGCGCTGGAAGACGGTGACCGAATCCACGTGCCGCCCGTGCCCGGTTTTGTCGCCGCTTTTGGCTCGGTCAACAATGAAAACGCCTTCATCTACAAACCCAGCAAAACGGTAGGCGATGTCTTGAAAACTGCAGGTTTGACTGAAGACGCAGAACCGTCGCAGGCTTTTGTACTTCGTGCAGATGGCAGCATCATTGCCAGGCGCGACCTGAGCGGCTTTTTTGGTGGCAATTTCGAAGCCATACGCGTTTTGCCAGGCGACACAGTCGTTGTGCCTGCGCAAATCGACCGCGAAAGCCGTTACAACATCGTCACCCGCGCCTTCAAAGACTGGACCCAGATTTTGGCTAACTTTGGCTTGGGCTTTGCCGCCATCAAGTCCATCAGCAAGCTGTGATGCCCGACTGCTGGCCTTGCCCTCGAGACTCAGGCGGTTTGGCTGCCTGCGTCGCTGGCCTTGAACCTTCCATTGATCGCCACCCATGAATCAGAACCCAGACACTGTCACAAGTGACGCCCCTAGTGCCAACGCTAATGACGAGGCCAGTGACGACGTCAGCCTAATTGATATCCTGCAGGTCCTTGTTGAGAATTTTTGGCTGCTGCTGTTGGTGCCCATTGCCGCTGGGTTGGTTGCACTTGGCATCACTTACGCCATCCCACCGTCATTCACGGCCACCACCAAATTCATGCCGCCACAGCAGCAACAAAGTGCCGCCAGCGCCATGCTGCAAAGTCTGGGAGCATTGGGCGGTTTGGCGGGTGCGTCTGGTGCTTTAAAGAACCCCGCAGACCAGTATGTGGCCTTGGTCAAAAGCCGAACCGTGCAAGACGCGCTGATTGATCGCTTCAAACTCAACGAGCGCTACGAAGAAAAGTTCAAGCAAGACAGCCGCAAACAGCTCGACAAAAACACCATGGTTGCCAGCGGTAAAGATGGCCTCATTACAATCGACCTTGAAGACAAAGACCCCGCTGTGGCCGCGCAAATCGCCAACGCGTACGTCGAAGAACTCGGCAAGTTGCTGAACCGCCTGGCCATCACCGAAGCCCAACAGCGCCGCGTGTTTTTTGAAAAGCAACTGCTAGGCGCCAAAGACAATCTGGTCAAAGCCGAATTGGGCCTTAAAAGTAGCGGCGTGAACAGCAGCGCTCTGAAGGCCAGCCCCCAAGCCGCCGTCGAAGGCCTGGCCAGACTCAAAGCCAGCATCACAGCCCAAGAAGTCAAACTGGCGTCCATGCGCGGCTACTTGACCGAATCCGCACCCGACTTCAAACAGGCCCAAACCGAACTGTTTGCGCTGCGGTCGCAACTCACCCGCGCCGAAAAAGAAGAACCCGTCAGTACCAGCGACAGCGACTACATCACCAAATTCCGCGAATTCAAGTACAACGAAACTCTGTTTGAACTCTTCGCCAAACAGTACGAAATGGCCCGCGTAGACGAAAGCCG
>JANPCR010000062.1:0-13628 GCA_031431035.1 Rhodoferax sp.
CTGGGCTACCTGCGCCAAATTCTGCCGCGCAGGCCCGATTTGAAAGTCATCGTGACCTCCGCCACGATTGACGCGGATCGGTTTGCCAAGCATTTTGCCAGCGCCAAGCAAAATATCGCCCCCTCGGGGGGCAGGGAGCCACACGCAGTGGGCGACCATGGGGGCGACATCCCTGCACCCATATTGATGGTCTCAGGTCGCATGTTCCCGGTCGAACAACGGTATCGCCCGTTTGAAGAATCGCGTGACTACGACGTGAACAACGCCATTGCCGATGGCGTAGACGAGCTTTGGCGCGACGTGCACAACAGCGGCGACATTTTGATTTTTTTGCCCGGCGAGCGCGAAATCCGCGAAGCAGCCGACCATTTGCGCAAGCACCTAAGCCACCAACCCGTGTTTCGCAACGCTGAAGTGCTGCCGCTTTTTGCCCGTTTGAGCCAAGCCGAGCAAGACCGTATTTTTGACAGCCACACGGGTCGGCGCGTTGTGCTGGCCACCAACGTGGCTGAAACCTCGTTGACGGTGCCCGGCATTCGCTATGTGATTGACGCAGGCACAGCGCGCATGAAGCGCTACAGTTTCAGAAGCAAGGTGGAGCAGTTGCTGGTCGAGCCCATCAGCCAGAGCTCTGCCAATCAGCGCGCTGGGCGCTGCGGGCGGGTGGCCAACGGCATTTGCATACGGCTGTTTGATGAAAAGGAATTTGACACCAGGCCAAGGTTCACCGAACCAGAGATCCTGCGTTCGTCGTTGGCCGGCGTGATTTTGCGAATGAAATCGCTGCACTTGGGCGTTGTGGAAGACTTTCCGTTTTTGGAGCGGCCGTCCAGCCGCGCGATTGCTGACGGTTACCAATTGCTGAACGAACTGGGCGCGGTGGATGACGCCAATGAACTGACGCCCATGGGTTGGGAATTGGCCAAACTGCCGCTGGACCCCCGCGTAGGGCGCATGATTGTGGAGGCCCGCGAACGCGGCGCGCTGGACGAAGTGCTGGTGATCGCGTCAGCGCTGAGCGTGCAGGACGTGCGCGACCGGCCCATGGACATGCAGACCCAGGCAGATCAGGCGCATGTGAAGTTTGACGATGAGAAAAGCGAGTTCAGCGGGTATTTGAAGTTGTGGAAGTGGCTGGAGAGTTCGCGGGGGGGTGGTGTTGTCGGCCGCAACGAAATTGGGGTCAGATCCCGATTACCGGAGTCAGCTCCGCGAGGAGATGCCTCGGTAGATCGGGCTCTGACCCCAATTTCGCCTCGCCTCCCGGCAGCAACCCCGTCCCACAAACTCTCCAACCGCCAGTACGAGCAACTTCTGCGCCAAAACTTCGTCAACATTCGCCGCGTGCGCGAGTGGCGCGACATTTATTCGCAGTTGCACACGGTCGTGGCAGAGCACAAATGGCGGCTGAACGCAGCGCCTGCCAGTTACGAGCACTTGCATTTGTCCATGCTGTCGGGCTTGCTCGGCAACATCGGATGCAAGCTCGAAGCCGACGGCCCCAGTGGCGAATACCTGGGCGCACGTGGCATCAAGTTTTACGCGCACCCAGGTGCTCACCTGGCCAAAAAACCGGGCCGCTGGATCGTCGCGGCGGAGTTGGTGGAAACCACCCGCCTGTTTGGCCGGGGCCTTGCCGCGATTGAGCCGCAGTGGCTGGAGCAAGTCGGCGGGCATCTGCTTAAAAAGCAATTGCTGGACCCGCATTGGGAAAAAAAAGCGGCTGAA
This sequence comes from Rhodoferax sp., assembly GCA_031431035.1. Taxonomy (GTDB): domain Bacteria; phylum Pseudomonadota; class Gammaproteobacteria; order Burkholderiales; family Burkholderiaceae_C; genus JANYCG01. Next base: position 1,729 of record JANPCR010000062.1, read on the forward strand.
GTCACCGCGCTGGAACGCGCGACGCTGTACGGGATCGTTATTTACAACGGTCGCAAAACCAACTACGGGCGGGTTGACCCAGTGGGCGCGCGCGAGATTTTCATTCGGGAAGCGCTGGTAAACGACCAGTGGGAAACGACGCTGCCCTTTTTGGCTGCCAACCACAAGCTCATCAAGCAGGTGGAAGATTTAGAGCACAAAGCCCGTCGGCAAGACGTGCTGGTCGATGACGAACTGATCTACGCTTTTTACGACCAGCAGTTGCCCGCCGATGTGTGCAGCGGTTTCGGTTTTGAGCGTTGGTACCGTGAAGAAGCCAAAAAGAACTCCAAACTGCTGACGTTGACCCGCGAAGAGCTGATGCGCCACGAGGCGGCGGGCATCACCACGCTGTCGTTTCCCAAAACCATTCGCCTGGGCGGCGTGGATTGCGCAGCCACCTACCTGCACGAGCCGGGTGACGCCAAAGACGGGCTGACCGTCACCGTGCCCTTGTTTGTGCTGAACCAGGTGAACGATGAGCGCTGCGAATGGCTGGTGCCCGGCATGCTCAAAGAAAAAGTACAGGCCTTGCTGAAAACCTTGCACCAACGGCCGCGTTCACGTCTGGTGCCGTTGCCAGAGACTGCCTCGCGGATGGCAGAGACGCTGAACGTGCCAGAAGCCTTTGGCAAGGGCTCGCTGGTCGATGCGGTGCTGAAGCTGGTTCGCGCGGCTACGGCACTGGACATTGTTCGCGCTGACATCAAAGCCGACATGCTGACGCCGCATTACTTCATGAACCTGCGCGTGGTGGACGAACATGGCCGGCAATTGGGCACGGGCCGCAACCTGGCCGCGCTGAAGGCTGATTTGGGCGCGCAAGCCCGGGGCGCGTTTCAGGCGCTGGCGGGCTTGAAAATGGCGCAAAACGCGGCTGGGCAACAATCGCCCACAGCTGATGCTGCGGTGCCGACCACTGGCAGCTTGGCTCGCGCGGAAGCGCCGCAGGGCAGGGGGCCAGCGGGCGCGCAGGGTGTTTCACAGAAGGGCCAGACCAGCCAAACCCAGCCGCCCAAGCCCGTTGCAGCAGGCCAGCGTTACACCGCCTGGACTTTTGGCGAACTGCCCGAATTGCTTGAAATCCAAAAAGGAGGGCAAACGCTGATTGGTTTTCCGGCGTTGGTCGATTCAGGCAACACGGCTGACGCAGGGGTGACGATTGAGGTGTTTGATGAGCCCCAAGTCGCCGCTGTCAAGCACCGCGCGGGCTTGCGTCGCTTGTTTGCGCTGCAAATCAAGGACGCGCTCAAGTACCTGGAAAAGAACATCCCTGACTTGCAAAAAATGGCAGTGGCCTACATGCTGGTGGGCCGCACGGCAGACGGCACGGGTGGCGGTTCGATTGAAGAACTGCGTGACCAGATCATTGCCGTGGCGCTGGACCGAGCCTTTTTGCTGGACCCGCTGCCCACCAATGAGGCGGCCTTTAAAAAGCGCATTGAGGAAGGCCGGGGCCGTTTGACGCTGATCGCCAATGAAGTGGCGCGTTTGAGCCAAACCCTGCTGGCCGAATACGCCATTGCCGCCAAAAAAATCAAAGACACCAAAAACGCGTCAGATGCGACAGCCGATGCTGCGCAACAGTTGCAGCGCCTGATGCCTAAGCGCTTCTTGATGGACTCGCCCTGGGCGCAATTGCCGCACTTTGCGCGCTACATGAAGGCCATCACCGCCCGTTTGGACAAGTACCGCGCCGACCCCGCCCGCGACGCCGCCCGCCTGGCCGAGCTGCGCCCACAAGAGCAGCGCTACTGGCGTTTGGTGGCCGAACGCAAAGGCGTGACCGACGAGCGCATGATTGAATTCCGCTGGCTGATTGAAGAATTGCGCGTCAGCTTCTTCGCACAAGAGCTGCGCACGCCCCAGCCGGTGAGCGTGAAGCGCCTGGACAAAGCATGGGCGCAAATCATGTGAAAAAACCAAAAAAGAACCTGCAGGTTCTTTTTTGTCAAATCAAGCGATTTTTGGCCATTTTTTGAATAAAATAGGCCTCTAGCTCTCGAATAATATACATAGTTTGCTATGTATATTATAGCAGTTCGTCAGGCAACCATTTCCGCTGCTGTAAGGCAATGGCAACCTGATCAACCAGATCGTCAATGGCAATTGCAGTTTGAAGCGTGATCACGTCCTCCTCAGTTGCGGTGGGGCGCTGCAGGGTGCGCAACTGGTTTTTCAGCAATTCAAGGTGCATGAAGTGACCGGTTCGCAGGGCCATGCGCCTGTGGATCAACTGGCCGTCACCGTCTAAAAACACGAATTTGAGGCCCGGCGCAGCACGGCGCAGGTGGTCGCGGTAGCTTAGTTTCAACGCGGAGCAGGCGACGATCCGGCCTTGCTTATCTTCATCAGCCAGTTCGCGCGAATGAGTCGTTGAATGCGACTGTGGCGGTGAATATGACGGTGAATATGACGGCTCCGCACGACTCCCGTGCTGAAGGAAAGCCGCGACCCTGTCCAGCCACGGCCAGCGGTCAAGGTCATCCAGCGCAATGCCAGCTTTCATTTTGACAATGCTTTCTGGCGCATGCAGGTCGTCGCCATCGACCATGGTCAGGTGCAGCGCGGTGCCAATGGCTTTGGCCACGGTGGTTTTCCCACTGCCAGAGACGCCCATGACAACGATCCGGAGTGGCGGGGCAGCCTCGCTGCCAGTCATCCTTTAACGGCACCCGCCGTCAGCCCGCCGATGATCTGGCGGGCCGCGACAAAGGTGAAGATCAATGGCGGAATCGCGATCAAACTGCCCATGGCCATCACCTTGCCCCAGTCCACCCCCATGTCGGTGATGAACAGCGATGCGGCAACAGGCAAAGTGCGGGTGTGTCGGTCGGTCAACACCAGCGCCAAAATGAACTCATTCCAGGCGATGCGGAACGTGAAAATTGACGCGGCGGCCAAACCGGGTGCCATCAACGGCAAAAACACCGAGGTGAAAATACGCAGTGGCCCACAGCCGTCAATAGCAGCAGCTTCTTCAAGCTCCACTGGAACTTGCAACACAAAGCCGTACAAAAGCCAAATGGTGAAGGGCAGGTTCACAGCCACGTACAGCAAGATCAGCCCCCACAGGCTGTTGACCAATCCCCATTGGTTCCAGATCACGAACACCGGAATCGCCATGACCGCCAGCGGAACCGTGCGCAGCAGCAAGGTGGTGTAGGCCACGGTGGTGCGCCCCACAAAGCGAAAACGCGCTAGACCATACGCCGCCATGCAACCCAAAACCAGGGTCAGCACGGTTGAAATAATGCCAACAAACAAGCTGTTGCCCAGGTAAACCTCAAGCTTGTCTTCTTGCAAAACCGCGCGGTAGTTGGCCAGTGTCGGCGCAAATAAAAAATTGAGCGGTTCTGAAAATATTTGAACCTGCTGGCGCAAACTGGTCGCAAAAATGACCACGATGGGGGCCAGGCACAACACTGCCAAAATCACCAGCATGGTGTAGTGCAGCAGCACCAGGGGCGCTTGGCGCTTCATGCTCGGTCTTTCATGCTTTATCTTTCATGGGGTTAGACAGCCGCAGTGCCGCCCATGACAAGCCCGCTACCACCACCAGCAGCAACACCGACACGGCGGCTGCCACGCCCATTTGCTGGCCCACAAATGCGGTCTTGTAAATGTGCAGCGCCAAAATTTCGGTGCTATTGCCTGGGCCGCCAAAGGTCAGCACGTAAACCACTTCCAGCACCCGAAACGCGTCAATCAACCGCATCATCAGCGTGATGGCAATCACATGCATCACCATGGGCAGTTTGACCAAAAAGATTTGCTGCCACCAGCGAGCGCCGTCAATGCGGGCGGCCTCCAGCACGGCGCTGTCCACGCCCGCCAGCGCGGCCAGCATCATGATGAAGACAAAGGGCGTCCACTGCCAAATGTCAGCGATGACGATGGCAATGAAGGCCAAGGTGGGGTCGGCAAGCCAGGTCATCGCCTTGATGCCAACCAGGCCCAGCACCGCGTTGATCAGCCCGAATTGGGCGTCAAACATGTAGCGCCAGGCCAGGCCCACGGCAATCGGCGCGATCATCATGGGCAAGATGAAAATGGTTCTGAAAATCGCCATGCCCCGCACCGGGTGCTCCAGCGCCAGGGCCAGCGCAATGCCCAAAACCATTTCGGCGCTGACGCACACTGCCGCAAAAAGCAACGTGGTCCACAGCGATGACCACACCTGTTCGTTGCTGAACGCCGATACAAAATTGGCCCAACCGACCCACTGCGCACTGTCCCACGGGGTGCCCATTTCCCATTTGTAACCCGCCAGCTGAAAGGCGGTCAGCACTGGGTAAAGGCAGGCCGCCGCCATCACCAAAACGGCAGGGCCGAGGTAAAGCGCTATGGTCCAGCGGGAAGTTCGCATAGGTGGGATGAATTGGGTCAGTGCTGCAAGGTTAGGTCAGCGTCAGATTTTGTAACCAGCCTCTCGCATGATCGCGGTGACTTGCGGCACCATGCCGTTCAGGGCGTCTTCGGCGCTCTTTTTGCCCGTGAGCGCTTCGGAAATTCCCACACCCAAAGCCTGCACGTTGATGCGGTCCCAAACTGGAATGATGGGACGCCAATCGGGGTTGGAGTATTGCAGCGCCTCCTTGAAAACCACAAACTCAGGGTACTGGCGCACCAGGTCTGCATCTGCCATGGTGGAGTTGCGCATGGGCGCGCCACCCAGGCGGGTCACGGCTTTGTCTTGCGCTTTGGACGTGAGCCATTGCATCAGCAAAAATGCGGCATCGGCGTTTTTGGCGTTTTTGGGAATGGTCAAGCCCAAGCCACCCGATTGCGAGGCCCGTTTCACGCCCTTAGGGTGCAGCGCCCAGCTGACATTGCCCACCACTTTGCTGCGGCTGGGGTCGTTGACCACGCCTGCGAATGAGGTCGAATCAAGGTACATGGCAGCCTGGCCTTGCAGGAAGGCCGTGTTGGCTTCGCCCTGGCCAAACCCTGGAATACCGGCTGGGCCGGTGGCGACCACGTCTTGCAAAAACTTCAGCGCGGCCACGCCCGCTTTGTCGTTGAAACGCGGCTTCCACTGGCTGTCAAACACACTGCCGCCCAGTGGGTTCAAGTGCAGCAGCCAGGCATGCACGCACTGGTGCCCTGCCTGCCCGCGCGACGTGAGCGCACCCATGCCTGACTGGTCTTTGAGCACACGCAGGGCTTTGCTGAAGTCGTCATAGGTTTCTGGCACCTTCAGGTTCAGCTTGGCAAACACATCGCGCCGATAGGCCAGCACCGAGGTTTCAGCGCCATAGGGCAGACCGTACAGCTTGGCACCCGCGCCACCCAAATAGCCTTTAGGGCCACCGACCATACCCAAATTCTCCAGATAAATTGGGATGATGTCTTTCATGTCATAGGCCGGGTCTGCCAAGGCGGGGTTGGCAAAAAAGGGCTCAAGCGGTTGAATCAGATTTTTGGCAACGTACTCGCCCTTCCACATCACGATGTAGCAAGCCAGGTCATAGTCGCCCTGGGGTTTGGACATTTCCAACAGTTGCTTTTCTTTCAAACGGCCAATGGCGAGCTTGTCGACCTCGACCTTGATGCCGGTTTCTTTGGTGAACTCTGGCAGCAGTTTGGCCATGGCGTCGTAGTGCGGGTGCGCCGGAATGTTGATAGTCACCGTCTTGCCAGCGTACTTGGCATAACGGTTTTGAGCCATAGCACCGCTCACGGGCAAGCCCGCGCCAAACACGGTGATACCGGCACCTTTGATGAGAGTTCTGCGATCTAGCATGGGACGAATCTCCTGGTTGATTGAGTTAGAAAGTGAAGGGAAGGCAGGAAAAGGTGAAGAATGAAAAGGTGAAGAATGAAAAGGTGTCACGGGCGCAGCGACAGCCCGTGCTTCTGGTCAAAAACGTGCAAGGCATTGGCGTCGAAACACAGGTCAATGGATTGCTTCAATTGGGCCTTGGCATCGCCCGGCAAGATGGCCGACAACCGGGCGCCCGTGCTCTGGCTTTGCATCGGCCCGGCCACCTGGCTTTCGGTGCCCAAATACTCAACCACATCGGCCCGAATGCACAGCCGATTGGGTAAATCAGAACCTGGCTGCAGCGCTTGGGGCCGCAACCCAACCGTCACCAATTGCCCCGCAGAAATGCCGGTTTGCGCCAGCCACTGTGGGGCCAGCCAGTCGATACCCGCGCCGACCAAGCGCAGGGCATTGCCGTCAAAGCGGCAAGTCGCTTCAAACAGGTTCATGGTGGGCACGCCAATGAAACTGGCCACAAACAGGTTGGCAGGGCGGTTGAACACCTCGGTTGGCGTGCCGACCTGCTGAATCTGGCCTTTGTCAAAAATGACGATGCGCGAGGCCAAAGTCATGGCTTCGATTTGGTCGTGGGTGACGTACACCGTGGTTTTGCCCAGGCGCTGGTGCAGCACCGCAAGCTCGGCACGCATATGGCTGCGCAACTTGGCGTCCAGGTTGGACAGCGGTTCGTCAAACAGAAAAACCTTGGGTTCACGCACGATCGCACGGCCTATAGCGACACGCTGGCGTTGCCCGCCCGACAGCTCTTTGGGTTTGCGGGCCAGCAGATGCTCAATGTTCAAAATTTTCGCAGCGGCATTCACCCGGGTTTTCACCTCGTCTGCCGGGCAGCCCGCAATTTTGAGAGAAAACGACATGTTGCGCCCCACGTCCATGTGTGGGTACAACGCGTAGTTTTGAAACACCATGGCGATGTCGCGCTCCATGGGGTGCAGGTCGGTCACATCGCGCCCCGCAATGAAGATACGCCCCTCGGTGACTTCTTCCAGGCCTGCAATCATTCGCAACGTGGTGCTTTTGCCGCAGCCCGATTCGCCCAGCAAAACAACAAATTCGCCTTCTTCAATTTCAAGATCAAGTTGCTTGACGACGGTGACGTCGCCAAAGCGTTTGACAATGTTTTGCAGTGCAAGCCCACTCATGCTTGATTCCGATCATCTAAGGGTCGGCGCATGCCCCAACCCGGGTGTGTGCGCTGGTTGCCAGGGTGCTGTGGATTTGGCCCCCAAATGGCCTGGTAGGTGTCGATGCAGCGGCCTGCGCGCTCAAACCGAACAGCCAACAAACATAAGCCACTCCACCACCCGCCAAGTACCAAAGGCATCCAGCGCGGCGCGTCGGCAGCCCAAAGCCCAAGGGCGACAGTGACGATGGCCATCACCAAGGCCAACCAGCCCGCGCTCTTGTGCACCGCCTCAAACCGAAGCCGGTGCTGAGTCATGTCGTAGTGATCGCCGCGCAGGGTGGGCTCAGAAGGGCCGCCTTTGCTGCCGCGCGCCCAGGCGCTGACCAACTGCAATGCCCCCAAAGCGACGACCGCCCACCCCAGGTAGCCATGCCACTGCGCGACGCCTGAGCTTGCAGGTCCTTGGCCCCACGCAAACGCAGCGCCCACCAGCATGAACGCCAAGCCACTGTATTGAAGCAAGCGGTGGGCATGCCACCAAGCACGGTTGTCAAGCTGCGCGGGCCATTGTTGGCGTGGGGTCACTTTGAAGTAGCGCGCTGCCAAGGCACCCAAAGGCAATAAAACTGCCCATGACAGCACCATGACGCGGGCATGCCAGATGACCCAATCATTCAAAAAGTGGCTGGTGCTGCCGCTGATCGGACTTAGCCACCAGCGCCACGAGTCTTCGAAATTCAGAGGCATTCACCTTGCCATTTCATGCAGACTAATCATTGTCAGGATCAGTTTTGGACAGCGCTATCCTAAATGCACCACACTGTAGATCGACAGATGGTTCGGATAGCGCTATCCTATAGTCTGCTGAGCCAGGCTCCATCAGGAAATACCCTCAAATGCCCTTCAACGTCAAATGCCTCTGAGCCCTAAAAGCCAAGGCAGTCCCAAAAGCGACGCCAGCCCCAAAGGCCTGCGATCGACAGGTCGGGTGACCCTGAACGACGTTGCCCGGGCGGCAGGGGTTAGCCCGATCACTGTGTCCAGAGCCTTGCGCGGCGCGCGCGCGGTGGCGCCGGAGCTGGTAGACCGCGTGACCCAAGCCGCCAGCCGCTTGGGTTATGTGCCAGACCCCGCTGCCCGCGCCTTGGCGTCCCAGCACAGTAACCACGTGGCCATCTTGATTCCCAAGTTGTCCAACGCCTTGTTTGTTGATTTGCTGGATGCCGCCCAGCAAACACTGCGCGCAGCCGGGTTTCAAACCTTGATTGGTGTGACGCATTACGACAGCGGACAAGAAGAGCAATTGCTGCGAGAGCAGTTGCAGCATCGCCCGGCTGGTTTGTTGATCACCGGGCTGGACCACAGCCCTGGCACCAAAGCCCTGATTGCCCACAGCAAAGTGCCCTGCGTACATTTGATGGACTTGCCACAGCTGCCTGCTGAAGCGATTGTCAAACCGCTCATTGACCAGCCCATCGAACCGCCACTTTATTGCGTGGGCTTCCACCAAATTGATGCGGGCATGGCCTTAACCCAGCACCTTTTGGCCAAGGGGCGCCGTCGCATTGCCTTTGCGGGCGCTCAGTTGGACCCGCGGGTGATGCAGCGCCTGTATGGGTGGCGCAGCGTGTTGCAGCAGGCCAATTTGTACGACCCAACATTGGAATGGCTTAACCCGGCGCAGTCGTCGCTGGCCATGGGTGCGGTGATGTTCGAGCAGATCATCGGCCAAAGCCCTGCGGTAGACGCCATCTTTTTTTGCAACGATGACTTGGCGCAAGGCGCTTTGCTGGCGGCGTTGCGACTCAAAATTGCCATTCCCGAACGCATGGCAATCGCGGGGTTCAATGACCTGACGGGCAGCGACCAAATGTGGCCGAGCCTGACCACTGTACGAACTCCTCGCGCCAAAATTGGTCAGGCTGCCGCGGACATGTTGTTGACCTTGATTCGGCAAGGCGAATGCAAAGCGCATCAGATTGATTTGGGTTTTGAAGTGGTGGTGCGTGGCAGTAGTTGAACGGTTCAATTTGGCGGCCCGCCTAGACATCGTCAACATCCCCAGCGCATGCAGCATCCCCCAGTCACGCCAGCGTCAGCGCCATTTGGCAAAGCCTGCTAACCTCGCTTGGTGATGTTTTTTTTCAATGCGCTTTGTGGCGCTCGCAGTGCCAAGTTTGATCGGCGCGAAATTCTTTCCTAGCATTTGATGCGCAAAGGTTTGCAGCGGCGCTTTGCGCTCACCCGCCACCGCGCCTCGCGCCTGGACCCCACAGTTCAGGGCTTGCTGTGGACGACCGCCGCGGGTCTGATGTTCGTGGTGCTGAACTCGATTCAGCGCTTCATGACCCAGCAGCTGGACCCGTTTCAGGCTCAGTTTTTGCGCTATGCCTGTGGCTTGGCGGTGATGCTGCCGTTTGTGCTGCGCGCGGGCGCTGCCGCCTACCGGACGCAACGCATTGGCGGGCAGTTTTTGCGCGGGGCCGTCCACACGGCGGGTTTGCTGCTTTGGTACGCGGCGCTGCCGAAAATTCCGCTGGCCGACATGACCGCAATTGGATTCACCGGGCCTATCTTCATCATGATTGGCGCTTACCTTTTCTTTAAAGAACCCATGCACTGGGACCGTTGGGCCGCGTCATTGATCGGATTTGTCGGCGTTTTGATCGTGGTTTGGCCCAAATTGGCTGGCACCGGCGGGTATTACAACCTGATCATGCTGGCCTCAGCCCCAATTTTTGCAGGCTCGTTTTTGCTGACCAAAGGTCTGACGCGGTTTGAAAGCGCCCAGGTCATCGTGCTGTGGCAGGCCATTACCGTCACCTTGTTCAGCCTGCCGTTCGCGCTGCTGCATTGGGCTGCACCGTCCGCATTGCAATGGTTCGGGTTTTTCGTCAGCGGTATTTTGGGCAGCGGCGCGCACTATTGTCTAACCCGCTCGTTTGGCATTGCTGACATTTCGTCAACCCAGTCGATCCGCTTTTTAGACTTGGTCTGGTCGGCTTTGTTTGGCTGGCTTTTGTTTGCCGATGTGCCCAGCCAATCCACCTTGGTTGGTGGCGTGGTGATTTGCGCTGCCACGGTCTGGATTGCGCGGCGCGAATCAGGTCGGCCAGCCGTTTTGCCGGACAAGGGCGCTTGAAGGCCTTTCAAGCCTCGAATAACCTTAAATTTCCCCGATCTTGACCCCAACTTGACACGGCGAAGTGCGGCAGGATAAATTGCCGTATCGACACACTAATTCGGGGAAGCCATGGATCGCCGCAGCTTTGTTGAAACTTGCGCTGCCAGCGCCACTTGCCTAAGTTCTTCGCTGGGGCGAAACGCGCTTTCTGGCACATCTCTTGGCGCATCCCTCACGGCTTCACTTACAGGCGGGTTGTCAACCGCCGCCCTGGCCGCCGACTCCCGCCCGCGCCCCTACGCTCGTGTGCTGCTCACGGACGAGCAGGGCAACCCCATCAAGGCAAGTGGCCTCAAAGCCCAAACCAATTACGTCTTTCACTACCCGTTTGAAGCAACCCCTGTCTTCTTGCTGAACCTGGGTCAGAGCGCCCCGCCGCACCGCCTCAGCACCAAAACCCGGGCCGACTACGCCTGGCCAGGCGGTGTCGGCCCGCGCCAAAGCGTGGTGGCCTTCAGCGCCATTTGTGCGCACCAATTGGTGTACCCCACGCCCCAGGTCAGCTTCATCAGTTTTCGGAAAACCAAGTCGCGAAAAGGCCTGCAAGACAACATGATCCATTGCTGCGCCGACCACAGCGAATACGACCCAGCCAAGGGCGCGCAAGTGCAGGGTGGTCCAGCCGAGCAGCCGCTGTGCGCCGTGCTGCTCGAACACGACCCCAAAACCGACCGCCTGACCGCCTACGCGACACTAGGCGGTGAACTGTTTGACGAGTTTTTTCGCAAATACGAGCTCAAACTGAGCCTGGACGTGGGCCTCAAAGCCAAAAACGCTGTGACCGAACGCGCTGTGGTGCGAGAGCTGGACAAGTTCTGCCGCAATTCGATCCAGTGTTGACCAGTGCTGAGGCTGCGATTTGCCACAATCAACAGCTTTGGCTAAAAGCGCCTTGGATTCCGCCACACGGACTTCTGGGTTGCGCTTTTCGAGGCTGAGGAACGCCCCAATGCCAGTTAAGGCAGCCACTTCAATCAAAAAAGGCTTTGCAGTAATTTCATGAATGAATCAGCAGCTTGGTACGCCCAGCTTAACCAGCCTTTTTTTGCGCCACCTGCCTGGGTATTTGGCCCGGCGTGGGGTATTTTGTACACCATCATCGCGGTGAGTTTCGGCTACGTGCTTTTTCTGGCCTCCAAAAAGCGCCTGCCCTGGGCGGTTTTTTTGCCTTTCGGGTTGAACCTTGTTTTCAACTTGGCCTATTCGCCCTTGCAATTTGGTTTGAAAAATAATTTTCTGGCGGCTATTGACACCTTGCTGATTCTGGGGACGCTTGTGTGGGCCTTGCGGGTCATCTGGGCGCGCGTGCCCTGGGTCGCGTACGTGAATATTCCCTACCTGCTGTGGGTGTGCTTTGCGACCGTGCTGCAGTTGTCCATCACTTTGTTGAACTGGTGACGCAAGCGGCCCCCAGCCCACATTCGCGTCCATCGGAGCTGCTGTTTGACCTTGAACCAATGAATCACATCACTTATCGCGTCCTAGACCAGTTTCCTGAACCAGCGTTCGCAACCCTCTCGGAAGGCGCGTTTGCGGACTATGAAGCGTCGGAGTTGCTAGACCAAGTTGCCGCCGACGAATCCGCAGCGCGAACGCCGTCGCCCACCTTTCTAGAACCTGGCGCTTTGCGGATTGGCGCTTTTCGGGGAGACTCACTGGTGGGTTGGACCTTTGCTCGACCCGATGGCGCAAACCTGCTGCACATGGTCAATTCCGGGGTTGCGCCAGGGGAGCGACGCCACGGCATCTACACAGAGCTGGCA
>JANPCR010000063.1:0-3806 GCA_031431035.1 Rhodoferax sp.
AGCTTGAACTCTTTGAGGCGGGTTTCAGCTTCTTCTAACTTGGCGACATAGGTCTTGATTTGGTCGTCAATGAATTTTTTCGCCGTGTCAGAGTCTTTGCGGGTGTCGCCCAAACTTGACTCAACAAAAATGGACACCAGGGACTGCACCACCTTTTTGGCTTTTTCGGGGTTGGGGTCACGAAACCCCAAGGTGTACAAATTGTCCCGGGCAGTGTTCTTGATTTGCAGTGTTTTGGTGACGCGCTCGATCAATTCTTCTTGCGCGGTTTTTGATTTTTCGCCCAAATCAAGATCAGCCATGCGGATTAGCTTTTCGACGTTGGGGCGGCTTATTAAGGTTCGGCTCAACATGGCAACTTGCTGCTCGACATTGGGCTGCACGGCCAACCCTGACATCAAGGGCTTCAAGATCGACTGGGTGTCCACATAGATACGGGCGCTGGCCTCGTACTTGTCGGGCACCCACATCACGACGGCGGCGCCAATAGCACCTACCACCCAAGCGACCATGATGCCCGGCCAACGGTGCTTCCAAACCCCACGGGCAATGGCAGACAACTGATTTAGCAACTCATCCATTAAAAATCTTCAGTCCAGTCTGGTGAAAAAAAGTGATTTTGGCATCGGTGTCAAAGGCTGACAAAGAGACCACTGGCGAACCCCAAAGTTCGAGCCTTGCTCAAACCCAAGCTCAAAGCAGCCTAGAACCAACCCTGAGGAATGATCAACACGTCGCCCGGCTTCATCTCGACGTTGGCAGAAATGTCGCCGCGTTTGATCAAGTCTTTCAGGCGCACGGTGTAGCGCTTGTCGCCTTCGGATGCGCGCACCACCACGGCCGAATTGCCATCGGCAAAATCGGTCAATCCGCCCACGGCAATCATCACATCCAGCACGGTCATTTTTTGCTTGTACGGCAAGAATTGCGGTTTGGCAGCTTCGCCTACAACTCGAATTTGCTCGCTGTAAGGGCCAACGAAGCTGGTGACGATGACTGTGACCACCGGGTCGCGTACAAACTTGGCCAGGGCCTTTTCAACATCTCTGGCGATCTCTATCGAGGTTTTTCCCTGAACTACCAGCTCATCGACCAAGGGTGTCGACAGCTTGCCGTCTGGCCGCACCGGCACTGACATAGACAACTCGGGGTTGCGCCACACAATGATGTTGAGCGAGTCGCCAGGCCCGACGATGTAGTTGTAATTTGCGGTATTGGCGGCGGCAGGAGCCGGCGGGTAAACCGGCGCGTTGAAATTGGCACAACCTGCGGCCAATGCGGCAACGGCAAGCAGCCCTGACCAACGGGCCATTGACGTCAAAGGAGCGAAATTAATTATCATGGTTTGTCCTAATTGCGAGCTGCTGGGCTACCCAAGGTTCAAGTGATTGACAAATATAACGCATTTACCTGCAAAAACCGTGACTTCAACAGGGTGCTTGGGCAATGGCGCTGGAAAGCAGGGAAAAAATCACACCTAAAATTGGGTCATATGACCAACGTCTTGATTGTCTGCATGGGCAACATCTGTCGCTCGCCAATGGCCCAGTTCGTGCTAGAGAAACAGGCCGCGCAGGCTCAATTGCCCGCCACTGTTCGCATTGACTCTGCGGGCACACAAGCCAGTGGCTCGGGTGAGCGCCCCGACCCGCGGGCAGTTGCAGCGCTGTTGCGCAGGGGATACGAAATGGGTCGGCACCGCGCGCGCCGTGTGGTGGCGCAAGACTTTGACAAGTTTGACCTGATTTTGGCAATGGACGCCGACAATTTGAAGGCCTTGCAAAAAATCTGCCCGGAGCAGCATTTGCCAAAACTGAAGCTGTTTTTGAGCTTTGGCCGCCGTGACTTGACGGTTGCCGAGGTTGCCGCCGAGGTTGCAGATGTCCCCGACCCCTATTACGGCAATGTCGCAGGGTTTGAGCGGGTGTTGGACTTGTGCGAATCAGGCACCCGCGCGCTGATTCAACATTGGAAGCAACAGCAAAATTGAGCTCGTCGGCAGGTCAAAAATAGCCGAAGTGAAGTCGAAATTTAATCACGAAGTTGCCCAGCAATTTGCTATGCTAATAATAGCAAACTATTGAATATATTTCTAAGCTAGAGCCCTATTTGATTCATATTTTGACAGGTTTTGAGAAAAAAGAACCTGCAGGTTCTTTTTTCGTTAAAAAGCCGTCAAACCTTGTAATAGTCCCGGTACCAGGCTACAAATCGCCCAATTCCCACGTCGATGCTGGTGCCAGGCACAAAACCCACCCAGTCGTTCAGCGCATCGGTATTGGCATAGGTGGCGGGCACGTCTCCATCTTGCAGGGGCAGCAGGTTTTTTTGGGCTTTGATGCCAATGGCGTTTTCGATGCAGGCAATGAAATCAAGCAGCGGCACCGGGTTGTTATTGCCTATATTGAACACTCGGTAGGGCGCGTTGCTGGTGGCCGGGTCGGCCTTGATGGCGTCGTAGGCCGCATCGGGCGTCGCCACTCGGTCCATCACGCGGATCACGCCTTCCACAATGTCTTCTACAAAGGTGAAGTCGCGTTGCATGTTGCCGTGGTTGAACACGTCAATGGGGCGCCCCTCCAAAATGGCTTTGGTGAACAAGAAAAGCGCCATGTCTGGCCGCCCCCAAGGTCCATACACTGTAAAAAATCTCAGCCCCGTGGTAGGCAAACCAAACAGGTGGCTGTAGGTGTGGGCCATCAGCTCATTGGCTTTTTTGGTGGCGGCGTACAGACTCACGGGGTGGTCCACGCTGTCGTGCTCTGAAAACGGCATTTTGGTGTTGCCGCCGTACACGCTGGAGCTTGATGCGTAAACCAAATGCTGCACCTTGGCGTGGCGGCAACCCTCTAGGACATTGGTGAAACCCAGCACGTTGCTTTCTATATAAGCATGCGGGTTTTGCAGCGAATAGCGCACGCCGGCCTGGGCGGCCAGATGAATCACACGGTCAAATTTTTCGGCCGCAAACAAAGCCGCCATGCCGGGCTGATCAGCCACGTCCAGTTTGACAAAGCGAAACCTGGGTTGAGACAGCAGCCGGTTCAGTCGACTTTGCTTCAGGGTGACGTCGTAATAGTCATTCAGGTTGTCCAGCCCCACCACCTCGTCGCCGCGCGCCAGCAGCTTCAAAGCGGCGGTCATGCCGATGAAGCCTGCCGCACCTGTCAATAGTATTTTCATGCGGCAATTTTGCCATGCAAACCCAAAGCCAAAGGCTACCCCCTGACCCTTGGCCGAATAAACTTCAACAGCAGTTGCTGGATCGGGTTGGCGTTGCCAAAGGGCCGCCAAGTGTGCTTGAGCGTTTGGTGGTACGCGTCAAAATGCAGACCCCAAGGGGCTGCTTTAAGGCTGCCGCGACCCAGCAAAACCTTCAAGACTGAGGTTCCCATGACCCCCGCACACAAGTCGCAGGCCATGATGGTCGATGGTCCGCGTTTCTCGTTGAAATTAACCGCTTCGGGTGCCACCAAATAATTACGCTGCACCATGGCGGGCGACAAACCGGCAATGAACCGGGCATATTGCTCGTGATGGTCGTGCCCTTCCACTTTGAAGTAATCTTCAAAACTCATGCCCGTTGGGCTGAACATCAAAAAAGCCACGCCCATGCCTAAGGGTGCCGCCGTCAGCGCCGGAATGCCTTTTTCACGGCATTTGGCAAACACCATGCGTCGCGCCGGTAGGGCAAAAAAGTCCAGCCCATCCACGTAAACATCCACGTCTTTCAAAAAGTCGTCCACATTGTCGGGTGTGACCCCGGTGGGGAAAAGGCGCAAATCAAGCTCGGGGTTGATGTCCTT